>NZ_JBHMIW010000002.1:0-515917 GCF_042436655.1 Sinorhizobium sp. P24N7 | reverse complement strand
TAGCTTACGGCGTCGATCTCGTGACCGAGCACATCAAGCTTGTCATCGGCGAGGAATGGGATTTGCGCAGAACACATTCGCAGACTGCGGCCGCGCGGTTCCTGGTTCCTGATCGCGATGGCACCCTCGAATGGATCGGTGGCGGCAGTCGGGCGGCTGCCGTACCAGGCGTCGCCGAGGTCAAATTGTATGCTGAATCCAAGACGCCGATCGTCAGGAAAGGCGATTTTCGAGATTGTGTCGGACATGTGATCGCCGTTTCACCCAGCCAAATTCAGATCGCGGAGATACTTCAACGTGCCGTCGACTTAATCGATTGGTCGGTCACACCATTTCCGGCCCTTGGCGAACAGGAACAATCTGCGGCCACTCACCTCTCCGAACCAGATCAGGTGGCGCCAAGTAAGAGATGATCGTCGCTGAAAGGATACTATCAGCCCACTTAAGCCCGCGGAATGGTGCGCCGCACACTCAAGGCCGCATAAAGCGCCTTCGAGGCAGAGCCATCCTAGTCGAGCGCATTATGCGCGACCTACTCATCTTGTCGCTTTCGCAGCACTACCGAGGCGGCCGCGCGCGGGCGTTGCTGATCAACGCGATCACCTTACGCCTCCGTCACCGCCGGCCGGCTGAACTCATTGGCGTTGTTCTGTTCAGACAATTCCACCCCAGGCGGCCATGCCGGCCAAGGCGAGGTCTGCATCTGATCAAGCGTGGGGTTTTCAGCATTCTTTCTTCCGTCCTTCCCACGACGATCAGTTGCTTCTTGCACCTTCACAGAACGGCACGAGCGGCCGCAACCTCGGATTACCCGCGAGATCGCACCCGTCCTCCACGGCAAGCGATATTTCGCCGACCCTGATGGTGCGGGCCGCCGCGTCCGTCGCCGAGCTGCACAGCAGTCATCGTGCACGGAACACTCACCGGAAAGCCGGCGAGAAGCAGACCCATTCGCGCGACATTGCGGTTGTCCTCGCGGACTGAGGATTAAGTTCGGTTCCGGTCGCGGCTGTTGCCTATTTGGAGGTTCCTTTCATTCCCTCCTCTGTTCGTGCCTATCCGCAAACATTCTGGTGTCCGAAACCGGACAAGAACGTCGTAAACCCGATCAAAGAGTCTCCTACGCCGGGCCGCACGAGTGGAGAAGCGCGGACGGCAACCAGTACGGCACGCAACTTGCTTCAATGATTTTGTCACCGGGAATGTCAGCAATGCCCGCGGAGTTCAGTGGTCATGATAAGTCCTTCAAGTTAGTGCCTATACCCTGGCGGTACCTAATGAACCGCGGGAATACCCTGCTGCTTGCGACCGATCTCATCCGCGCTAGTGGGCAGGTCGGCTGATCCAGCGACAGAAACTCAAGGCGACGGGACCGCGCCACATGCAGTAATCGATCTTACGACCGGCTGTGGGATCTCAATCGAGTTGCCTCTCGGCAGCGGCGCAGCGCATGCGGGCCCGATCCAGTCGGCGCCGAGGCAGCGCGTATTGTCGCACGTCCCTCGACGAAGAGGGAGCGTTTATAACTGTTTGAGAAAGAAATGACCGAGTTTGCTGCTTCTCAGCGCCTATCGACTCGATCTACGAGGTGTATCGTAATGGATTTGCCCATCGCAAGTGCTCTCAAGGACCGCTACGAGCTGCTCCCGCGGCAAATGAAGGTCGCCGCACGTTGGTTGCTCGACCATTCGACGGAGGTGGCGCTGCTGTCGATGAGGGAGCAGGCGCGTCGAGCAGGAGTGCCTCCAGCGACACTAACGCGGCTTGCAAAGCGCCTCGGCTTCGATGGTTTCGACAAATTAAAGGATATATTCGCGGACAGCATCAGGTGCCGGCCGGAAAGCTTCGCGAGGCCCGCAGAGGGATTCCTGGTGCGACGAAAGGCCGAGGGCGATGACACGCACATCGCCGACACGATCGACGCCTTGCGTGGCCATCTAATGGACCTCGCGCAGCCCTCCGCCGTTGCGGTGCTGACAGCAGCCGCCCATCTCATGATTGAGTCTCGACACATTTTCTGCATCGGCCTCCGCTCAAGTTTTCTTGCAGCCCATCAGATGCACTATGTCGGGTCATTGCTAGGCTCGCCCACAATATTGATCGACAGAATAGGCGGCACGGCTCATGATGCAGTTCGGAATGTCGGTCCACGAGACGTTTTGCTAGCCGTTACGGTTAGCCCGTACAGTCGCTACACAATGCAGACCGCCGAGTTCGCGGTCTCGCGAGGTGCGAAGCTAGTCGTTTTGACCGACAGCGAACTATCTCCAATTGCCAAGCTTTCCGAAATTGTAATCCGCGTTCGCACCGAACTGCCTTCGCGTTTTCACACGATGACTCCCGCATTTGCGGCGGTGGAGTGTCTCTTGGAACTGATCGCCGCCAAACGCGGAAGCCGCACACTTGAAGCCTTAGCAGTGAACGAAGCACATCTCCCGGCCTTCGATACTCATGTCTGTCCTACGATTCCGCGTTGTGCGATCTCTGCCCGGGTACAGATCCGCTAATTCAAAACTCTCATTTTGCTGGGCACGAGGATGCTACGTTTCGACTTCAAGGCTCGCCAAGGCGCTAGCCGGGGAAATCGCTGAGATTCCTGGTCACCCCTGCAGCCGCAACCTGAGCTTCGGCGCCGCATAACGGCTGTAGCCGTAACCGCCGGGATGCGACCCGCGATACTCCCCGTATAAAAGGCTGACGCATGGCTTCTTAGGCTCGACCGAAAGCGGCCCAGTTCGGTTCCGTGCGTCGTCTCGCGCACTGTTTGACGGTTTGACGCCGTTGCGATTGAACAGCATGTGCTCAGATGCATCGTCAGTCAGTCCCCGCCCGGCAAGGGTCAGTTCAATCCAACCGCCGCGGAGCACTGCGGATTATCCTGCGCCGTACTGCGCGCTATTCCAAATACGACCGTAATCTCGCTGGAGTTCGCCCCGCCGCCGGCAAGCCGCAGCGTTTGTCTCAATTGTTTCATGGACAGCCTTCTCTTTGCCGGCTTCAAAATCTCTCCGTTTGTCGCGGAGCATTGGATGCCAAACTTGCCGACCAGGAGGTAACGTTCAGTGCCAAAAACTGGCCGGTCTTTGATCGGATTGGCGCCGGCTCGAGGTCGGAATCCGCAACCTACATCAGGGTGTGGGGCCAAAGGCTGTATCTGTTACGGTGCGATCGACAGCGTTGGTGACATAGTCGAGTTCTTCTTTGCAATCACCGAGACTTTGCGGCAGCAAAGCGCTTCTTCGGAAGGCGCTTGCGCCATGCCCGATCGGAGTGCATCATCCCTACCCCGCGCCTGCGGGATCGGTCGCGGCGGACCCTGAAACCGATCCGCATTTGACCAATCGGATCGAGCAGGATCATCGTCAATCAAGCCAAAGGTGCATTAATGCTGGGCTTCAGTAACCACGTGATGTGGAAGCGGCTAGGGCGCTTTGTCTTCTATCCAGGCCTTCGCCAACCGCCACCTTCGGTCTGAGCGAGGAGGCCGGCTCACCGGACCTCGCATTCACGATCTCCGGCAGGCGACCGTCGTCATAGACGTTCTGGGCCAGTCGTGTCCGGTTGAAGACTTCTATGTTCAAAACCTGACACACTGAGGCGCAAGTATTCCGCCGTTGCAGTACGAGACACATGCTTTCCCCTCTTGCTCACACAACCTCTTCGTTGGCACGCCTATTGCGTGGACACGGCGAGGGATCCGTTACGATCATAGCGGTCTCGCAGTCTCCGGCCCAGGGGGTCTACATGAAACTGGCCCGAACGATCCAAGTCAATGCGATGGACGCGGCACTGTTGGGTGCCGTCCCGCCAATCGAAGCTTTGCCGCGTCCGTCGCGGGTGCCGCTGTCATTCCCCCAGCAGCGGCTTTGGTTCGTTTCGCGTCTGGCGGGCGGTAGCGAGGCCCGTCACATCCAGATCGGGCTTCGGCTTCGCGGCGAGCTGGACGAGGTGGCCCTGCAGTCGGCCTTGGACGGGTTGGTGACGCGTCATGAGGTGTTGCGCACCACCTTCGGGGTGGATGACGGCGAGCCGTTCCAGCGGATCGGACCGGCGGACGTCGACCTGCCGCTGAAACCAGACGACCTGACGGCGGCATCGGATGTGGGGGCGACACTCGCGGATCTGATGCGCCATGAAGCGCAGGCAGGATTCGACCTCAACGCCGGGCCGCTGATCCGCGGACGGCTGGCGCGCCTGGCGGTGGACGACCACGTGCTGCTGATCAGCATGCACCCCATGGTCTCGGACGATTGGTCGCGGAAGATCTTGACACGCGAACTCAGCGAACTCTATGCCGCGGCCCGGGAGGGCCGCATGGATCGGCTGACGCCGTTGCCGGTGCAGTATGCGGACTACGCGGTTTGGCAGCGCCGTTGGCTGGCGAACGAGGTATTGGAACGTCAGTCGGAATACTGGCGCCGGGCGCTGGCGGGCGCGCCAACGGTGCTGAAGCTGCCGACAGACCGACCACGCCCCACGCAACAGGACTACAGCGGCAGTTACGTTGAGTTCGTGTTGCATGAACCGCTGACAACGCAACTCAAGGCGCTGAGCCTGCATCACGGGACGACGCTGTTCGTGACTCTGCTGGCGGGCTGGGCGCTAGTGCTTGCGCGATTGTCGGGTCAGAAGGAACTGGTCATCGGCTGGCCGAGCGCCAACCGTACGCGCCCCGAGATCGCGCAGTTGATCGGCCTCTTCGTCAACAGTCTGGCATTGCGGATCGATTTGTCGGGCGATCCGACTCTGGAGAAATTGCTGGAACGGGTGAATGCCGCCGCGCTTGCGGCGCGGGCGAACCAAGAGCTACCGTTTGAGCAAGTGGTCGAACTCGTCAGCCCGCCCAAAACACACATACCGATCTTCCAGGTAATACTTGAATGGCAAAAAAGTGGCCCGGAGCTGGCTAAGCTGCCGGGGCTTGAACTTGAACATGTCAGCGTTGACGACCGTGTTGCGCAATATGACCTTGCGCTTAACCTTGCTGAGGTCGGCGAGGCGATTCGTGGGAGACTCATCTACGCGACGCAGCTATATGAGCGGAGTACCGTCGAGCGGCTTGTGGGTTATTTGCAACAGGCGTTAAGCCAGATGGCGGTTGATTCCGGGCAGCGGGCCTGGTCGGAGTCGCTCCTGTTGGCGGAGGAACATCACCGCCTTCTGGTGGAGCCTAACCCGACGAAAGCGGCCCATCCGCGGGACCAATGCATTCAAGAGCCGTTTGATGCACAGGAGACACGTTATCCGGAGGCGACCGCGGTCGACTATTCGGATCTGGGCCTGAGCTATCGCAATCCTAACGCGCGGGCGACCTCGGCAACGACTGGCGTTTGCCCGCCCCAATCATCGCCCGCCAACTCGGGTCCGGGATCCCGAACTACGGTCATGAATTTCATCGAAGGGACGCGCGTCGTCACCGCGGGCGAGCTACAAGCCAACAGCATCACGCGTTATCATGTCGCAAAATTCTACCGTGAACAGATCACCAACGGTCGTTACTATGACCAGCTTAGGTATATTGTGGAGCCCTCACTTGAGGAGTTCGAGAGTCCCGGCAATCTGGATACGAGCGGCGAGTACGACAACACTGTCGTGCCCGGACTTCAACACAAGTATGCCCAAACCGGGTTGTTGCTGGTGACGGACCGTTGCGTTTCATATTGCCGTTTTTGCTTTCGCAAACGCATTGTCGGCAAGGACTCCGATGAAATTGCACCTGATTTCGCCAAGGTTGCGCGCTATATTGCCGACCATCCCGAGATGACGAACGTGCTGCTGTCGGGAGGCGACCCGTTCGTGCTCAGCACCGCTAAGATCGACAAAATCCTGGATCATCTACTGCCGATCCCACACTTGGAGTCAATTCGATTCGGCACAAAAGCGGTCGCGTATGAGCCGAAGCGGTTTGAGGATCCCGCTCTATCGGCTTTATTCCAACGGATCCATGAAGCGGGTAAGACCGCGGTGATTGTCACACATTTCGACCACATCGGTGAAATCTCGGTCGATGCGGAGAGCAACATTCGCTCTCTGCGCGCACAGGGCGTGCAATTCTTCAACCAGTCCGTGCTCCTCGCGAAAGTCAACGATGATCCCGAGATCTTGGCTGCGACCTTCGCCAAGTGTCACCACATGGGTGTCCGCCCATATTACCTCTTTCAGGGCAGGCCGGTGAAAGGCGCGTCGCATTTTCAGGTTCCACTGCGCCGCGGGCTAGAGATTGCGCACGGCATCAACCAACGTCTCAGCGGCATCCAAAAGACATTCAAATACATCATGTCCCATTACACAGGAAAGATCGAGATCCTCGACCTTGGAACCGATGGCCGCGTGTATATGCGATACCATCAAAACAAGACTCGGGAAAAGATTGGAAAGATCTTTTCCCGGCCGTACCTCGAGGGCGCCTGCTGGTTGGACGATTTGCCCGAAGGATGAGATCGAAAAGGCGCGGAATGTTGACGATGGGCATAGAGTGAAGCCCTCTTCAGCGACATCGATGCATTACGCTATCGAACGGCCGCCGTCGATCACGCTTGCGGTGCCGCCTGCAGCGGCGCCTCGCCATAGACGATGTGGCGCTCCAGTAAGGCCAAGAATCGCTCGCTGTCGGCCGGATTGCCGGCTTCAATGACGAGATCGAGGATCGGTCCGCTCTCGCCCGCGGCCAGATTGAACTTGCGGCCGTAATCGACGTCGCGGCTACCCCAGACTATAACGTCGGTATGCGGCCGAACAGGCTGACAAGCTTCTCGCTGGCCGGCACCGCTTCGTCTGCCAGCACCCGCCGCTCGGTCTGGGCAATGATCCGCGCGATCAGCGGCTGATGGTGGCGCACCTCGGCCTGCCAGAGTCCAACGGCCGAGCCTGTCTCGAGCGGCAACTGTGCCGCCGTCTGCTGAAGATAGCTCAAGGCCGCGCGAAGACGACCATCACCCGACCGCAGTCCTGCAAAAGACTGATGGCCGGTAGCCCAGGCGGGCCTGTCCGGTTCTCGCCGAGTACATCCGTTCGTATACCCCAGAAAGTCGAGATGCCCAGCGGCCGGAGTTTGCCGTTGGCTTTCGGTATGAACACGCGTCTGATTGGTTCCGGTCGGTAGGTCTCCTTTCTGAGCGTAAGCGCCAGTTCTCCAAGCCACCGCTCCAGCCCGTACGTCCTGACCGTCCATCCCCGGTGCACACTTGTTCGAGCGGCGCTGAGCATAGGCATGGGCCAGAACATCCTCGCGGCTGATCTTGTCGTACAGGACGTAGAAGCGATAGCCGGCTTCTGCCTTCGCTTTCGCGTGTAACGCCGTCTGCAGTTTCTGGACACTTGTCGGAGTTGATAGGCTTCCCAATCTCCGGTCCCTCTCCACTTGTTGCGTTCGTCTTGAACTGAGGCCCCTTCCCTCCACCGGCATTACCCGGCTTCCCCGGTACTACGAGCCTCTCCGCCACCCCAGGCCGCCCGGCCTGTCCCTCGCGGGCGTCCGGTTGGTCATCCTTGACCGCGTCCTGGGGCTTCCCATGTTGCGTGCGCTTTCCTTGTGTACATGCTGCCGCCACTACCCCGGTGCAGCAGATGGGTTCAAACGTCGATCAAACTCACCCATCCATATCAGCCTTCCCCACAAGGGTTGAGGGGTCGGCCTGCACACTCGCGCGGTCACCAATTTCGTGACCCGCTGATCGAAGGCTTCAGACATGTCGTCTCCTCCATGCCTGCTCCGATTGCTTCCGGCTGGAGCGGTTGCCGGGTCGGACTTGCACCCACTGGAAAGCGCCGCCTTGCCACGGCGCACACCCTCGGCGGTGCGTTGTTCGCGCGCTGTCGGCTCCGATGGGGGCGGGTTTGTCTTGGGAGTCAGTGGTCCGATGTTAAGTGTACCTAAAACCGCGGGACCTTCCCACAAAAGTGCGCTTTCCGCAATAATTCCAAAAGCTTGCTGCTTTCATGGATGGCCACTAGACTAGGCCGCTCAGTTTCTGAACTCGGATGCAGTTATGCGGCTGATTGCGGATTGGGAAAGGAGCGCGGGTGGCCCGACTGGATATTTTGCCGATCTCGCTCCTTCATAGATCGGCGTCGACAGCATTGTTTCTTCGAGCCGCATACAAATCGATTGACTTAGCGCCGATTGATCAATTTGATTCCTCGACCGTTGGCCATAAACCAGTGACCTCAATGATGAGCGGTGGCGCCACCTTCGCTCGGCTACAACAACCACATCGACGTCGATCCCATGTAGAGTGACTGCGTCCCAAGGTCGATCGCGAGCAAACCCATTGTCATATTGCCCTCCTTCAAGTTGATCGTCCAATGGTGACGGAGAAGCGGGAGGCTTCGTGCCATAACATGAAGACGTAGGTGGAGACCGTGTTCGTAGGCAAGGACCGGCGTTACGACCGCTGCTTCCCGCATATATTCAATTGAGCCGTTCGCCTGCACGCCAGCGTCCGGCTGCGAGAGGGGCAAGGTTGGTTCACGCCCAGCTTCGCTTTAGCCTATGGCACCGTCTGTCAGACTAAGTTTAGACTTTTATAGATCTCATAGCATCCATTGACGATCGCAGTCCTTCGAAATTCGTCAAAGGGCTCCGTGCCACACGGGCGGTAACCAAACTGTTGCAACAGATCCTTCAAATAACTTTACAGAATCTTTGCGAAGGCAGATAGCTCACAGTGCTACCTTCACCGCAAAGTCTGAGGTCAGGCATGGCTGTAAAGCTGATGGCGAAGCACGCAACGTTGGAGGCAACAGCCAATGGCAAGAAGAGCGCTCATCCTGCTTGAAGGTTCAAGGGGTAACGGCCCGCTATCCGTCCAAGCGGCCCAGCGTCTTGGGCTTCATCCAATTACCCTGGCGGCTGATCCAGGCTGCTACGACTATCTTGCGGCGGAAAACATTGAGGCAATCCGTGTCGATACAGGCAATCTCAATGCGCTGATCCGCGAATGTTCCCGGCTACGTGCGACCTATGACATTGCCGGCATCACGAGCGTCAGGGAAGCATTCTATGCGACGGTTGCTAAGCTCTGCCGGCATTTCGATCTGCCGGGACCAGATCCCATGTCCATTGAACGATGCTGCGACAAATTCACTCAACGTCAGCTCCTCGCGGAGGCTGGTGTCCCGGTACCTGCTTATCGCCTGGCAGCGAATGTGGCCGACGTAAAAAATTTTGCCGCGGAGATCGGCCTGCCGGTGATTGTCAAGCCAGCGGTAGGCAGCGCCAGTATCGGTGTCCGGTTGTGCCGTAACGCCGATGAATTGGCCGAGCATACGACCTACCTGGTCGGCGGGGACCACATATGGCGATCTTCGCCGAGGATACTGGTCGAAGAATTCGCGCAAGGCCCATGCTATAGCGCTGATACAATGGGAAATGAGGTTATCGCGATTGGTGCCGCTGACTTCCACCCCCCACCACAATTCGTCGTGCGTGAGACGACCTTTCCGGCCCCGCTGACTGATGACGAGCATAAACGTATCGCCGATGTTTCGCTGAGTTGCTTGCGAGCTCTCGGCCTTGGCTGGGGGCCAACGAACATAGAACTCCGGTGGACGCAGCGTGGCCCGGTCGTCATCGAAATCAATCCGCGTCTTCCGGGAGGGGAACCTAAGCTGATTGAGTTAGCTTACGGCGTCGATCTCGTGACCGAGCACATCAAGCTTGTCATCGGCGAGGAATGGGATTTGCGCAGAACACATTCGCAGACTGCGGCCGCGCGGTTCCTGGTTCCTGATCGCGATGGCACCCTCGAATGGATCGGTGGCGGCAGTCGGGCGGCTGCCGTACCAGGCGTCGCCGAGGTCAAATTGTATGCTGAATCCAAGACGCCGATCGTCAGGAAAGGCGATTTCCGAGATTGTATCGGACATGTGATCGCCGTTTCACCCAGCCCAAGTAAGACCGCGGAGATACTTCAACGTGCCGTCGACTTAATCGATTGGTCGGTCACACCATTTCCGGCCCTTGGCGAACAGGAACAATCTGCGGCCACTCACCTCCCCGAACCAGATCAGGTGGCGCCAAGTAAGAGATGATCGTCGCTAAAAGGAACACCATCAGCGGCCTTAGGCCCGCGCCACGCTGCGCACAAGCCGTATAACGCGTGAAGTCGAAGCAGAGCCGCATGTGATTATCGCCGATCTCTCGGCGCGGGCTCAAAGCTGGTCCGACAACATCCTGGCTATATAGCGAATTCCGCGCGGCCGTGCCGGCAATGCGCGGTCCGCCATGCCCAGCGGCGGCTGAGCGCGATGATTCCGCCGTTCGGACTGACGTGCTCGGCATCCTCGGCAAGGCCGAGGTCGATGGCGGGTGCGCTTTCGCGGCGATTTCTTCGGAAATCAGGGCTGCAATCGCGCGCGGAATACTCTTCAATCTGGTGAGTATCGCCATACTCGCGCTTCTGCCCTGGTTGTTCGCGATCCGTTGACGGAAGCAGGACAGTGGCTCGCCGGCTAACTGACGTACTCTGGCGACCACTTGCAGATATTGACATGTTCGGCGTAGTCAAAACGACGAAATATTATAGAATCATAACATTGCAATGTTAAACCTCAGGAAATCCAGCGCAACGGATACTTAACTCAAAATAACTTGATGCATCGCGTGTATGTGATAGAGATTTGGCGATGCCGGCCTGTCGATCACGGCGCGGAGAGCTTAGCAGCTTTGGGTATCGGCGCCAGTGACAACTTCCAGCGCAAATGGCTGCGGAGAAGAGACTATGGAACGCGCGCGGACGACTGCGGTCTCTCAACTTCGAGGGCGGTCAACCAAAGTCCGAACAGCGATGCATTTCCCTGAGGCTACCGGGGAGCCGTTTGCGGTCGAGTTCGGCCGATTTCTCGAACAGACCGATGGCGTTGCTCAACCCGAGCGGTTGTTCGACATGTTGTCTGCTTTTGCTCTGAATTTTGATTGCCGCTGGGTCGCCTATGGCTCAATTACATCGAACCAAAAAGGTTCAAGGTCGGCCCGACGCGATGCGCCCGTCTTGCTGCATTTTCCTGAGAAATGGCAGGAGCGCTATTTCGAAAAGGGTTATGACAGGATAGACCCCATCATCAAGACGTGTCGAACGCGAGCAGATCCCTTTCGATGGAGCGAGGTGTACAACGACATAACCACAACGGAAGACGAACGGCGCGTTCTCGACGAGGCTGCGACGTTCGGCTTAGGGTCAGGATTTAGCGTTCCATTGCACGGCCCCGGCCGCAGCTTTGCAATCATGAGCTTCGCTCAATCCTGGAACGGCGAACTCCAAAATAGAACAATCTCGTACTTGCAATTTGCGGCGCTGCATTTTCATCTGAATGTCACAAATGTTAGGCTCGTTAATTCGAGCGGTATTAAGAGCGAACCCGACCTTTCCCCAAGAGAAAACGAGTGTATCTTATGGATAGCCCGAGGGAAATCCTCGTGGGAAATAGGACAGATTTTAGGAATATCTGTTGATACAGTGAATTTCCATGTGAAAAACGTAATGCGAAAAATGGACGCTTCGAATAGGACGGCAGCAGCCATAAAAGCTTTAAACTTAGGAATTATAGAGTTTTAAAAAGCGGCATTGGCAGAATTTGGTAAGCGGCAAGGCGAGGCCTTTCAGGCGGCGTAGTTCCACGGCACGAGTGCATCGATTTCGCTGCTGGGCCAGCGCTCGAGGGTCTGGGTGAGCCAGGCAAGCGGATCGACGTTGTTCATCTTTGCCGTTTATGCCGACCGTCGAACTATGCCGAGCACCTCTTCCAGCTTACCAGTTGAAACGCGCTTCTCTTGCCGTTTTTGGTCGAAGACCAATCGTTGGCAACCTCGCGACGCGCTGGCTCCGTGGAAACCTTCCGAGCGTTCAGGGCCGCACGGCGCCAGCCAAAGAGCTGCGACGAGTGAATGCCGATCCGATGCCCAGTCGCCGAGACGCTCGCGCCTGGCTCCAGTGCCAGCCCCCGCCCGTGCCTTGACTCGTCCGACCTGCGCCAGCTAAGCTGCCGCAGCGCACCCTCGAGGCGAAGTCGGTAACAGCTCCGGTCATATGGAAGGTTCTGGCTCCAGAACTGCGCGCAGACGTAGAAGCTCACAGCAGTTCATCGTGTCCGCTACCGATATTCAACGCTCACCCTCCGCCAGACGGGGTCTCCTGCCGCTTACGATATTTGTTCCGACGTCACAATCGTCTGTTATGACAGAGATCGCATTATTACAATTCAGTGCCTCAAAAGCTATTGCGGTAACTGCGCTCTCTACGCTCCATGGGGGCCACGGGATCATGATAGTCGGTCTTTCCGATGAGCGCGAGGGTCTGTGACTGAAGGATCTCCCTGCTACGATGACGGATGTGATATTTTCACTGTCGGCGCAAATCAGTGGGTCGCTTTTACAGCCCGTCAAGTCCACCAGAGAACAAGATCCGGCCGGGCGAACCCGAAAAAGCTGTTCAGCACCAGTCGAGGTTTTTCACCGTTTGATTTACTGGTGACGCCGTGAATGAACCCGCCGTCGATCAGGGCGATATCCCCGCCCCTGAGCCGCAAGTCTTGGTAGGGAACAGCTTCGAGGTAGGTTGTCGAATAGGGGTATCCCGTGGTCTCAACTCCCTGTGCTTCTCGGTCGGCGGGTGTCGGCTTGTGGCTCCATACACGCAAATCGCCACCTTCCTTGGTCATGCTCGGATAGAAATTGAGCGCCCCAACTGTGTTCTTTGCCACTGCGGAAAGCTCAAAATCGCTTCCAGCACATAGGACTTGAGCGACATCATCGTGAGGCGCCAGAGCATACGGGCCGCTACCACACCAGCTGATAGCGCGACATATATTAGCCTGACCGTGCTCCGACTGGGCCAGCCGCAGTTCAATGCCTTGATGCTGAAGGTCGCGCTTTAACGCACAGAATATTCCGCGAACGGGGTCAACAAGATCGCCAAAAAGCATGTCAATGAACGGCCGCGCATCTTCCGAGTCCGAGAAATAGCTGATCGCATCCTTTCTGTAATGAGATGCGCCTACATACTGTCCGGGAACTCCGTCTTTGCGCTCCTTGAGGCCGGGACTGCGACTAAAGTTCTGGGTGATTTCCTCGGCTACTTCGTTGCTAAACGCGTTCTTGATATGCAGACCGGTGATCTCGCCTTTCAGGACGGAGATGATCTCGGTAGTCCTGATCGAACCCACTCGCTCTCTGATCGAAAGGGGGGAAACGGCCGGCGTGTGAGACACTTTGTTAGTCGTCATTGGCTTGCTCCTGCAATGCGCGATCGAGGATCCCGATGCCATGATCGAGTTCCTCATCGTTGATGGTTATCGGCGGAAGGACTTTGACGACGTCGCGATTCGGGCCTGAAGCTTCGATCAGCAGCCCATTTTCGAAAGCGACATCATGCACACGGGCGACAATTGCCGGTGATCGGCACTTGAGACCTGCCATCAGACCGCGACCGCGCTTTTGTTCGATGCAATTTGGGTATTTCTCAACGAGGCGATCAAGGCGTCCTTGCAGTTTAACGGCTGTCCGCTCGACGCCTGCAGTAAACTCCTCGTCGGACCACATTTTGCACATGGCACCTGCGGTCACGAACGCGAAGTTGTTGCCTCTGAAAGTCCCGCTATGTTCGCCGGGCTTCCATACGTCCATCTCAGGGCGAATCAGCACAATTGAGAACGGATTTCCTGAACCACTCAGAGATTTCGAGAGACACACGATATCGGGTTCAATTTTCGCGAACTCAAATGAAAAGAAGTCGCCGGTTCGTCCTGCACCTGCCTGAATGTCGTCGACAATCAAAACAACGCCGTGCTTACGGCAAATGCGCTGAATCTCAGATAGCCACGCAGCGGATGCGGTGTTCATGCCGCCTTCGGCCTGGATGGTCTCCAGAATGAGTGCAGCGGGCTTCTCTACACCGCTGCCTGCATCACCCAAAACGGAGTCGATGTAACCCGCGGAATCGAAAGTTTGGTTCGGATAGCTGTCGTAAGGGACGCGGATTACATCGTGGCGAGCAACGCCGCCAAGCTCCCTTGTTGATGCCGAACCCGACACTGCCAGGGAGCCGAGCGACATGCCATGGTACGCATTCGTAAAGGCCATCACACTCGAACGGCCGGTATATTTGCGCGCCAGCGCCAGCGCCGCTTCGTTAGCATTGGTGCCCGTCGGGCCCGGAAACTGTATCTTGTAAGTAAGGCCCCTGGGCTTCAGGATTGACTCGACAAACACTTCAATGAAGTCGCGCTTTGCCGCTGTATACATATCAAGCGACAAAAGAATATTTTTGCCGGCAAGGTATTCAACTGCTGGGCCAAGAATATTCGGGTTGTTGTGTCCATAGTTGAGTGCGCCAGACCCTACAAGGAAGTCGATATAAGGTCTGCCGGCCTCGTCCCAGATTGTCGCCCCAAGAGCTTTCGTAAAGACTGTGGGAAACGACCGCCCATAGCGACGAACGTTAGACTCATGAGCCGTAAAAACGTCTGTATTCATTTCATGGTCCCTCTGCATGGCGTCGCGTTCAGCGTGAGAGTGATTAAACGCGTTTTGTTTGGTCGCGGTTGTTCTTCAGTTTCGCCTAGAAGAAGGTCAGAACAGTCCGGACGGAACTTTGGAAGGTCGGTGCCTTCCGACAAATCTTGTTTGGAGACCGGACTTGTGCGGAAGCTCAACTGCTTCACAGACGCATTTCGAACCTCCACCGTGGTCGCGTTGACTCTGCATTCCGATATCTCGCGGTTAATGCGTTGGACCGAACTTGGTTCTAGAGCTTTCTACCAGACTTTGATACTACGGCATCTGGTAGTTGACGCATCCGCTATCGTCCCAGAAAGCGCCGACCCCTCAACAAAGTTACAAGCTTAGCGCCAACGGCTGCTGATGTGTGACAGGCGCATACGGCACAGCATTTTGAGTGCTGCAGGTCCCTTCGGCAGCAACACGAACGGGTTTCATGCCTTGGAGCGCACACAACTGCTCATACAGCAGACCCTTCTAACAGCCTGTGGCGGCGGCTGTGGCCCGCTGGGGTTAAGCCTTCAAACGCTTAAGTCTCTAGGGATCCCATGAAGAAGATTACGCAGAATTTCACCTTCGACGCAACGCACCGCCTTCCGCGGGTGCCAGAAACCCATCGCCGTCACCGGATGTGTGGCCACTCATACCGTGTGGAACTGCGTCGATCAGAGCGGGCTTTGTTGCCGATCTGCTCGATGCTCGATGTCGAGGATTTCGGACTGCTTTGCAGCGTCTCGACTGTCACTGACTGAATGAGATTGAGGGTCTTGAAAACCCGGTGCGGTTCACTGAGCACTTCAATCTGGATCTGGGACTGGACTAAGCCGGTTCTCCCCAACTTGGGTCAGTGAAAGTGTAGAAACACTTCAGTGCTGGGCTGAGCACGAGGTTGACAAGATGCTACAAGATCAGGTGCTCTTTGACTTTTCTATCCGCCGATTCATATTTCGAATGGAATCGATCCTCTTCGCCTTGGAGGCAGCCAACAACTAGCTTCCTCGATTTGCTAAGCTGAAGCGCATCACCGGCACGGCAGGACGGCGAAATCGCAGTCTGTCGCGCGTCAACCGTTGCGAAAGGTGTAGCCGTACCCGTTGATCGCGGGCGCACCGCCGAGATGCGCATAGAGGACCCTCGATCCCTCTGGAAAGAAGCCTTTCTGGACGAGATCGATCATCCCTTGCATCGATTTGCCCTCATAAATTGGATCGGTAATTATACCCTCGAGCCGCGCGCACAGACGGATGGCATGCTTGGTTTTCTCGGACGGCATGCCATAACACGGGTACGCGTACTCCTCGTGCAACACCACGTCGTCTTCGACGACCTCCATTCCGAGATCGACGAGCTTCGCAGTATGCCGCGCAATGTTTAACACCTGCGCCTTGGTTTGCGCGGGGGTGGCGGAGGCATCGATACCTATCACGTTGTGCTGTCGACCATCCTTGGCAAATCCGACGAGCATACCGCCGTGCGTTGAACCCGTGACCGTGCAAACGACGATGTAGTCGAAGGCAAACCCAAGCTGTTTCTCCTGGGCGCGCACCTCCTCCGCGAACCCGACGTACCCAAGGCCTCCATATTTGTGAACTGAGGCCCCCGCCGGTATCGCGTAGGGCCTGCCGCCCCTTGACTTGACCTCATCGAGCGCTTGCTCCCAACTGCAGCGGATGCCGATGTCAAAGCCACCATCGACCAGGCGCACCTCTGCTCCCATTATGCGGCTCAAGAGAATGTTGCCGACCCGGTCGTAGACGGCATCCTCATGTGGTACCCAGCTCTCCTGAACCAGGAGACATTTCATGCCGATCTTGGCGGCGACCGCGGCGACCATCCGCGTGTGGTTGGACTGCACGCCGCCGATGGAGACAAGCGTATCGGCATTTGACGCGATCGCGTCGGGGATGATGTATTCGAGCTTCCGGAGCTTGTTTCCGCCAAACGCAAGACCGGAGTTGCAGTCCTCGCGTTTGGCATAGATTTCCACCTTTCCCCCTAAATGCTTGCCAAGGCGGTCGAGCTTCTCGATGGGCGTGGGTCCGAAGGTGAGCGGATAGCGCTCGAATTTTTCTAACATGTTCTCTCCGGCAACACGTGATTGAGCTGAATTTAGCTATGCACGAGTCATTTTAAGGGGCGTGTTTGATTTGAGGCTAGCTGCGTTGCTCGATATTCCAGAAAACGTCTATCATTGATTCCAGCGCGTCATCCGTCATCGAGACCAAGCAACGGATATGCAGGCTGCGATAGACTGCCAATGCCTATCGAACAGAAAAACTGCATCTCCCGGAATTGGGACGACCGGAATGCGGACTCCTCCGATCATACCAAGCATAGCATTCCATGAACGACCCGCTCAATGTTCACGGTTGATCCAAAGTGGCGCGAATGTGAGCTCTGATCTTGTCACCGCGCCTCAACGGAGCAGCGATATGCCGCCTATTGGAACGAACTGAGGCACGTCTGAAGATTCATTCCTGACCTCATCATCGTCTGACGGCTAGTATCCAATTTCCTTGCAACTGCCGAAATGCTCAGCCATTTGGCCAGCTCTGCTAGCGCGGCTAGACCGCCAGATCAGAAAGAGCACGCTTGCAAAATAACCAACCTGGAGGAGCAGCGAACAAGCCAGCGTTGTGACGACCACTGTGCGGATGGAATGAGAAGCGAAGTAGACACTCAGAGCATTGCTGCACAGGACCAGCAACAGGACGCGATAAAAGATTCTAAAGGGCAACGCCGTTCTCCTGGTTTGTCCGCCAGATCATGTAGCGACCTTGTCGGCCGCAATATGGGCCTGGCAGTTCTTCGGGCAGACGCGGGCGCAGGCTCCGCAGCCGACGCAGCGGCCGGCATGGTCGACGACCATGATCATGCGATTGAGCTCGCCATCGAAATCGTCGTCTTGGCCGTCGCAGACGCCGAGGATTTCACCCGCGTCATCGACGCCGTAAAGGTGCATGACCTCGCGCGAGCAGACCTTGAAGCAGCGGCCGCAGCCGATGCAGGTCGTGCCCTCGATAGCGGTGAGGTACTCCGGCATCCATTT
Source organism: Sinorhizobium sp. P24N7 (assembly GCF_042436655.1). NCBI lineage: Bacteria > Pseudomonadati > Pseudomonadota > Alphaproteobacteria > Hyphomicrobiales > Rhizobiaceae > Sinorhizobium > Sinorhizobium sp. P24N7. Next base: position 498,374 of record NZ_JBHMIW010000002.1, on the reverse strand, counting down.
GGAGCCGTCGCGGGTGACGAAAGCGCTCGTCATCGCGAATTCTCCAACTCAGCGATATCTTTCTTGGCCGCGTCCAACTCGGCGGAAACGGCGAACGTTTTCTCGGCAACCGCCTTGATCTCTGTCCCGTTGAGGGGGATGTCCTCGGCAAGGTCGTGCAATTCCACCTTCGCAGTTCCCGCACGCGACTGCAGCTTACGGATCTTCTGCTGCAACTGCTCAAGCTCTGACATTAATCCTTCCTCGAAAATTGGTTTCATCACGCCCGCGCTACGTCGGGATAGGCTTCAATGGCCACAGTCGCATCGTCGACCAGTTTCGTACCGGCAAATGCGAGTTTCCGAAACGTCTTGCAGCCGAACCAGTGGACGTCTCGACAGAACGACCAACTGACTCGCCCTGAAAAGCACGCGCCCGAAGCCCTCATGGGTTTCATCTCCATCATTTGCGAAGTCGTCGGGCCGGAGCGCTCCTCGCTCGCGGGCCCCACGGCAGTGTAAACCATGTCGAGTATCCACAGCACGTCCGGATCGGGACCCCCGATGCTCATATTCTCCTCTTTTCAGTCCTCTTCCTCGAAGCATGATTTCATTCGGCAACGCCTATTGGCATGCGCAAGCTTGTTTGCCTCTTAGAGAGGGGCACACGGGTTCAAGGAAAGGAACGCAGCGCTCGTATCACGCGTCTGCGTGTAGCCAGCCTTCACTCAGTGTTGCCGCATCTCAATTAGCAAAGGCCGTGCCAGCGCGCGCTCAGTTCGCAGTAAGCGCATGTTTACGCTTTGAAAAACCTCCATGTGCCAAGATGGGCGGTTTCATTGAACCCGACATGTTTTCTGCCACTGTCAGGTTTTGGACACTACGCGCTTCGCGCCGGCAGAAAAGCGTGGCCACGGACAACTCAACATGTAATCGGGTTGCGGGAAGAGCAGATGGACTTGACTGCGTTTGGCTACAGCCAGCTCGTCATCATCGTCCCCTTCACGCCACCTAGCATTAGCTTCTTGACCTTCCGGTCCCTCAGGCGATAGCGGATCTCGCCATCGCCGATTGCAAGGGGCAGCTCCATCCGCGCGCCGCCTGTGCCCCTCGCCCGCCTTGCGATTGAATTCCTAGCTGGGCGACATGGGAGTTCTTCACGGCGAAGCCGGTATAACTGCGGCTCGCCAGTACCGCCATCGTCAGATCGACGACGATGATCGTGGCGCAGAAGGCCAGAATGAGTGCCGGCATGTGCCAGCCGGTGAACTCTCCGGGGCGCGGATCGGGCCGGCCGGACCGAAAAACGCTGAAGGTGCTACCCGACCCGTCACACTGAATACGCTTTTTAGAGGCCATCTTCTTTCTGCTTATGTCGTAGCTGTAGGCGCGTTTCGAAGCCCAATACTTGCCCTCAGCACGACGGAGATGGGTAATGGCACCACACGCATTCGCTATTTAGCCGTCCGGCACCTCGAGCGCGTAGCCGGCCGATCTGACGGTACGAATGACGCTGCCGGGCGAGGCCGCCTTCAGCGCCTTTCTGATCCGGCTGATATGGACGTCGACGGTGCGTGCACCGATATGGATATTGTCCGGCCAGGCCGCCCCGATCAGCTCGTCTCGGCTGAAGACCTTGCCGGGAGCCTCGAGCAAATGCCGCAGCAGGTTGAACTCGATCGGTCCGAGATGGATGTCGTGGCCGTTGCCGCGAACTCGGTGGGCATCGAGCTTCATCTCAAGGTTGCCGCAGCAGAGCCAGCTGCCGTTTTCAATCCCGTTTGGACCAGGCTTCGGCAGCGCCAGCTTCGTCCGTAGACAGTCAAGCAGCTTGGCCGGCGCGATTGGCCGCACAAAACTCTCGTCAATGCCTGCCTTCAAGAGATCGAGGTGTTGGTTCTCGGCGCCGGGCGCGATCAGGGCAATAACGGGCAGGCCGCCTGTCCGGGGCTCCCCCTTAAGCCGGGCGCAGAGTGTGGAACCTGACGCGCTTGCTGGCCCGCAGTCCAGCACTACCGCCTGGAGCTCCCTTTCATCGGCCAATGCGAGTGCTTCCTCCACGCCACCTGCCGGCTCACTTGTGAAGCCGTCCACCCCCAGGATGTGGCTGAGGAACAGATACAACTCCGCATCTTGCGAACAGATCAGGACCAGTGGCTTCATCAGCGCTACCCCGAGAACTAAATCGGCCTCGACCGCCTCGGTTGAGTGGGCTGGCCATCACATGTCCTCAAGGCCTGACATGACCCCTAGTTCGAAAACCGGTCCCGTCACACGCGCGCCACGTCGGGATAGGTTTCGATGGCTGCGATCGCATCATCGACCAGTTTCGCGCCTGCCTCAGCGAGTTTGCGAAGCGTGTCAAAGCCGAACCGGTGGACGTCGCGAAGGGTCTTCGACAGGACAACCAACCGCCCGGTTGTGAGGAGTACGCGGCCGAAGCCCTCATGGTTCATCATCATGGTCGACGATACCACCAAGCCGGAGCGCTGCTCGATCACAAGCCCGACGCAGGTGTAGAAAATCTGCAGCCGCCACAGCATGTCCGGGTCGGGATCACCGATGATCGGGATCTCACGGCGCTGCTCCTTGGTGACGATGAAGTCGGCCAGCAGCTCGGTATCCGCCTTGCCTTCCCACGATCCGTAGGAATCCTGAGCGCGGATCAGCCGCATGAGGCATTTGAGGAAAGGTGTGGCAAGGGTCGTCTCGTCCGCGTCGACAGCAGGACTATCCGCAGTGGCTTTCGGTCTTTTCATCGTTCAGTCCTCATCCTCAAAGGATTTCTTTTCGGTGGCGCCTGCCTCCGTGAGCACCTTGCGCAACCAGGGCGGAGGAGCCGTCTTGAGCATCGTCCGGGTTCGTAACAGTACGTCTTCGATGGATTGAGGCTGCGGCACTTTGATCGGATGGATTTTCGCCGAAATAACCTTGGCTGCCGAAGGACCGCCGATCGCCAGACAAAATAGCAGGTGGCAGCCCTTCAACGCCTCCACTTTCGGAGTAATTCGGTCATCGCCCTCAATCCGGTGCTTCCCGCTTTCGTCGGAAACATCTTCAAAGGCAACCGCTTCCACGAAATTCCAGTCATCGGACGTCACGTCATAGACCGCGAAGCGCTTGGCCGATCCAAAATGGGCGTTGAGGCTCTTCATGTCTTGCGTGGCGATCGCTACGCGCAACGAACCGGCTTTCCATTTCGGCCTTTGTGGGTGAACCTCGTCAGTGACGAGCGAGAGTCGGCGGGCGGCTGTCATCTGGCATTTCCCGGTTACGCAATGTATCGAGTGATTGAGGCGTCGGTGCGTGCTGGTTGGCCTGGAAGATGTTCGAGACATCGAAGATCAGGTCGCGCGTCCCTTGATAGAGGATCGTGAGCTTGTGCTGGCTGCCGAGTCGGTCGAAGATCGGAAAACCGACGCGCATGAGCGGAATACCAAGACGCTCGCCCGCCTGGCGTCCGTGCGAATGTGTGACGAGAAGATCAGCGCCCGCGGCAAGACCCTCAAGATCGCCAAGATCGCCGACCTGGACCTGCTCAATCGGCACTTGCTCGAGAATTTTCGAGGTGCCGGTCGTGGTGACGGCCGCCGCGATTTCGGCGCCCATGCCGGTGAAGAAAGTTGCGAGCTGGTAAAGCTGGTCCGGCTCGGCGGCGATGGCAATCTTTTTGCCGCCGAAATGAAAATGCCCGTCGAGCAAGGCGTCCTGTAGCTGTGCGCGGCGACGGCGGACTTTCGCTGGCACCGGCCCACCGGAAATCCAGCCAAGCAGCGAGACGAAACGGTCTGTGTTCGTCAAACCTGTGAGCGACTGAAACACCGCATAAGGCACTCCGGTCAGTCTCTGCAGCACCTCCGCCGGACGGTGCATATGCTCGCCGATCGCAATGCACTGCACTGCCGTGCCAAGCTCCTGGATGTCCTTGACGGTTGTGCCGCCATAGGTGGTCGGCACCCAACGGTCGTCAGGCACCGTCCCGTCGAGCGAGCCGGAGAGGTCAGGCAGAATCACTGGCTTAAGGCCGAAGCTTTCTACCGTTTCGCGCAAATGCTCGATGTCAGCGACCGTGAGGTTCCAGCCTGGCAAGATCGCAACCTTCTTCGACTGCCGCGGCTGCTCGCCGCGCCGTGTAATCCTTTGAATCATGGCCGTGACAGCCTTGGCCCAGCCCTCCTCGATCGCGCCTTCGAAATCCGGCGTGTTGGCCAAAACGATCTCCGTACCTGCGAGTTCTTTAGCGTGCATCATCTTGATGTTCGCGAGATCCCTTGCGAAATCCTCTCCACGGGTTTCCACCAGCGCCGTCGTGCAGACCCCGATCAGTTTCGGGTTCGTGCGGGTCTTTAGATTGAGGATCGCTTCCTCCAGATGATCCATGCCACCGAGGATCGTCGCCATCTCGTCCATCGCCGTGGTCTGCAAGGGAACGGCTTCCTTAAAGTGCCGCACGAGAAGTACCAGCGCAAAGCTCGTGCAGCCCTGGCTGCCGTGGAATAGCGGTACCGCACCATTGATCCCGAGAAAGGCAAGGGCGGCACCCAGCGGCTGCGAGGACTTAAGCGGATTGACCGCCGCCCACTTGGTTTGGGGAAGAATGCGGGTCATCGGCTTTCCTCAACGCTTGCCGAAACCACCGGCAGTTGTGCTACTACTTTTTTGAAGGCGTGGACGGTCTCGCTCGCCCACGGCGTACTTGGCAGTTCCTCGTCGACAGCAGCTTGGTATTCCCACGGTGCCGGCTCCCGCACCTGACGCCAGATCGGGTTGTGAATGGCAAGGTCGATCTGGCGTACGAGTTCCACCATGCCGCCATACCCGGCGTAGGGATGGTGGCGCTCCTGGTTGATATCCAGCCAGGGCGTCTTGGCCTTCAGCGCGATGAATTGCGTTCGCCCGCCAGACAGCATGATGTCGGCCTTATCTTCAGAGAGCAGGGAGTAAAGATCGCGGGGCGCCATCGACTCGAACATGTGGTTCTCGTCCTTCAGGATCTGCTTAATGCGCTCCTTGTCTTCGGCCGTCGATTTCTTGACAGAGGTACCGACGATCTCGATGCCGATCTCCATCAGCGCATGGACGACCGACCAGGACTTCACCCCGCCGGTGTTGAGCAGCACGCGTTTGCCCTCAAGCCTCGGCCGGTATGCTTCAAGTTTCTTCCACGCAATCGCCTCCTCCTCCGCGATCAGTGTCTCCGTGCGTTCTAGGAGCTCCGGACCGGCGCCCTTCTTAACGAGCAGCTTGGCGATCTGTCTGAGTGCTTCCGAGGTATCGCTGATGCCGTAGAAGGAGCCCTCGAAAAACGGGATGTCCCAGCGTTCCTCCATCTTGCGGGCAAGATTGATGAGCGCAGTCGAGCACACCATCATGGCCGCCCGTGCACGGTGCGCCGAGGCAACATCGAGGTAGCGCGCGTCGCCCGGAATACAGGCGCGCACCCGGATGCCGAGCCGATCAAGGAGCGGCTTCACCAACCAGAATTCGCCGGAAAGGTTGAATTCACCAAGGATATTGATGTCGTAAGGGCCGATATCGTCGGGCTCAGCCGTGCCAATGACATGATCGAGCAACGCCTCGCCGGCGAGTTTGTTGCCGAGGTTCTTGGAGCCGACGAAGCCCGGTGCATTGACCGGCACCACCGGCAAGCCGAACTTTTCCGCGGCGCGCTTGCACACCGCCTCGATGTCGTCGCCGATCAGCGCCGTCACGCAGGTCGAATAGACGAAGATCGCCGGCGGCGCATACGTTTCCTTGATCTCGCGAATCGCTTTGAAAAGCTTCCGCTCGCCCTGCCCCATCACCACGTCAAGTTCGGTCAGGTCGGTCGTGAAGCTTGTGCGCCACAGCGTTGCCCCCGACGAAGCCGCGCCGCGGTTGTCCCAGGAATTGCCCTCGCAGGCGATCGGTGCATGGATCAGATGCGCAACATCGGTAATCGGCTGCAGCACGATCTTGGCCCCGTCGAAAGCGCAGCCGCCGGCGGCCGCTCCGGGGGTCAGCGGCTTCGAACAGCCCTTCTGGCGCGCCTTGGCATCCTTGCCGAGGTTCTTCTCGCACGCGGGCTCGTTGAAGACATCCTGGATTTTGGCAGTGAGCGGGGGCATCGCGCCGGACTCCAAGTCCATTTTAAGATGGCTGGCCTTTAGCGAAGGCCAACCATCGCTCTTAGCGGGTGAGGTCATACGAGTAGTCCGTCACACCTACCTTGATCGTTTCGCGATCGAGCTTGTCGAAGATCTTGTCGAGGATCGTCGTTAAGACGCGCAAGCCCCCTTGGTAGCCCATCAGAGGGAAGCGATGGTGATGGTGCCGGTCAAATATCGGAAACATCAGCCGGATCAGCGGCGTGCCGGTGTCGCGCTCCAGGTACTTGCCATAGGAATTGCCGATCAGCAGGTCCACCGGTTCGGTGAAGAGCAGCGAGCGCATGGCCCAGAGGTCCTTGCCCGCCCAGACCTGGCCATCCTTGCCGAAGGGCGAGGATGCGAGCAGTTCCTTGATCTCAGCTTCCCAGGCCGGTGTTCCATTGGTGGCGAGGCAGTGGGTCGGCTCGCCGCCGGTCTCCATCACAAACCGGGCCATGGCGTAGACGAAGTCAGGATCGCCGTAGATCGCGTATTTCTTGCCGTGCAGCCAGGCTTGGCTATCCGCCATAGCGTCGACAAGTCGGCCGCGCTCCATACCGATTGCCGTTGGGATATCCTTGCCGGAAATCTCCGAGACCTTCATCAGGAATTCGTCGGTAGCCTGGACACCAAGAGGATAATGGAACGAGGCCGTCGCCTGCCCGACCTCGTTGCAATATTCCAGCGTCTTGCGGGTGTTGTAGTGCTGCAGCGACAGTGTCGCTTCGGCACCGAGTGCCGCCCTCACGTCTTCAATCATCGTGCCGCCGTCATACATGCGATACATGCCGTCCGAAGGCGTGTCGAACTGGTCGGAAGCATCCTGGATGAACGTGTAGGACACGCCCATCAGGTCGAGCAGGCGCTTGAGCTCGCGGTTGTTGCCGACACAAAAGCCGTCGAATCCCGGAATGATGTTGATGGTTCCACCGGATTCCTTGCGCTCCTGGCCTTTCCAGAAGTGCTCCAGAACGCCCTTGACCATGGCGTCATAGCCATCGACATGGCTGCCGACGAACGCTGGCGTGTGAGCGAAAGGAACATCGAAGTCGGCCGGGACTGAACCTTCGTTCTTGGCGTTCTCGATGAAGCCGTGCAGGTCGTCGCCAATGACCTCTGCCATACAAGTGGTCGAGACAGCAATCATCTTCGGGTCGTAGAGGCTATAGGTGTTGGCGAGTCCGTCGACCATGTTCTTCAGGCCGCCGAACACCGCCGCGTCCTCTGTCATCGAGGACGAAACCGCTGATGAGGGCTCCTTGAAGTGTCGCGACAGATGCGAACGATAGTAGGCAACGCAGCCCTGACTGCCATGGACGAAGGACATGGTCCGCTCGAAGCCCGCGGCCGCGAAGACGGCGCCGAGCGGCTGGCAGGCTTTGGCCGGGTTCACGACAAGGGCTTCGCGGGCGAGGTTCTTTTCGCGGTACTCCCACGTTTTGGTGTATTCGCCCTGATCGGTAACAATCCGATCCGGGTGCGGACATTCGAAATTCAACTTCTTCTCGGCAAGCATCTTCCTGTATTCCGGCTGGCGGAACAGGGGAGCATGGTCGAGGACTTTTTCGGCCGACTGCGGCATGGGTGGTAACCTCTTTTTCATCTGGCGCGCCAGGCGGCGGCACAGGACGTCGAGACGTTTCAGGTTTCCCGCGGATCAAGGGTCACGGGCGTTCGGCCCCCCTGCTCCTGGGAGGCCATTTTTCATTCGGCCGCGACCGCCACCGGCGGCAGGGCCTTTTTCTTCCAGGGGGCGTCGTAGAGGTCCCAGACCGGGTTGTTGATGGCCAGATCCATGTCGCGGGCGAAGATGGCGAAGCCGTCATAGCCGTGATACGGACCGGAATAATCCCAGGAGTGCATCTGACGGAACGGGATGCCCATCTTCTGCACCGGGTACTTCTCCTTAATACCGGAGCCCACGAGGTCAGGTCGGATCCCCTCGATGAACTTTTCCAGCTCGTAACCGGTCACGTCGTCATAGATCAGCGTGCCATTCTTCACGTAATGGCCGGTGCGCTGATAGTCATCGTTGTGAGCGAACTCGTATCCGGTGCCAACTATCACCATGCCGAGGTCCTCATAGGCCGTGATGACGTGCCGAGGGCGTAGTCCGCCGACATAAAGCATCACCGTCTTGCCTTCGAGGCGCGGCCAATACTTGTCGACGACCGCATCGACCAAGGGGCGGTACTTGGCGATGACCGCCTCGGTCTTGTCCTCGATTGTGGGCCCGAAATGCTTGGCTATCTTGCGCAGAGAGGCTTCGATCTGGGAGGGACCAAAGAAATTGTATTCCATCCAGGGGATGCCGTACTTCTCCTCCATGTGCCGGCAGATGTAGTTCATTGACCGGTAGCAGTGAATGAGATTGAGCTTGGCCTTCGGTGCGCGCTCTACCTCAGCAAGCGTCGCGTCCCCCGACCAGTTGCCGACCACGCGCAAACCCACCTCCTCCAAGAGGATGCGCGTAGCCCACGCGTCGCCGCCGATATTGTAGTCGCCGATGACGTTAACATCGAAACGGTCGGCCTCGAACTCCACGTCCGTCTTGTCGAAGACCCAGTCGCGGATCGAGTCATTGGCAATGTGGTGACCAAGAGATTGCGAGACCCCGCGAAAGCCCTCGCAGCGCACCGGTACGATCGTCTTTTCGTGCTCCTTGGCCTTTTTGCGCGACACCGCCTCGATGTCGTCGCCGATCAGGCCGATCGGGCATTCCGATTGCACGCTGATGCCATTGTTCAGGGGAAACAGCTCCTCGATCTCGTCGATGATCTTTTCCAGCTTCTTGTCGCCGCCGAAAACGATGTCCTTCTCCTGAAAGTCGGAGGTGAACTGCAGGGTCACGAAGCTGTCGATGCCCGTCGTACCGACGTAATAATTTCGGCGCTGCGACCAGGAATATTGACCGCAACCGACTGGCCCATGTGAGATGTGGACCATATCCTTGACCGGACCCCAAACCACACCTTTGGAGCCGGCATAGGCGCAGCCGCGGATCGTCATCACGCCCGGTATGGACTTGATGTTCGACTTGACGCTGCATTCGGAGAGGACCTCTCCCTCCTCCTCCGCCTCCTGCCCGTTCGTCGCGACGCTGAGGTGCTTCTTGCGGCGCTTCGCCGCCTTGTCCGGATACTGTGACAGCACTTGCTTGATAAGCTCCTCATGGAGAGCGCCGTCATTCTCGTAGTCGAGGCTCATGGGGCCTGTTCCCTTTCAAGGTTCGGAGACGCCTCGCGGACGAGGCGCGTTCTTGGAAAGGGCGCGCCAGCTCATGGCCGGCGCGCCCCCTGCTGGCGGCGGGGGAGGGCGCCTAGTGGGCAACCGCCAGCTTGCCTTCCTTGGCCTGGAGTTCGGCAAGCATCTGCTCGTCGGTCTTCATGATGCCGAAGTCGAGCAGCATGTCTTCCAACTCCTCCATGGTGATTGGGGTCGGGACGGTGCCCTGGCCCGAATTGGCATGGATCTTCTCGGCCAAGGCGCGATATTCCCCGGCCTGCTTGGAGTCCGGCGCATACTGGATCACCGTCATCTTCCTGAGCTCGGCGTGCTGGACGATGTTGTCGCGCGGCACGAAGTGAATGAGCTTGGAATTGAGCTTGGCAGCCAGCGCCTCGGAGAGGTCGAGCTCGCGGTCGGTCTGGCGCTCGTTGCAAATCAGACCGCCGAGCCGCACGCCGCCGGAATGGGCATATTTCAGGATACCCTTGGCGATATTGTTGGCGGCATAAAGCGCCATCATCTCGCCGGACATCACGATGTAGATTTCCTGGGCCTTGTTCTCGCGTATCGGCATCGCGAAGCCGCCGCAGACCACGTCGCCGAGCACGTCGTAGGAGACGTAGTCGACATCGTCATAGGCGCCGTTCTCCTCAAGAAAATTGATAGAAGTGATGACGCCACGGCCGGCGCAACCGACACCGGGCTCGGGGCCGCCGGACTCCACGCACTTGATGCCTCTGTAGCCGACCTTGAGCACGTCCTCGAGTTCGAGGTCTTCCACCGAACCCTCCTCGGCCGCGAGATGCAGAACCGTGTCTTGCGCCTTCGAGTTCAGGATCAGCCGGGTGGAGTCGGCTTTGGGGTCACAACCCACGATGAGGATCTTCTGCCCGAGATCGACGAGGGCCGCGAGCGTATTTTGAGAGGTGGTGGACTTGCCGATGCCCCCCTTGCCGTAGAATGCGATTTGACGCAAATCTGACATGTTGCCTTCCTTCCTTCGTTCCATCCATCTCAATGGCGGTCGGCAGCTCGCGCCGCCTCGAAATGAAGGTTTCAAGACTCGTGCCAGTTTGGTTGACCGAGCTCAAGGAAAGGTCTTTTGTTTGTTTTTCAGCTATTTACTCAAAGCCGAGACAAGAGATTGGCTAAACAAGTCTGTGTCGCTGATCCGACAAAACCGACAGAAGCTGTCGGATGCTGTTACTGGGGGATCGCTTTAGATTTACCTCGGTTGGTGACGGCCGCCAGCAGGATCAACGAGCTTCGGAATGGAGGCAAACGGAGACACAAGCTCCCTGGTTGAGAGTGGGCATGGTTCCCACTGCGAACTACCGCTTGCGAACTCGCTGAAAAAGGGCGCGATAATCACGGCCTCGGCTCCGCACCAACAACCGGGCGCGAAGGTTGCGTGCCGAGAATACGATCTCGACCGAGCTCAGGCCCCATTGCGCCCTCAGCACCGGCAGAACCAAAGCGGTTATTGCCACTGTCCTCCTAGGCCTCCCTCTCCTCCCGATCGGCAATCGCCAGCTCCATATGCTCAATGAGATGGTCGAGTTTGTCCGACGAACGGCGAAGCGGGCGGCCGCAAGCAGCGCCTCTGCTTCTCCCGATGAAGGTCGAAACTGGGCGGCTCTTGGATACGTCGCCTGCAGGAAGCGAACGGGATCGAGAGTTGGCGGTCAGGGTCGGACCGAAACCGGCGTAGCACTCGCGCACGTCGTCACTGATCGGGGTTTTCGACGGTTGGCCACCCGCCTTGTGCCGAGCTGCCGCGGCTCCATGCGCTAGCAACCGGCGCATGTTCCGGACGAGATATAATGCGACTTTCGCAGCGCAGACTCTGTCTTAGAGCACCCATTGTCGGGTTTGTGGAGTCCGCGACGGGCTAGTGTTCGGCGGGCTTCCTGTCGCGCGCATACTTAATATGCGGAAATCGTTTCTGAGCTTTCTCTGCACAGTTGGCACGAATTTTGAAACTCCATGTCGCGAGACGCCAGAAGCTGCCGACGCGATACTCGTGTCGTGGGTTACATCGCGATCAATGGAATTACCACGTCCCATTGGCAGAAAGGACCGCTTATGGAGATCAGGGAGCTGGGCGACCTCGACCTGCGGCCGGACCGGCTGACGACGCGGCAGGTCCGCGTGCCCGACCCAGCCCGCTGGTGGCCCGACCCGCGCCGCGCATCCCATGTTCAGGAGAAATCCCCCGGCTATCTCGGGGATCGCCAGCCGGCGTGGCTCGGGTTCGAACGGTCGCGCGAACTCGATCCGGTCGGGTTCACCGGGGCGATCCTTGGCTCGGCCGATCCGCACGGGACATATCTATGGATCAACCGGGCGTACGAGGGGATCTGTCTGAGTTTCCGTCACACCGGCACGGCGACCGCGCGAACTGCGGGGGACGGCTATCTCAACGAAGTCAGGTCGCCGGCCGACCGGATCAGCGGCCTCGTGCAGCGGTTGAGCGGCGGCAGACTGACCGTAGCTGGGCCTCAATCATCATGATCGTCGCTGGTTGTAAAGCCGCGATGTTTATTTCATTCGTAACCGCCCGATTGTGACCGCCTGCCGGATTGGGACTTGATGGCCTAAGACACGTGTTTAACGACGTCGTTAGGGACGTGTCTTAGGCGAGTGTTACGATGCGCGTGGAAATTCTTGGGCAGGAACGGCGGCGGCGATGGCGCGACGAAGAAAAGCGCGAGATCGTCATGTCGGTTGGGGTTTCGGGAGCTACGGTGACGGAGGTGGCTCATCGGCACCACGTGACGCGGCAGCAGATTTACACCTGGCGCAGCGAGCTGAAGAAGAAGGGATTGTTGTCGCCATCCACCAATGCGGTGTTTATTCCCGTCGACATGAGTGCCGCGCAGACCGAGCAACATGGCGATCAACAGGACCGATCTGGGATGATCGAGTTGCGATTGCCCCGCGGTCGCAGCCTTTGCTTCGACAGCGGCGTGAACGCCAGCGTCCTGACGCGGCTTATCCGGGCGGTGGAAGCGGCATGATCGGACCAGGGACTGGCGTGCGCGTGTACCTGGCTTGCGGGGTTACGGACATGCGCAAAGGAATAGAGGGCCTGGCTTCGCTGGCGCAGGACGTGTTGCGCCAGAAGCCGACCGGGGGCGCGGTCTTCGCCTTTCGAGGCAGACGTGGTGATCGTTTGAAGCTCCTTTATTTTGATGGGCAGGGCTTCTGCCTGTATTACAAAATTCTGCAAAAGGGACGGTTCCCGTGGCCTTCGGCGGCCGACGGGATAGCCCGGCTGACGTCGGCGCAGATGGCGATGTTATGGGAAGGGATCGATTGGCGGCGTCCAAACTGGGGCGCACCACCGGCACGTGTCGGCTGATTTTTATCTCTCTGAATCTTATTGTTTTTATGGCAATTCGTCCTGATTTTTGATAGTCAGGCTCATGTCGAACGCGAGCCAAAATCTTCCCGATGATCCCGCCTTCCTGAAGGCGATGATCACTGCCTTGCAGGCGGAAAATGCGAAGATGTCGGCGACGTTACGGGCGCACGACGAATTGATCCAGGACCTGCGGCTGCGCATCGCCAGGCTAAGGAAACAGGCCTTCGGCAAATCCTCCGAAAAGATCGAGCGCGAAATCCAGCAATTGGAACTGGCGCTGGAGGATTTGTTGATCGCAGCGTCGGAGAACAGCACCAAACCAATAGACGAGGACGATGAGATCGTCCCGGAGGCGTCCACAGATCCTTCCAGGGAGAAGGTGATCCGCAGGCGTCCACGCGTATCAGAAAAGGCCGTGCGCGAGCGCAGGGAAATCGATCCCGGCAAAGTCTGCCCCGATTGCGGGGGAGAACTGCGCCTGGTGGGTGAAGACGCCAGCGAAATCCTCGACATGATCGCGGCGCAGATGAAGGTCATCGAGGTCGCCCGATTGAAGAAGTCCTGCCGTTGCTGCGAGAAGATGGTGCAGTTGCCGGCGCCAAGCCGCCCGATACCGGGCAGCATGGCAGGTGCCGGGCTTCTGGCTTACATCCTGGTCTCGAAGTTCGACGACCATCTGCCCCTCTATCGCCTGAACGAGATCTTCGCCCGCATGGGCGCCGACATTCCCGACAGCACGCTGGTCGATTGGTGCGGTCGCGCCATGCGGGTGCTTCAGCCTTTGATCGAGCGGATCGAGGCGGCGATCATGGGCAGTGACCTTCTTCATGCCGACGACACCCCGATCCGGGTGCTCGATCGTTCGCTGCGGGATAAGGGGCTGGGCAAAGGCGTGAAGAAAGGCAGGATCTGGGCCTATGTCCGCGATCAGCGTCCCTGGGCGGGTGTGGCTCCACCGGGTGCGGTCTATTACTTCGCCCCCGACTGGAAGGAAGAGCACGTCCACCGTCACCTCAAACAGACAAGCGGCATCCTTCAGGCTGATGGCTACAAAGGCTACGGCAAGCTGTATGACCCTGGAGGGGATGGGACATCCCGCTTCCGTGAGGCGGCCTGCTGGGCACACTGGCGACGCGACTTCCACGATATCTGGACCTCGAACAAATCCGAGATCGCACGCGAGGCTCTCGACCGTATCGGCGCGCTTTACGACATCGAACGTGAGATTGTGGGTCAGCCTGCCGATATCCGCCTCGCCGCGCGTCAAAAGCACAGCAAGGCAAAAGTCGAAGCCTTGCGCGTCTGGGCCGAGGCGCAGTTGACCCGCATTCCGGGCAAGGGCGATCTGGCGCAAGCTTTCCGCTATGGCCTGAGTCGGTGGCCATCATTCTGCCTGTTCCTGGAAGACGGCCGTGTCGCGATTGACAACAATGCTGCTGAGCGAGCCCTGCGCCCGGTTGGAATTGGAAGGAAAAATTGGCTCTTTGCCGGCGCAGACACCGGTGCGGAGACACTGGCGCGTGCCATGACGATCATCGAAACGGCCAAGATGAATGGCCTCGATCCGCAGGCCTATCTGGCCGATGTGCTCGATCGTATCCACGATCATAAGATCAATCGCCTCGACGAACTGCTCCCCTGGAATTGGTCACCTGTTGCCGTCATCTGCGCCGAGGCGGCCTGATGGCAACAGTCACTTATGTCCGCACCATCAAATATGTTGCCGAAATTCTTGGCGAGGATCCGGAGCTTCTCCAGGCGATCGTCAGCAATGATGACAACCTGACCTACGGCAGTATCATCAGCGTCTATAACGGTGAGGACGGATCCATCACCGCCCTGACAGACGACGGCATGGAGGAGTTGGAGCAGATGCTCTCCTATGCTCGCCGCTCAACTCAGGAGTGGAACGACTTCCTCAACAGCTTTGTCGACGACGAAGAACTTATCGCCCGCATCAAAGCAAAATCTCCGCGGTAGCAATCGGCCGGTTACTTTCATTCGATGCTGTGTCCGTGTCAGGCATCACTGTTGAAGCAATGAAGGTCGCAAAGAAACTCAGACAAAACGGATTCCGATGTTACCTAGACCTGGGTTACGATATAAACGTAAGTAAGGGCAACTTCGGAAAACCGTATACGTGCGAGGCATATCTCTACCGCAATTATTTTGAGCTCGTGCGCGTAGATGATATCACCACTATCCCTAACTATAACGCGCGATTTATAAAGAACGTTAATAGCGTTTTGTTCAGCCAGACGCTCAGCGTCTCACACGATGCGAAGGCTGCAATACTCACATCAGTGGACCAGGTTGCCGCGGGAGTAGCGGTTAAAATCGTGGCCTTATGGAAACGCTTGAACGTCAGCAAAGTTATCATTGAAAACGGCACGCTGCCGGAAAATATCGTGTATTCCCGAGCACTTCGCCTAGCAATTGAACAGTACGGACAGTCGCGGAATCTGGGTAGCTTCGTGATCTGGCGCGACCACGACCTGATGTGGAGTAGTGAAAAAAAAGTCATGAAATATGGCGCTCCACCGTATCGCCATGCGATTAAACCAGCAAAATCGCGATACATCACCTATGTTACTTTGAACGAAAAACTACGAAATGAACTGGAAGCTTGGTGCAACTTTGAAGTGGAGGTTAAAGTCCGGAAAAATACCTATGATTTTTCGGAGCGGTCTCTCGGTAGAGACATCAGAGCGCGATTAGATATTAGAAAAGATGATATTCTGATCGCAAGAACAACGCGCCTGATACCTCAAAAACGAATAGACCGGGATATCGTGTTGGTCGATCAATTAAATCGACGCCTCCGCGAAAGTGGTGAAAGCACCTCCGCGATTCTCGTGGTTGCCGGAGATAAAAATGAAAATTATCCACATTTCCTGGAGCTTGACCGGCTAGCAGAAAGGCTGGGTATATCAAAGTACGTTAATTTTACTGGGCTTTTGTACCATGACCTAATGCCTGCTAAAGCTAATGCGTTCACGATAGAGGACTTGTATTACTCGTGCGATTTAGTGTCATTTCTCACCTCCTACGACTACGACAGTTATGGCAACCCCATTGGTGAGGCAATTAGCCAAAAACGCTGCTATATCACCACTAGCTATCAATATTATGACGAGGTGTATGGTCGGTATGGATTTGAGGCTCCCGTATTGGAAATCTCCAGCACCAATGACGGGCTACCCGGCAAACGATTTATCGATGAGGTATTTCTTCTTCTTACAAACAATAAATTGAAGAGAGCCGTCGCTGAGAGGAATTTTAAAAGGGGAAAACAGGTCCTTTCCAACAACGTCTTTGACGTGTTGAACCTGAGTGATCGCGATTAAACTATGCGTGACACCACTTTTGTATCAGTTGTGCTCCCGGTTTTTAACGAAGGTGAGCGTATTAACGAAGTCCTTGAGTCACTTTATTGTCAGCACACGCAAGATGAACTGATTACCAACGACAGTTATGAAGTCATAGTTGTAGATAACAACTCTACGGACAATTCTGTCGCCCAGATCAATGCCTTCAAAGTAAAACATTCTTCTATAGACATTTATATTATTGACGAAACGGTTCAGGGTGTTTCATCCGCCAGAAAGCGTGGCATGGATTACGCCGCCATGAGAGCAAAAGTTAGGGATAACCGATTAGGAAAGACAAATAAGCACTATATTGTTTCTGCCGACGCTGACTGCACTGTCAGTCCCTATTGGCTCCATCACCTCATCGATAAAATGATGAAGGAAGATGGGGACTTGGGAACCTGTAAATACTACTATGATGAAACGTCTTTTCATCATCGACCCAATCTCTTCAGGGAAATACAGAAGACATTACGCTGCCGCGATTTCTCGTTTCAATTATTTGGTGGCTTTCCTGATGGTAAAGGATTTGCCGTAGAGCGGGACTTCTATGATAAAGTCGGCGGTATCGAAATTTTCTACCAGTTGAACAATGGTCGCTTCGTTGAACATTTATCCGACGACTGGGATTTTGGTATTAAAGTGATCGCCCATGGCGGAAAGCCCGTTTACGCAGAAGAGTCTTGTGTACAGATCAATAGTCGACGCGTTGATACAATCCTTGATGAGGTGATCACGGGGGCGGCCTACGGCCGGGACGGCATCATTATCATGAAGGATGTGCGTCCCGACTGCGTGTCGCAGAAGAAATCCTTGCCTGACACGACAGGCGATCAATCTAAACAAGCCTGGTTTTACTCGATAAAGGATTACGTCCCTAAAAATATTATCTTGCCCGCATTATTGAATCCACAAATTTTGATACACAGAGTGGAAGTCAGGAACTTCTTCACCGAACTGGTGGCCGACAGACTGCATCAGCGCATTCAAGAAATCAAAAGCGAGATGCGCATTATCGATTTCAGGGCCATTCATGCTTACAAGACTCCTTCCTATCGTTTATATTTTGAGTTTCGTGACGAGATATTTGCCGCATTGCGGCGTACAGTCGGCGATGACATCGGTTTTCCTCCCCCATTACCTCCGTGTTTTGACAGCGTCCGCCCCGAGGACTTCAAGCGCTTTGTTTGGTACTTCTGTGAAGATCGTGAATCTGGCGAAGCACACAATTATTTTGCGAACGGAGGGGTATTCTAAATGAATGAAGCAATGGCGTCTTTGCGCGATCTGGACCCTAGTTATCCAGTGCCTTCAGTCTATGAATTTCTTTCCAGATCGGAAAACAACGCTTTTCTGAACTACGTCCACAAGGATCCGTTTGGCTGTCACGTATTCCCGGGAGATATCGACAACTATCCACTGTCATCTTTTTTTACAGACATGGATGACGAAATTACAAGAGCGCAGCAAATCCATTTGTGGGCATACATACCCAGCTGCCGCTACCGCTGCCATTTTTGCCAGTTTCCGACGGTCATTCTCAATCCTCATTCAGCGTCTTCGCAGGCAGTCATGAAGGAGTTGGTGGATCTGAATATTAAAGAAGCCACACTGTGGCTGGGGAAGGTGCCGGGCCTTGCCAAGGTTGAAGTTGGGGAGTTCAATATTTTTGGTGGCACCCCCTCGCTGCTGCCCGAATCGGAATTGCGCAGATTGATGGCGTTTTACAAGGCCAATTTCAATCTCTCTACTGCCACGATGCGATTCGAAGGGGAACCTGGAACTCTGACAAAATCGTACCTGTCGCTTTTGCAAGAGCTTGGTTTCACCAAAGTAAGTTTTGGCGCCCAATCTTTCGATGATCGAATTATTTCTGCTTGTGGACGTATGCATTCCGCGAAGGAATGTTTTGAGACTGTATACAACGCGCGGGAACTTGGTATTGACTGGGTCAGTGTCGATCTCATCTACGGCATGCTGGGACAAAGCGTAGACGATGTGAAGTACGACATGGAGAAAACGCGCGAACTCGAACTTTCCCATGTCGTCTGCACCAAGCTGCATCTGGAAGAGTTCATGAAAAGCCGTACTGGCATCTCCGGGGAGCGTCGAAGTGTGTGGCAGAAAACAGGGCTGATTGATGCCAATAACACGGGCTTTCCCGGCTTGGGAAAGCAATATCAAATGCGCGAGCTAATCGAAAAGTATTTGGAGAGCGCCTATCGTGAACACCCTACCATGTATTTTTATCGACACGATCATCAACCGGAAAAATGGAAGGGCCTGGTTGCCGACCTGGATAAACAGTTTCCCGAGGTAGCGGTCGGCCTCGGCGGTAGTTCGAAATGCACGAAAGCTGAAGCGATCAATATCACCGGTTATAGAGCTTACAGGGACGCTGTGCGTGAAGATCGTCTCCCGATCCAGGAAAGCCGTGGCATGACGCCAGTTCACAGGGAAAGCAGTGCATTTAAAATGGCGCTCTCGACGCTCATTCCGGTCGATGATGCCGTATTCAGGCAGCGCTTTGAGGGAAGAAGCTTTTTTGACAACGAGATCATCAATTCCACGTTGAGCGAACTAGTGGAAAAGTCGCTGATTGTCATTGAACGCGATGTGGTAACGCTGACGCCCAATGGCGTCACGTTGGTCGAAGCGATTATCAACACACAGTTTGCGCCACCGCTCTTATAGGGTTCCTCATGGTCGACGATATAGACGACCCCCTCGAGCGCGCCGCAGGTCTCGCCGGCATTGGAGACTTCGGGCGGCCACGACCGCGTTCTGCAGTGCTGCCATGATCTTCTTGCGATCGCCGATCGACAAGCCGATGTCGCCGTCGAACAGGCTCTTCCAGCTCTTGTCTATGCGGACCTCCTTCCGGCATGTGTCGCCAAATTCGTTCCGGCCCTCGATTGTAACCGTCCATTCCACCGCCATCGCTTTGTCTCAAAACGATGGCGGTGGACGGCTCGAGCCTAACAACCCGTGTTTGACCCCAGAGAAGTTACCGGTCTCCTCACGACCGGCCGCGCATGACTCAGGGTCAATGTGGATCGCTACTCCTTCATTGCAAAGGATTTGTATCATCTACTCCTTGCCGGTCTCCCGGCGCACCTTGTGCCGACTCCTTCAGGGGCTCAGCTCGGTCGGCGTGACCGATCACCCCGATCAAAGCATCGACATAGGCGTCGAATGCGGCTTCACTCTCGGCTGTCCAATCGGGCATGGCGGGGCGCCTCCCTGATCACGACGCAGCACCCTAACAAATCTGCGACCAGCGCGAATCCCCCTGCATCCGCGACTTTCTGACCAGTAAGACTGCTGCATCAACCGGCGGGCAGATGCGCCGAGGGCAACAAGCGCGCCTGACGCAATGCCGCCAGATCAGCCGAGCCGGTGCAGAAGCAGGCGACGGCCAACTGGCGGATGACGATCTCGAAATGCGCGACAACCGCTTCGGTGGATACCGTAGCCGCGCTGAGCACGCCGGCCGCCTGCCCGGCAATGTCCGCGCCCAGGCGGATGGCCTTGGCCACGTCGACGCCGTCGCGGATCCCGCCCGACGCGATCAGCTTCACCGTTGGCAGCGCCCGACGTACCGCCTGCACGCTGGCCGGGGGTCGGGATCCCCCAATCGGCGAACGCCATCGCCACTGCACGGTCGGCGGCATCGCGGGCGCGCTCGCCCTCCACTGCGGCCCAACTGGTGCCGCCGGCGCCGGCGACATCAATCATCGCCACGCCCGCCTCGACGAGCGCACAGGCCACCGAGGCGGACAGGCCCGAGCCCACTTCCTTGGCCACGATCGGCACGCCTACGCTGCGCGCGGCGCGAGCGATCTGCGCCAGGACGCCGCGCCAGTCGCGGTCGCCTTCCGGCTGTACCGCTTCCTGCAGCGGATTGAGATGGACGATGAGTCCATCGGCCTCCAGCGCATCCACCGCCCGACGCGCCAGTTCCAGGCCGTCGGCCTCGCGCAGTTGCGCGGCGCCGATATTGGCCAGCAAGGGAATGTCTGGGGCCAGGCGGCGCAACGCGCGCGTCAGGCCCTGGGAGTTGCGGGATTGCAGGCTCACGCGCTGCGAACCGACGCAGATGGCGATCCCCAAGTCTTGCGCTGCCTCGCTTAGATGCCGGTTGATGGCCTCGGCGCGTGGCATGCCGCCGGTCATGGAGCTGATCAGCAGCGGCGCGCGCATGGTCTTGCCCAGCAGCGAGGCGCTGAGGTCGATCTGCGTCAGGTCCAACTCGGGCAATGCGCAGTGTTCGAAACGGATGTCCTCCCAGCCGGCGGCGACCGTGGCCGGCGCCGTTCGCCGACCCAGCACGATGTCCAGATGGTCGTCCTTGCGCCGGCTCAGGGCGGTGTCGCCCATGCTCGCTCCATCCGTCGCATCGGGCGACGGTGTTGCGACGGATCGGACCGACGGCAGCGCGCGCACGCCGCCGCCTCCCGCGCGTTCAGGCCGGCGCACGCTGGCCTCCCCCCGCAGCGTCGCTGCGGTAGCGGCTGGTCGAGGTCTGGTAGTACTGCGCGCGGATGGCCGCTATGACCTCGATCAACCGCCCCCACGGCGCGGGAAAGCGTTCTTCCGCCATCACCCGGTGCAGCATGCGCGTATGGCCGGCCAGTTCGTCGTTGAGGAACTCTACCACAGGCATAGCCGGATAGCGCTGCAGCAGCAGGATCGCCGCGTTGTCGGCCTCGCCGGCCGACCTGTCCTTGTCGCGTCCATGCAGATCGTTCTGCAGGCGCCCTATCGCGGAGATGAGCCGCAGGACCTGGCGAAACGCCGGACGCGCGCGCAAGGTCGCCATGTCCAGCCCCCACAGCAACGACAGGCAACAGAACACGTTCGTGTAGGCGATCGAATCGATGCCGTTGTGCAGGTACTCGGCGTAGGACCAGCGTTTCGCCCCTGCCGCCTGCGCGTGTCCGGCGCGCAGCGCCGCGCAGTAGCACCGGGTATCGTCGAGAAGCTGAGCATAGTCGCGACGATCGTAGGCGAGCGCGGCCAGCGAAGCGCGTAGCACAGCGCAGCCCTCGAATCCAGGGAGCGCGCACGGAACGCCCTGCCCCAGCGCCTGCTCCACCGCGGCGAGCTGCGCCGGCGCGATCAGGCCAAGGTCGTTGCAATCGTCGAGCCAGAACAGCAGCGCCAGTTCGCGATAGAACGCCACGATCAGCGTTTCGTCCTGCGGATCGCGGCCGGTGCGGGCACTGGTGTCGCGCAGGCTCGGGTGGATGCGCTGCAGGATGTACTGGCCGCCCCTGACCGCTTCCAAGGCATGCTCGTCGGCGAACCCGGTCAGGGAACGCCCCCACTCCAGCACCTGCTGCAGCGCGCGTTCGGTCTGGATCATGGCGCCGCTCCTGCTCCCTCGGCGAGGACGCGCCGCCCCCAACGAAGCGCCAGCCACAACCCGGCGAGTTCGGCCACGCGCACGACCCGGGTGGGGCAATACAGTTCCTTGCCGATCCACAGTGGCGTCTGCGGCAATGCATGCGCCGCATGGCGGGCGAGCATCCACTCCAGCGCACGCGCCACCGCCTGCGCGATGCGCCCGCGCCCTGTCGGCTCTTCGCTCCCGTCCATCACGTGCAACGCGAACATCGCATAGGCGGTTTCCTCGAATGTGGACGCGCGACCGGCGCCCCAGCCGCCGTCGTCGCGCTGCGCCTGCAGCAGTGCCGCCAGCGCGCGCTCGTCGCGCCACTGGGGCTCGCCTTGCGCCAGCGCAGCGACCGCATGCGCGGTGGGATACAGCCACGAAACGTGCCATTTTTCGTTGTCCCATAGACCGTGCGGGTTGCGATTGGCCTCAACGTAGGCGCTGGTGCCGACGGCGGGCTTTCCCAACAGTCGCAACGCATGCAGGGCATGGATGTTGGTCGACACCGAGGCATTGCGCTCGCCGGGGAAGGTGACGAACAGCTCGCCGATTTCGAAATGGCGCAACGCATCGACCACCGGGTCGCGGCCTGCAAGGCGCAGGACGCACAACGCAACGGCGGTGTCGTCCGCATCGGCCGCGAAGTGCAAGGCCGGGCCCAGACCGCGCACGCCCAGGCGGGCGTCGAGCTGCGCGACGATCACGCGCACCGCCTCGGCGAGCGCCGGATGTGCGAACAGCCCGGCCAGGTGCAGGGTGTACAGCGACCAGCATGGCTCGAACACATTGATCGGCCAGACGTTGGGAACGACACCTTCGATGCCGCTGCGCGTCGCCCGCGATGCCGCCTGCAGATACGCGTCGGCGCGCCCGACCTGCGGCGTGCTCCCCTGTGTCACGGCGTGCGCACGCCACGCGGCGGTGGCCGCCGGACTGATGCCGATGCTGCCGTCGTCATCCGGGCATGCGGTGGTCGGCGACGTCCCCCAGGCTTCAAAGGAGTGCAGCCACGGATGGCCGCTCGGCAACGTCGCCACCGCCCCCAGCTTGACCAGGCACGCTTGCCGCAACGGCAACAACGCCGGGTGGCGCGGAAACGCCGCGCCGCCCAGCAAGGATGCGACCTCGCCGCACAACTGCGGCAGGATCAGCTCCGCGCCGATCGGCGCGTCTTCCGGCACCGCATGCGCGTAGGGATCGGGCTGGCGCTCGAGAAACCGGGTTGCAGCCTGGACTGCGTCGGCAGCGCCGGGAAGAGGATCGGCACGCTGCAATGCCAGCAACGCCGCCCACGTGGGCGCATGGCGGAACAGCGGGAAGTCCGCGCTTCCCCATCCGCCATCGGCCTGTTGCTGCGCGATGAGCCACGCGTATGCGTCCTGCCGGCTGGTGACGTTGCCGTGGAACTGCAGAGCTCGTGCCGTGTCGTAGACGGACGGACCGACGCTGCCGCCATCGCTCATCTCGCTCAGCAGGTGGCGCAATTCGGAAAGGATCTGTTCGGACAGCGCGTTCACGCGGGATGTTCCTTCTGCAGACGGTTGACGAGAACCAGGATCGGGCAGACGCCGCGCACGTCGCCGCAGGCGCGGCGCGGCGACGCATCCCGATGCTGGCGCCGGTCCGCCGCACAGGCTTGCGCGCAGCGCGCCGCGTGCACCGCGGCCGTGCTGGGCAACCGCTGCGATCGGCGCCGCGGACTCGGACACAGTGCAGCATGCACCGCTGCCGCCGGCCAATCGCAGCGGCACAGGGGCGACTCCATGCGGACGGGCGCGCTCATGCGCATGGCGCGTGCTTGAACAGATACGCGTTGGCCCGCTGCAGCATCTGCGCCAACCGTTCCGCACGCGGCCCCAGCGGGGCGATGGCCTCCCCGGCGTCGCGCAACAAATCCAGCGCGAACTGGCGCGCTGCCTGCAGCCCCATGATCGACGCGCAGGTCGGCTTCTGCGCCGCCGCGTCCTTGCCGGGGGTCTTGCCCAGCGTCGCTTGATCCGCTGTCGCGTCGAGAATGTCGTCGACCACCTGCAACGCCAGACCGAAACAGGTGCCGTAGCGATGGAGCGCTCGTACAGCGCAGCGTGTGCGGCATCCTCCGTGATGGTGCATAGCGCGCCCATGCGAACGGACGCGCGCACTAGCGCTCCCGTCTTCATCCGGTGCATCGCCACGATCCTGTCCAGCTCGACGTGCTTTCCAACCAGCGACAGATCCAAGGCCTGGCCGCCTGCGGCACCCTCAGCGGATACCGCCTGCGCCAGTTCGCGCACAAGCGCGATACGGTTGGCGCTCGGAGCATCCAGGCTCGCCAGTGTCAGGAAGGCGTGTGCCTGCAGCGCATCGCCGACCAGGATCGCAGTGGCTTCGCCTAACTTGACGTGCACGGTCGGAAGGCCGCGGCGAAGCACGTCGTCGTCCATCGCGGGCAGGTCGTCGTGGACCAGGGTACAGGCGTGAATCATCTCGATGGCGCCCCCGACGTCGTCGAGCGTGTGCGCCGGCATATCAGCCAGTGCGCCGGCAGCCATACAGAGCAAGGCGCGGGTGCGCTTCCCGCCAATCAAGGTGGCGTAGCGCATCGCCGCCATCAGTTCGGTCTCACCGTCGTCTCCGGCGCAAAGAAGACGCGCCAGCGCCTGTTTGACCCGCTTTGCGCCGTCCTGCATCCAGATCTCCGGCAGCAGCCGGCCGGATGCACCGCTCGCCTGCGCGCCCAATCCGCGAACCGGGGAAACGCCAGTTCGGTCGTCGTGTAGCGTGGAATCGGTCTGCATGTTGTTCATGTCCTTGTACCTGACAGGACGCGCCCACGGCGAGCGGCGAGCCGCCGCGGTGTTGCCGGCGTCGCACCGAGCGCGCGCCGAGTGCAGCAATGCCGCGCGTCGCCGGCGCCGCTGCCTCGCCACACGGGGCATGCGATGCCAGCTCATGAGAATCCGATGCGGATTTTCATGGAGGGTTGTGCTGTCGGGTAATAGCGCCGGCCTTTTTCGGCGTCGCTCAGCAACCGCGGCCGCACCCCGGCCTTGTGCATGGTCAGCGCCAAGGCGATGCTGAACTGCACCAGTTCCAGCCATACCAGGTGGTAGCCGATGCAGACGTGTGGGCCGCTGCCGAACTGCAGCATGTCCACCGGCCCGATCGGCCCCATGCGTTGCAGCCATCGCGCCAGGCGGAACTGATCAGGCGCCTCGTGCAGCAGCGCCGAGGTCGAGAAATGCAGCAGCGGGATGCATAGACTTGTGCCCGCGGGAATGCGCCGCTGGCCGAGTTGTAATTCCTGCGTCGCGCGACGCGGTACGAGCGAGGACGCCGGATGCATGCGCAGCGTCTCGCGGAACAGAGCCTCTGCGACCGGATACTGCGCCAGGTCCGCGTGCCGGGTCGGCACTGCGCCCACGCGTTGCGCCTCCTCGACCAGGGCATCCCACAGCTCAGGCTGCCGCGCCAGTTCGATCACCATCCAGGCCATCGTCGAGGCGGTGGTCTCGTGACCGGCAAGCAGCAGCAAGCGGATGTTGGCGACCAGGACGTCATCGGAGAGCGCATCGTCGCTGCGATCGAAGGCGCTCACCATGTCGTTGATCAACCCGGTGCGCGCGGCATGCGCGCGCGCGTCGCGGATGAACTGGCGCGACTGCGCGTCGATCCAGTCGCGGGCGGCGCGGCCGCGCCGCAACGGCGTTCCGGGCAGGTCGACCGGTGGCGCGACGATCAACTGCAGCAGTTGCCGGTACTTGCGATGCCACTCCGGCAGGTCTTGGGCGGGGATGCCCATGAGACTGAAGGTGAGCTTGAGCATCAGGTCGCCGGTTTCGGGCAGGATAGTTACTTCACCGCGGTCGCGCCACGCCTGCACCCGGGCCCGGATGACGGGCGCGAACAGCTCGCCAATGCCGGCCTCGGTCAGCCCCCTGGGCAGGAACGCCGCCTTGATCCCATCGCGCGCCTGCCGGTGCGCGCTACCGTTCAAAGTGACCAACGTTCCGCCAAGGATTTCGGGCGCGATCTCTGCGATCAGCGCCGAGGACACGTCCTTGTGCCGGAGCAATGCGAAGACATCCGGATCCAGGCAGGTCATCAGGTGTCCGGCAGGGCCGAAGTCCAGCCAGAAGTGGCTGCCCAGCGTCCGTTCCGCGCGCCGCAGCAGGCGCGGCAGGTCACAAACGATGGCGGGAAGATGCCCGACCACGGGGAAGGCGCCGGACATGACCGGGATGTCGTACCGCAGCCGGTGCCGACGGTTCAGCGGGTTGAGCAGCATGTCCATCACCTCCCTGGCGCAGCGGCCGCTTCGGCGGTGTCGCCGGCAGACCGCGCGGCGCGGCTATTGCCACCGTCGGCGTACGTCGGCACATGCGCCAGCATGCCGCCGTCGATGCACACTACCTGGCCGGTGATGAACGCAGCATCGTCGGAGAGCAGGAACGCCACCAGCGAGGCCACGTCCTCGGGGTGGCCGACGCGCGGCAGGAGCTGGTGCCGGCGCAGATGCCGTTGCATGCACTCGTCGAGCTTGGCGAGGAGACGCTCGGTCATGATGAGACCCGGCGCAACCGCGTTGCAGCGGATCTGCGCATGACCGTACTGGGTGGCGAGCGAGGCCGACAGCATGTTCATCGCCGCCTTCGACGCGGCGTAGGACGTCTGCGCGGTGTCACCGCTGAGCCCCTGGCACGACGACATGTTGACGATCGCGCCACCGCCGCGGGCGATCATCCGTGGGATGGCCTGCCGACAGCAGAGCAGCGTGCCGCGCAGATTGGTCGCCATGGTCTGATCCCAAACCGCCAGGTCCATGTCGAGGATCGCGCGGTCGCGCGGGGTCAGATGCATGGCGCTCGCGTTGTTCACCAGCAGGTCGACCCCACCGAAGTGCCGCTCCGCCGTCTCGAACAGCGCTGCCACCGCCTGCGCATCGGCGATGTCCATGGCCAGGGCCAGCGCATGGCCCGCTTCGGTCGCGATCTGCGCGGTGCAGGCGATGGCCGCCGAGCCATCAATGTCGGCCACCACCACTCTGCCGCCCTCGCGCGCGAGGGCGAGGGCGCATGCCCTGCCGATGCCGGCGCCGGCGCCGGTCACCACGGCCACCTTGCCTTCAAACCGTCCCATCGTGTCCTCCTGGATTGCGTTGGTCTTTCGCGGCATGCCGCTCGGCCTCTGCCTGAGAACGCGCAGGGTCGGCGCTGGCGCGCTCGTCATCGCCAGCGTCGCTTTCGATGACCCGAATGGCGGCGACCGGGCACTGGCTGGCCGCGAGCCGCACCGCGGCGTGCAGCGCCTGCGGGACCGTCGCCACGCACACTTCGGCCACGCCATCCGCTTCGCGCTGGCGAAAGGCGACCGGCAGCGTCAGCGCGCACTGCCCAGTGGTTCCGCACAGATCCTGGTCGACCACGATGCGCATCTCAGCCCCCCGCCTGCGCATGCAGCCGCACCGGCAGCGCGCGGAACGTCCTAAGGAACGCGGAGGGCTCTCGGGTCGGCTGCTCGGCCAATGCCAGGGTGGGGAAGCGCGCCTGGATCCGCGGCAGGCTCTCGGCCAACTGCACCCGGGCCAGTTGCGCACCGAGGCAGAAGTGGATGCCGTGGCCGAAGCTCAGCATGACCTTCCCGTCGGTCGACATGCCAGGACTGGTGCCGTAGAACCGCGCGGGATCGAAGCGGTCGGGATCGGCGAAGGCGTCCGGGTCGCGATTGCCGGCCGCGATCAATACGCGCACGTCCGCGTTCTTCGGGATCACCGCGCCGCCCAGTTCGATGTCGCGCTGGGCGATACGCGGAATGGAGCTGAACATGGCGGGCGCGTCGCAGCGCAGGACTTCTTCGACGAATGCCTCGACCCCCACGGCGTCTCCCTGCAGCCAGTGCCGCTGTTCGGGATACGCCACCATCGCCAGGACCGCATGGTCGATGGTCGCAGCAGTGGTGGCGAAGCCGCCCAGCAGCATACCCCACAGCATGCTGATCAACTCCGCATCCGACAGCGTGTCGGCATCGTCGTCGTGAGTGCCGACCAGCATCGACACGATGTCGTGACGGGGATCGGTGCGCTTGCGCTGTATGAGGTCGCCGAAGTAGGCCTGCACCCTGGCGCTGGCTGCGTCCGCCGCGGCGAGCTGGGCATCGCTGGCGTGCGGGCTCAGGCCTTCCAGAATTGCGCCGATGATGGCGGCGAGCCCGAACATGTCCTCCTGGGGCATACCGAACAGTTCGGCGAAGACCAGCATTGGCAAGGCCAGCGCGAATTCCCGATGCAGGTCCACCGCCTCCCCGCGCTCGAGCGCGGGCGCCATGCCGTCCAGGCGCGCTGCGACGATGCGCGCGATGCTCGGCCGCAGGTTGTCGATCTCGCGCATGGTGAAATCGCGCGAGATCAGCCGGCGCAGACGCGTATGCGTCGGTGGTTCCTTCATCGCTAGCGTGGACGCCAGCAGATTGAGCGACAGGCTGGTCGCCGCACGCGGGAAATAGCGCGCCAGTTCGCCCGGCGCCGGTCCCCGAAACGCATCGCCCGTGGCCTGGAGCGCCCAGTAGATGTCGGCGTGGCGGCTCAACAGAAAAAGGCCCGACGCCGCGCGATGCACCGGGTCGTGCTCGCGCAACCACCGCATGAACGGATACGGGTCGTGGATGCACGCTGGCGACGCCAGTTCGGCGAAGGCGTCCCGGCATGCTGCCGTGGTTTCTTGCACGTCCATCTTGCTTACCTGTTGGCTGGCTGATCTGACCCGCGCGCGCCAGGCGTGCCGGCAAATTGCGGAGGAGATCGCGATCCCCGGCGGCGTCCGCGCATCACCAGAGCACCGGCATCTCCTCGAAGCCGCCAGTGATGATCTCCTTGCGCAACTTCAGTTCTTCGGGCGCCACGGCGAGGCGCAGCCCGGGGAAGCGCTGGAAGATCGAACCGAACACCGCCTTGAGTTCAAGCCTGGCCAGCGCTCCGCCGATGCAGTCGTGCGGCCCGTGGGAGAACGCCAGGTGCGGATTTTCGTCGCGTCCGATGTCGAAGATTTCCGGCTCGTCGAAATGGCGCGGATCGAACGACGTCGCCGGCAAGCCGACCAGCACCTTGCTCTCCGCGGGAATATGCACGCCCGCGATGGTCACGTCGGTCCTCGGATAGCGCATGATGCCGTCCCAGCCCGCGCCCGGCGGGTACATGCGCAGGATTTCCTCCACCGCCTTGTCCAACAGCGATGGATCGCCGACCAGGCGTTCGCGCTGTTGCGGATGGCGGAACATGGCCAGCAGGCCGAATTCGATCTGCGCGACGGTGCTCTCGTGCCCCGCCACCAGCATGCCCGCCGCCAGGCCGATCGCCTCTTCCTCGGTCGACTTGCCCTGATCGACCGCCGCGAGCAGATCCGTCAGCAGGTTGTCGCCCGGATCCTGGCGCTTATCCCGCATCTTGCCGCGAATGTAGACGCGCAGTTCCTCCCAGGCCAGGCGCGACGCGCTGCGCGGGCCGCTTTCATGCTGGTGCGTCATCACCTCGTCGGACAGCCCGGAGAAAAAGGCGTGATCCTCGTAGAGCACGCCCATCACCGCGCTGATGACCATGGCCGGAAGCGGAAAGGAGAGGTGGCGCCGCAGGTCGGCGGGCTGGGGCTGGGCCGCCAGCGTCTCGAACGACTGCGCGGCGATCGCCTCGACCTGCTGCGCGAGCAGCTTCACCCTGCGGTTGCTGAAGGCCGGCGCCACGATCGTGCGTAACCGGGCATGCTCGCCCCCCTCGTGCGAGACCAGCCACCCCGGCGAACCGAGAATCACCGAATCCGGGGTGAATGCCGCCGGCGGCATTCCCGCGGGCCGGAACGCCGCGTCGGACAGCACCGCCTTGGCCTCGTCGTAGCCTGTCACCCACCAGCCTTCGTGCCCGGACGGGAAGCGCACGCGGTGGATCGGACCGTTAGCGCGAAGCGCCAACATCTCGGGCGAGGGCTCGATGTGATCGACGCGCCACATCGGCAGCGTCGGCAAAGGTTGTTCGGACATGGTGGCACTTCACTCTCTAAGCGATGGAAGCGCGGAAGGTGACCGGCAGGCGCTGCGGGCAGCGAATGACGTAAGACGGCATGTAGACGACGTCCTCCGCGGCGTAGCCCGACTCGGTTATTAAGATCGGCCAACGTGTAACAGTCTAGGCATACCGCGCGGCGAGATGCAGAACGTTATCCCGCGCCTTCGAGTTCAGGATAAGGCGAGTGTAGTGGGCCTTTGAGTCGCAGCCGAACATCAAGATTTCCTGTGCAAGCGTCGACAAGGGCGGCGAGCCTGTTTGGTAGGGGGCGGTTTCGCCGAAGCCCCTTTCCCGTAGAATGCTATCTAATGCGGATTTGACATTTTGCTTTTCTTTCTCCGTTCCATCGATCGCGGTGTCATCCACGAAATGAAGTCGGTCGGCGGCTCCCGCCTCGCAACGAAGGAGTTTCAAAACTCGTGCCAATTTGGCCGACCCAGCAGAAGAGAAAAATCGTGATTGCTTTTCAGCGGATTAGCCTGAGGCCAGACAAGAGCTCGGCGAAATAGGCCGGTGTCGCGGACCAAACAAAGGCGACAGAGCAGTGTCGGATAGTACGGTCGTTAGACGCCAGACCGGCGACACCGTCTTTATCAGTTGTCCTGTGCTGGAATGATGGCGGGCCACCTGACCATATTGGCCCATAGGGGAGGCCTCCTGGTTGGCTCAGGGGTTCACGTTCCTCCGTTTAGGACGGCGAACGATATCGCCCCATTCTGATTTTTCGTAGCTACCCGCCAAGGGCATAGTACTGCCCACCGCGGTAGACCAATGAACCACGATTGCCGTAGCGAATACCGACGACGCGGCCCAGAACGATCGCGTGGCTGTGCCTTTCGATGACCTCCTCGACTTCGCAGTCGATGGCCGCCGCCGCATCCTCGAGCACCGGCGCTCCGCTCATGAGGCGGGTCCATTCTGCGCCGAGATACCGTTCCGCCCCCTTCAGCCCGCCGCGGCCGGCGAACTGGTTGGCAAGTGTTTCGTGGTCGGGTCCCGCCACGTTGACGCAGAAATGGCCGTATCGCTCGACGACAGGCAAAGTTGAGGCGGAACGGTTAAGGGTGACGATCATGCGCGGCGGATCGATCGAAAGGGCGGTCGCCGACGTGACCGTCGCTCCACTCCGGGTCTCGCCCTCCCCTGCCGTTATGATGCTCACGCCGCCGCCAAGGGCGCGCAAAGCACGTTTCAGCCCCTCGGCATCGACGTGATGGTTGCCGAGATCGCCGGTGGCCTCCTTTACGTCGAAGGCGCGCAGGGAAGATTGTTCGGACATCTCAGTCCCTCCTGTATGCAATTGACCTTAGTTTCGGTGGACTGGCAGCAATCCGGAATGGATACCGAGACTGAGCCAAAACATTGGACACCCGGTGCGACAAGGTCATAAACTATTAGTCGTCGCAGCCGAGGGCTTGAAAGAGAGCCGAGCACAGCTGCGGCAGTGAGCTATCCGAAGGCAAAAAACATCGGCCATATTATTTCAATGCAAGGTCGCTTCGGCCTTGGATAAGCCGTTCAATGAGGCTACGTCCGCTGTTCTGAAGAACCGGCAGCATTAGCCCTGCCGGTTCCTCAGACCGCTTACTTCGCTCAAAGCTGCCACCAGCCGTGGCCTAAAACGGGCTCGGGAAACGTCGGAGTGGCGTCGACAAAGTGGGCGGAGCCGAAGTCTGCCGTCGTATCGACGCCGCTGTCCGATTTGTAAACGAAGGTGTCTGCACCACCGGTCTCACCGACGGTATGATTGCTGCCATCGATGTAGTAGGGGAGCCGTCCCACTCTAGGACCTTTTCAACATCTACAGGCGGCATCGGGTTCGAGGTGAATCGCTCATCGAGAAGTCTCCTCTTAATGTACCCCGCCCCAAAAGCCCTCTAGCATTGTAAGGCCCTAGCCAAAAATCCATATTTTGCATCGAACCTATTAGTCCTATGAATAAGAAGACGGCCGAAACTCTTCGCGAGCCGCTGGCAACGTTCACGGTGCATCGAGAATCGGAATGAGCGTTCATGGTGGTTTGCGAGCGTGGGCTGAAGGTCTCATGGCCAAACATCGCAAGCGAGCGTACTTCTCCGATCGGCGCCCTGCTTGACTGAGAACTACGTGCAATCGTTGCGATAGCTTGGTGAATATCGGTTTCGAGCTATGCTTTGCGCTTTGTAAGCTGGGCTGCTGTTCGCGGCAAGGCACGGCGCGCCGCTCGTCAATGTCGGCGGCCATATGACTCGCGGAAGCGGCGCAATCTCCTGCGCGGCAGGCGTTGCCGGCACTTCTTCGCCCGGCGCTTTCAACACGTCGAAGTAGACGAACTTGTAGCAAGCCGCAATGGAGGGGCGAGGCGTCTTCCCGTCCGCCGAAACCGTATACCGTTACGC
Source organism: Sinorhizobium sp. P24N7 (assembly GCF_042436655.1). Lineage (NCBI taxonomy): Bacteria > Pseudomonadati > Pseudomonadota > Alphaproteobacteria > Hyphomicrobiales > Rhizobiaceae > Sinorhizobium > Sinorhizobium sp. P24N7. Next base: position 466,497 of record NZ_JBHMIW010000002.1, on the reverse strand, counting down.
CTTGTTCGCGGACTCTTGCCACGAGCCTCGCGAAATCACTGTGGTTCGAGACAACGCAAAAACGGGAGAAGCGGCCTCATAGAGCAGGTCCATGGCATCGATGATCATCGCACCGCTGGTAGCTTTCTTGGCCGAGGTATAGGAAAACTGCTGAACCGGCTGGAGCGAATGCTCCAGCAGGCATTCCTTCCAGCCATTGAGATTGGGTCTGATCCAATCGCCATCGACACGCTTGACGCTCGCCGTGCCGTAGTTGGCGATTTCAGCGAGCAGGCCGGCAATGATCCCCGGCGAGGCGTGTCGCCTTCGATCAGGAGCGCGAGCGTCGAAATGGTGTCGTTTGCCATTAGTAGGTTTCTCACGCGATCGCGAAAACTGCAACGTCCAGTATGAAGCTCAGCGTCATCTATTCGGCCGCGACGACCTCGAGCCTCGTCGCTCCGACGTCATCAAGATCGTGGAGCCGGACGCCGGGGCAGACGTGCCGCCCAATGTCTGTGAGGTGCCGGTGATGCGTCAGATAGATGACCTGTCCATGCCGTGCCATCTCCGCAAATAGCCTGAAGGCTTCCTCCGCCCGGAAGTCGTCGAACGTTTCCATGATGTCGTCGGCGATGAACGGCACCGACACCCGGTTTTCGACGAACTCGTGATATCCAGCCACACGGAGGGCCAGATACAATTGGAAGCGAGCGCCCTTGGACAGTTCGTCTGCAGCTTTCGAACCACCTGAAGCCGTCACCGCGATCAGGATGTCTCCATCCTTGCCAGGCTGGGCGGCGACGCCTTGATAGGCTCCGCGGCTTATCGTCCTGAAGGCTGACGACGCCCGAGCCATCATGCCGCTACGATGACGGTCCCTGTAGAGCCGAAGACCGTGCTCGGCGGCCGCGACGCCCGCGCGTAGCTCCATGTATCGACGGGCCCCGTCCTCTATTTCCAGAAGCGTCGTTCGCCGCTGCTCCTCGATCTCCGCCACCTTCGAGTCGCCACCGATTGCATCCAGGGCGTCCTGCGCCCTGGAACGGTCTCTGAACACCTCGCTGCACCTGAGGTCCTGGTCTTCCAGGACTGGCGTGAGCCGGGCGAGCTCCTCTTCGAGTTCGGTCTTGTCCGCGGCGCCGACCAGTTCCTCGACGCCTGCGATGTCGCTCGCGCCGCTGCTTTCGACGAGCTCCTGCTCCAACTCGAAGATCGATAGCGACAGGTCCCGACGCCTGCCTGCGAGGTCGGTACGGGCCTCGACCTCGTCCAGGGTCTCCACTCCGAAGAACTCCGTCATCTTGCGCGCCCGCGCTTCCAAGAGCTCCTGCTCCAGCTTCAGATCGTGCCGCTCCTTCCGGATCGTGTCGAGATCGCGTTCCAGCTTTTCGAGGCGCTGCTGGTCAAGCACCGCGTCTCGGACCTTCTCAACTACCGTTTGGGCGAGCTCGCTCGGTGATCCGTCCGCAGGGATGGCGAGCCTGCTGCAGAGTTCGAGCACCCTCGCCTCGAACTGCGCCTTGTCCTTCTCCATCTTCTGGATGCGGTCGATCAGTCCGTCCTTCGCCTCTATGGCTGATGCAAGCTTCCCGAGCGTCGACAGGATCTCCGTGACCGGTCCAACGCCGGGAAGTTGATCCAGCTCGCCAAGCCAGCATCCCTCGCAGGTGGTCTTCCAGTGCAGCGCCCATTCTGCCGCTGCGCGCTCCGCTACGTCGAACGCCTCGCGGCGCTCGAGGACGTCCTTCCTGAGACGTTCCATCTGCATCGCTCGGGCCCTAGCGTGGTTGAACGCTGCCAATGCTTTGTCCGCCACGGATGCCAGCGCTGCTAGATCGGCATCCGGATGGGAGCGCACCGCGACACCGTTCAACGCCTCCGTCAACGAGCGCTTCGCTTGAGCTACGCGATCCCGGACATCAGCCATATCCTGCTCGACGGCTGTAAGATCATCGCGGGTCTTGAGAGCCGCATCTCTGTTTCGAAGCCATTCTTCCAGTTCCTGCGGATCCGGCGCGAGCTGAAGGTCGGGAGAGATCCTCTGCGCGATCTCTAATCTAATCTTGTCGAGTTCCGCTTCCGCCCGCCGATAGGACTCGAGAGCGGTCCGGACGTCCGATCCGACTGTTGCGCGGCGCAGCAGAAGCTGGTTGAGCTTGCCTAGCTCCGCATAATGTAGCAGGCGTTGAGAGAGCACACGATCGTCGGCCCTCATGGCCGCCTCGAACAGGTCCGCCGAAGCGGCGTCCATCGCCTGACGATGTTCCGTCCACGCCCTGTCACGGGATGTGCGACTTGCCGTTGCGGTAGCCTCATCGATCTCGCCGGCCTGACTACGCAGCGCCTCTATCTCGGCGTCCAACCGTCGTGCCTCGGGCTCGAGCCGCTCGAGTTCCGCACGCGCGGACCTCAAGACCTCTTCGTTGCTCTGGAACACCTTCTTCCAGCTTTCGAGCGTCGCGGCCGAAGGGCACGCCATCACACCGAGTTCGGCAACGGTGCCGTGCCATGGAAGAAGACGGGTCATCGCTTCCGATAGCGCGCCGGACGCGGCGTCGCGCCGCCGTGAAAGCGACCGAAACACGAGCTCCTCTTCCGACCGGGGCTGTGCCTTCAAAGTCGCTGCAAGCAGTTCGAACGCCTTGGTCATTTTCGCCGACTGGAGCGCATCGACCTCCCGGAACCCGACGCCTTCCTCCGCCAAGGCGTGCTCCGCCTTCGCGAGTTCGTCCGCGGCGCCTGCCGTCCGAGCGTCTACGCCGGACTTCGAGCCGATCAGCGCTCTCAGTGCTCCGACCGTCGCGGCGTCGAGAACGAGCCGGCTCGGCGACGCCTCGCCCGGCCGTCCTAGAAGACTGAGGATGCTTTCGATCGAAAGCTCGGCCGCGCGCGTCGAAAGCTTTGGGATGTCCTTCTGGGCCGTGAGATATCTGGCCTTGAGTTCAGAGAATTCGTCCATGCCGGCGGCAAGCTTGAGAGCGACGGGATCCGCTTCGAGGGCCGCCGTCTCCTCTTCCAGCAAAGCCGACGAACGGGAAAGGTCGTCCAGCTTGACGCGATATTCGATCTCCTTGCTCTTTAGCTGGGGCAATTCCTGCCGCCAGGATTCCGGCGGCTCCGGAACCACCTCAAGGTCGGCAAGCTTCAGCCGCAGCCCCGACAGCCGCCCCATGGGCGGGATTGTCTGCAGGATGCGCCTGATTTCGTCGATCCGTTTCTGCGTTTGCGCCCTTTCCGCGATGGCGCTGTCGTACAGCCGGCTCAACCGATCCCTCTCGGCTATAAGGCGCTGGAAGTCGCTCGCCTGCAGATCGATTGCCTCGCGCTGCTGCTTGAGATCCTGCAGCGTCGCCTTCAGCTCGCCCAGGCCGCCGCTGCGCGCACGGTACCTGTAGAACGCGTCGGTCTCCCCGCGGATCGCGAGGAGCTGGCGACTAAGGTCCGACAGCCCTGCGCTTGCGGAGAAAAGCAGCTCGCCGAGATCGCCTTTGCTTGCAAGAATGCTTTGTCCGCCTTTCTCGAGCGTCTCGTCGTCAAGACAGAACATCGTCGTGAAGGCGGTCCGGTCGATGCCACCAAGATCGGCCCTTATCACAGCGTCGGACAGAATCCGCTCCTCCGCATCCAGCAGGCTGTTCTGCGGACGCTTGATTCGGACGAATTCTCGATCCTGCCCGGCGACACGGATGTTCGCGCCTATCCGCATTGACGCGTAGGGATGCAGGAAGCCGTACCTGCTCGTGGTGCCGATGCCGAAGATCAGGTCCAGGATGGAGTCGGATGTCGTCGACTTTCCCGCTTCGTTCGGCCCGTAGATGATATGAAGATCGGGCGAGCCAACGGGGGGAGATCCGAAATCGATCACGCCGTCCGTGAACTTACCGTAACGCGTCAGGTCAAGACGGTTGATGCGCATCAGTCGACCTTCTCCTGGCGAAGACGTGCCATGACTTCGGCGGACCCGTCCCTGGCAATATCAGCGAGACTCTTCTCGAACGATGCCTCGTCGGGGCCGAACATCTCGCGAAGCTCGGCCGGAAGCTGCGCACGCAGTTCCTCGGCGATTGCTCTGAGCTCCTGGCGATAGCCTTCCGACCGAGTTACTTCATCTTCCATGATAGTGGCCAGTTCGCCTGCCGCTCCCGACCGACTGTTGACGCTGCCAGGAGGCAGGCAGACGGTTTGCACTTTGTCGATCCAGACGTTTCCAATCAGCGTCCCGCGGGTCTCCAGCTCGGTGCGGACGAGGTCGAGATCACGACGCAACCGCCAAGCCAGGTCGCTGGATCCGGTTATCTGGATGCGTGCCACCAGGTGTTCGGCCGTGATGGAAGCACGTAACTCGTGGAGGCCGGACGAGACTTTGCCGATCATGCTCGTCCAGTCTGTTGCCTCCGACACGTCCACGGCAAGGCGCTCGAATTGCGCGACCGCCGTCGGTCGCTCCTCGACCACGATCGACCGGTCGTCCTTGATCGTGACCAGCGACGCCGACTTAGGCCCGTCTTCATTGACGTCCCTCCCCTGAGGCATGCCAGGCATGACGATGACCGAGGCGGCGCCTTCGACCACCGACCGCTTGTGAATATGACCCAACGCCCAGTAGCGGAAGCCGCTCTGCTGCAGGTCCGCGACACTGCACGGAGCATAGAGGTCATGCTTCTCCGATCCGCCGAGGCTCGTATGCATGATGCCGATGTTGACCGCGTCCGGGACAGGAAGTGCGTAGTGGCGAAGCAGGCTTTGCGGGGCGTGCGGCTTCGCGAAGCTGAGACCGTGGATTGCAACGGGAGAGTGGGCGGCGCCGCCGTCGACCACCACCGCTTCGGCGCTCGAGCCGAACACCTTTACCGTCTCCGGCATCACAAGCTCCGTCGTGATTTTCGACAGTGCGTCGTGATTGCCTCGGATGATGAACGTTCGAATGCCCGCCTCATGAAGACGCCGGAGCTGCTCGGCGATAAAGCGAGCCGTTTTCATCGACGTCTGATCGCCATCATAGAGATCACCGGCGAGAACAAGCGCGTCCACCTGCTCTTCCAGACAAAGATCGATGACGCGGATAAATGCTCGCCTTGTTGCCAAACCGATGAGATCGGAAAGTTCCGGATTGCGCAGCGCGAGCGTCTTCAGAGGAGAGTCAAGGTGGACGTCGGCGGTGTGCAGGAAGCGATAGGCCAAATGATTACCTCGAGCGTTGACTCGCCTTCATATGCCACCGATTGAGTCGAGGCGATAAACCCTTCGCGTTTCGTGCTGTTCTCCACACGTTTATCCAATCAGTGACCGTATCGCTGAGGGTCACTTCGATTTTCGGCGCAAGTCGGTTGCATGCCGACAGTCGAATATGGCGCGACTCGTGATGAGGAGAACCGATGGACAGCAAGAACCCGGATTTCGACGTCGCGAGCTCCTGGCCCTCTGCCAAACAGATGCACCACGCCGGCGACGCCTCCGCCTAAGCGATCAAGAAGCGCGCAGTCGTTGGCGGGAAGTTCGAGGGTTATCCCTATCAGGAAAATTCCCTCGTTGATGCGAACATTTCGCCGGAAGCTTCCGGAGCGGTAAATTGGGGGGGCTTACACGGTTGGTGTCCGAGCCTCGTTATGCCGGGATGCTTAGGCGAGGTAATATCGATCATAAAACGGCCACCATGAGAACGCGCTGGCTTCTCCGCAGCAAGCATGTTTGTGTCCGCGTCACAGGGCAAGCAGATAGGCAACCAGCGCGTCCTTTTCTCTCTGCGTAAGCTTTGTTCCCAGAATCAGATTGAAGAACTCGACCGTGTCGGCGAGTGTCATCAGCCGCCCATCGTGCAAATAGGGCGGCGAGTCCTTGATACCGCGCAGTGTGAAGGTCTTGATCGGACCATCCGGTAACATCACGAGATCGTTGGCGCTCTGGCCGGTTTTATAGAAGCGCTCGAGCTTGAGGTCGTGCATGTTGTTGTCCATGAAGGCCGTCTGCGGGACGTGGCAAATGGCACATCCACCCTTGCCCAAGAACACCTGTTCGCCCTCCAGTTCTTGCTCGCTCGCCCCGCTTGGATCGAGGCTTCCGAACGCGTCGAGCTTGGGCGCGGGCGGGAAGTCGATCATGTTCTGCATCTGGGCCATCATTGAGACTTGGCTCGCACGATCGAGTAGGTTCACGCCCTTTCTAGCGGCGCTCACATGGTCGCCGTTGAAGTAGGCGGTGCGCTGCTCGAACTCAGTAAAGTCTTCGACCGACCGCAGCGACCGTTTCGAACCATGAATCTGCTGATTGAACAGCCCGCGCAGGCTGGTCGTGTCGAGACGAAACCGCTGCGTCTGTGGCCGGACGTCGGGGGTCAGGTGGAAGGCGGCATTGGTATGGAAGTTCGAATGGCAGTCCAGGCAGGCGACGCCCAGGCTCTCCTCGGCAGCTTTGCGGTCCGCGGTTTCGTTGAACTCTTCTTGCGGAAACGGGGTTAGCAGAAGTCGAAGCCCTTCCATCTGCACCGGCGTGATGATGCCGCTCATAATCTCATTGAAGTTCCGGATCGTCAGAAGCTCGCCGCGTGAAACGTCACCGAGTTCCGGATGCGAGGTTAGAAAGATTGGCGGCGGGAACTCCGGCGTCAGGTGATCGGGGAGGTCGAAGTCGACATCGAAACGCCTAAGATCCCGGCCTTCCTGGCGGCCTATTTCTTCAATCTGCACCTCAGGAAAGACTTGACCGCCAGTTGCGTGCTTTACATGCGGCAGCGGCATAAAGCCGGCCGGCAGTAATCCCTGCTCTCTGATCTCGTCAGGGCTCTTCTCGGCCAAAGCGCCCCAGCTTACGCCCTTCGGAAGTTTGACACGAACGCCGGCTTGAACCGCCTTCCGACGGCCCGACATCATCACCCCTTGCATGGGACGGTCAGAAAGGTCATATCGCTTCTCAAGCAGGCGCCTCTGACGCTCCATGACGCGCGGCTTCGCACGTTCGTCGAATTCCTTCACTTCGGAAAAGGTGCGGTTCGGAAAGGTTAGATAGATCAGATCATCGGGCAGCGGATCAGACACGGTCGGAAAAGCGCGCGCGGAGACTGCGAATGTGATCGCCACACCGATCAGGATAAGCGACCTAAGCCGGGGCGTGTGGGCCTTTAGGTCGCAGCCCGCGATCATAATCTTCTGATCGAGATCGGCAAGAGTATAGGGCGTCTTTACCGAGGCGGTGAATGTTCGGATGCCTCTCTTCCAATAGAATGCGATCTGACGCAGACCTGACATGTTCGTTCTCCGATCGCGTTTTCACCACGATGCAGGGCGGCAGCTTTCTGCCGCCGCTGATGCATGACGTTCAAAATTTGTGCCAGGCAGGAAAGTGGTCAGAGATTATTGTTCTGCACTTAGTCAGCGCTTGATAGCCGGACGCTGGGCGAACATCGGCGTGTCACGTACCCGACAAACCGGACTGTCATTCAAGGGTTGAAGTCTGCATTGCTTTTGTAGCCAGTGCCGAAACGGATTGCACGACGCACATACCCCTGGCTGCCTAGTTACTTGCTCTGGATATTCATCCCGCGCGGCAGAAGCAGTTGCAACCTAGTGCCTGACAGTTCCCCAGTACTATCCACTAACCCCGAGTGATCTCTCACAGCAGCGACTTTGGTTCTTCGGGCCAGCGTGGCGGCGGTTAGCTGTCTTGCACAACGCGGCCCCCTTTGATGATTGTGCGGATGCGCGTGGTGTCGGAGAGGACCGACAGATCCTTCAGTGGATCGCCGTCGACCACGACCACGTCCGCGAAAGCGCCTGGTGCGATGATGCCGACCCTGCCCTCCAGCTGAAGGACCCGGGCGGCATCCAGGGTGGCGGCGCGGATCACTTCGTGTGCCGGCAGAACCCGGCCGCGCAGCTCAAATTCTTGCGCCTGGTGCTCGTGCATCCCTCCGAGCAGGTCCGAGCCGTAGCCCATTGTTACCCCAGCCTCCCGCAACGTCTCCAATGCCGTGAGGCCCGCAGACAGGACGAAATCGATCTTTTCGAGCGAAGCCGCCGGTATCCCATGTTCGGCGCCCTCGCGCGCCAGCACCGCGTACGTGATGTTGGTGGGAACCACAACTGCGCCCGCCTTGCGTACCCGCTTGGCGGTCGCCGGGGTAATCAGGTTGCCGTGCTCGATCGAGCGCACCCCGGCTTCTAGCGCCCGGGAAATCGCTTCGTCGCTGTAGAGATGAGCGGCCACATAAGTGTGTTGGTGCGCCGCTTCCTGGACCGCCGCCTGCAGTTCGGGAAAGCTGAAAGCGAGCGCATCTATAGGGTCGGTGGGCGAGGACACACCGCCGCTGGCCATGACCTTGATGAAGCGCGCCCCGGCTTTCAGCTCCTCTCTGGCGGCCCGTCGCACGTCCGCTTCGCCGTCGCAAATGCGACCAAGCGCTCCCAGCTGGTCGGGATAGTAATCTACAGGGCGCCGATCATGCCGGTCCCGATAATCGGTGTGGCCGCCCGTCGGAGACAGCGCTTTTCCGCAAATGACGAGGCGCGGGCCCTCGATAAGCCCGCGTTCGACAGCGTCCACCAGCGCTTGATCAGCGCCACCCAGGTCGCGGACCGTCGTAAAACCGCGGCTCAGCATCCCGCGCAAGGTATTCGCGGCATAGAGCGCTGTGAGCGTGTTGGGCAGTTCGGCGTTGGCAGCGAGGTTTCCTATTGCGGCGACGACATGCACATGGCAATCGATCAGCCCTGGTAAGACGATGCGCCTCTTCGCGTCGAAAATATGGGCGCCCGCCGGTGCCTTCACCCGCTCTCCGGCTTCGGCAACTAATCCGTCCGCCAGTAGAACATCAATCGGATCCGCCGCACGGTCCGCACTCCCATCCACGATGGCAGCATTACGAATAACAATCGTCGGAATCACACGCTCCTTTGGTTTGACGCTGGATGGATCGACCACTTCAGGGACGCCCCTGAAATATCCTGGTGCTCGAACCATCGCCGCCTCGGTCAATGACGCCACGCTCGCGACTATGTCTGTTGCGTTGCCGGCTACTCGTACCCCGCTCGCGCGCGACCCTCCGGATGTCGAGAAACATGATATCGACTCCCTTGAGGGGCCTCGGAATGTCAGCCGCTATGACAAACAGGCGATTTGCAGTTTCAGCCTCCGTACCATGTAGAAAGCATCGACGTTTTCTCGCCGAAGACAGGAATCATCAGTCGTGCCAACAGACCAGAGCCTCCTTTTCGAGTTTTGTTGCAAGGTCTTGGGTGAGGTGCATTAGCACGCTGGCCGAACGCCACCCTGTGGCGAACTGGACAAACCCGACAGCGTCGCGTCCTGCTCGATCGCCCCGAAGTGACTGTCGGCGGTTTAGGTGTGAGCTTTCAGGAGGTTGATCGGGTGGACGCTCCTGACGGCACCGCTGTGCCAAAGTGGTGTCGTTGATCATCACCTGAATGGAGGCGTCCGTGGTGGCGGAGAACGTTTTTGAGGCGCATGGCGCGGATGCATCGGGGGCAATGACCTTTCGCAAGAAGCTGAGCCGCGACCAGGTGCTCAAAATTCTCGCCGCGCAGCCGATTTGCACGGTTGCCATGGAGGCCTGCGGCAGCAGTTTCTCGGGGCGCGCGAGTACGCGAAGCTCGGTCACGAGGTCCGGCTCATTGCACCGGCTATGTCAAGCATTTCGTGAAGCGGCAGAAGAACGATGCCGTCGTTGCGGAAGCGATCTGCGAAGCTGCGCAGCGGCCGACTAGGCGTTTCGTGGGCGGTAACGAGCGAGGAGCAGCAAGCGGCTGGCCCCGATGCCGTGAGGTAGTGCATGACACGTTGAAAATTTCTCGGGAAAATTCCGCCATTTCCGGAGTGGCTATATCAACCCCAAAAGAATCATGTTGTCATTGCTGCAAGATACCAGTTGCAGGGAGCGGATATGGACAGGGGGCAGCCCCCCAGGCTGTCCCCGACTATCTGACGGCTTACATAGCCCATATGACTGCCTCCACATTGGTCCTGACGTAAGATAGCCAAGGGAAAAGGAATGCGCGGTCTTCCGAATGATGAATCCTATTACCAATCGCTCAGGGGTTTCTCTTGGGTAAAGCTCGTTGGGAAAATCAGGTATTACAGGGGAGCTATCCGAATAAAGGAAACAGGCACAGCATGACAGTTGGGAGAAGGCAAGAGCTCAACAATTTATGCGAATGCTCGTCAGGCAGAGGCGATCGGTCATGACGCGATCGGTGGGAAAGATCATTGATGGTGATCAGGTCTACATCGTCTTCGACGACGGAGTGGCACCGCTACATGCAGACCTGGTGACCGAAATCGCCGAGAAGGATGGAGTTGTCCGACTGTCTTTCGCCGCGATCACACAAGACGGCGATGGAGTTCCAAAGGCTGAAGTAGTGGCTCGGCTCCGAATGACGAGGGACGTGGCATGGAGCCTTTGCCGATCGATAAAGGCGGTCGACGGCACGGCGGAGATTTTCACAGAGCGGCGGAGGTAAATGACGTGTGCCCGGATCGCACGATCAAGCGGTCGAAATAAAGATCAGCATGGCGGGTCGCCTGCTGATCCGACAAGCGTCCGCATCTATACAAGAGCGCTGAACGGCTGAGGTCGCCAGGTATCTCACAAATCCGACCTCATGCCTTGCGTCTTTTTCGCAGTACCCTGCCAGGTAGAGCGTCTGAAAAGGGATCCAATATCGCAATCTCTCCTCGCCCTCGCGCTCGGTCTGACGCCTTGTTACTCGTTCGAGGAAGACACGCGCAACCTTGCGGCACATGATGGAAGACGAAGTCTACGGCGTCGCCAAAGAGATCAAGGAAATACACGACAGACTGCTCTTTCATCCGGCAGGCGACCATCTGGTCTAAGCTGCTACAGAGCCGCAGATTTGGTATCCATTCGGGCTTTAATCCTTGACTGCAACCTGCGCTATGAGACACTCCGATCTTTGGTTGTAATGCGTAGGGGGCAAGGCATGGATCAATACACAGCAGAGCAGAAGTCAAAGTCATTCTTCGAGATTTCGAGCTCACAGAGCCTCGATTCAACAGGCCGGCTAGGAGCCCTGTTGTTCATCTTCAGTCCGGTCCTCGAAGCCGCCTGTTACTGGTGGCTTCTCAATGAGTTGGCCGATTACGAGTTTCGCCGCAATCTGTGGGGGCCCGGACTCGGCTTGATCGCGTGCGGTATTTCTTTTCTTGGCGGCCTGGTCATGGTCATCGTTGGACGAGAACAACGGCATATCGTCCGGGAAGTCGATTGCGATCCCACAAACAAGCTCTGGAACTGATTGAGCATGACGCAAATGACTGAGGCAGAAGCCTAGGGAGCTTGGGAATGACGGGCCAAGTCGTGGACATGCCAGGATGGTGGCACACCAGGTGGGGAATGTCAGAATCGGAGATGATTGAAGCTCTTTCTGCTTCGAAGCTTCACAAAATCGACCGCGAAGACTTTGGCGATTATTATGCCGATTATCTGTTGAAGGACGCGGAACACGAATCCCTCAAATTTGACGTCTTCTTTCAGATGAGCCGCAAGCAAGACCGCCTTTCAAGGGTAGTGATGCGTCACGAATTGCCCTTGGGGGCACCGCAAGACACTCAGATCAAAACTCTATTCAACGCGCTGGTTCGTGACTTTGGCGGTCCTGAGATGTTGGACCGGCCAAATCATTATCGCTGGACTCTTCCTTCAACCACAGTACAACTCCACACAATCAATCTACCAAACTCGCTGAATTTGATCTCTTTGATATTTGAGCCTGGGTGAAAGTCCGTCACACAGGCCGCGTCCGAAGAGCTTCTAAAAATCAGGCACGAGGGAAAATGGTAGATTTTCAAGTTCTTGAAAGCCAGCTGTCAGAAACAGAGATGGCGATGTTCATGATGGTAAACGTCACCATGAATGCTGCTCTGTTAGCCGGAGCAGATGCAAAGATGTTGATCCAGCACCTTCGTCAACACGAACAGAACTTCACGGCGCTTGGCCAAAAAAGGGCCGCCCACATGTTTGCCGCTGCGGTCGTAATGGTAGAAAATGCGTCGAGGATTAAGCCCTTCAAGGCTTAATTTCGACATCAAGATCGGGCGTATACTGGTTCCATCAGCGGCGATCGACGGCTAAACCGATACCCATCTTGCCATTGACCACGGATGTACTGGCAACGGATGCAGGAAGGTCGGGTTTGCCGCGGCCTTTTTTGTTACTTCACCCAGCCGAACTTCGCCGAGAACTCGCGCAGCGCCTCGAACGTGTTCAGATAATTCACGGAGAACGCGTCACAGACGTCGGGAATCATCACACGTTTTTTCGACTGCGGATTCGGCAACTCGTGCGTGACTACCGTTGCGCCGATGGCACTGGCCTTCGCGATCAGCCAAGAGTCGGCGTCGTTCAGAAACTTTTCGATGGCGGATTCGGTAAAATGATTCGCCGTCACCACGTGATTGGCGATGTCTGCGTAGCGCTGCTGCGTATCTGCATCGTCGACGTCCAGGAACCAGCCGGCGTCTTTTCTGTCATTGGCCCATTGGGCCAATTCATCTTTTGCCCCGGTGAGTTCATCGCAAACATTGACGGTTGATCCCATGTCCGAGCCACAAACATCGTCCATCCACTCCCAAAAGCCAGGGCAGATATCGAACGCGTAATATCGATTTTTTGCTTCAATAAAGACGTTGGTATCGAGCAGAAACTTCATCGGCCGCCCAATGCCTTCCGATAGAAGCTGACAACGGAAGCAGGTTGAGTGTTGAGGAGGGACGCCGCATGCTTCAAGAGCAATCGCCCACTCATCGCTTGCCGCACGACCGCGTTGGTAAAATGACTTCCGTTGCGTATCGGAAGGGTGTTGTAGAAGTTCCCTCGGCTCTCATTATCGGAGGTTTCGGGGTCCCACCTCGCGCTCTCGCGGGCATAAAAATGCCGGTAGTCGCTCTCGCTCACGAGCCCGAGATCAAACGCTCGGCGCACAATTACGATTCGGCTCACCTTGAAGAATTTCGCCAGGCGGTCGGCATTCACATCGAGAGCATCTTCCTCATCCCAGCGGGCCCTAAACCGCGCGGTCGGAACGAGGAATTCCGCGGCTATTTGGTTGCATTTCTTCTCGACCCGCTTGTGAGTGCCTAAGTCAGTTTCACCCAGCATTACGTTAGAGATGCCGCTCTCTCCCAGCCAGATGTGGGCCAGTTCGTGGGCCAACGTGAATATCTGCGCGGCCGGCGCATCCCTGCCGTTGATGAAGATCAAAGGAACGACCGAATCACTGATCGCGAACCCTCGAAACTGGCTCACGGAAAGTGGTCTGTGTGTGTTGCTGCCAACCACTCCGTTGCGCATAACCCAGATGCCGGCTTCTTCAGCCTTCGTTATGAGCATACGGAGGTGTTTTTCCCAGTTCGGGGTGATTGGCTCTCCATGCTCACCGTACAGGGTCTTGCGGATGTCCGATGCAATCTCTTTAGGATCGTCATCCAACCCGAATTTTCCGACGAATCCCAACTTCTTACCATCGTACTCAGCAACGAAGTCTTTGAACCAATCGCGCTTGAACAGTACGTCGTTGAGCAGAGTACGGAAATTGGTGTCGAGACGACGAGCAGGATCGCTGCCGACCGTCCGCAGATCCGGTATTGGCAGTTTTTCCTCTGGCGGCTCTTTCAGGAACAGATAGCCGAATGGGATATGGAGCGCGGCTGAAAGAGATTGCGCCTGACGGAAGGTCGGCCGATCGTCGCCCAGAATCCAATTCTCGATACGTTCTGGCTTCACCGCGACCTTTTTGGCCACGGTTTCAAGCGGCACGTCGGAGCGATCGACTGCCCAAGCTAACACCCGCTGATTGATCATCGCTTCAGCCATGCTGATGCAACGTCCCGCCCCCTGTGGTTGTTCAATAGTACACGACAACTTTCTTTACGAAAGCTTGCACGTGGCATTCACATACGCTCTCGAAGAGGGGTATGAAAATTGGGCGGCAAATTCAAGACATGCGCTGGGTTTTGTTTAGCGTGTGTCGAAGGTGAATCGTCACGCCGGCGATCGCTCCTGCTGGTCTGCTATGGGACCATCCCCGCGCCCTCCACCAAATCTGGGTATACCGCACAGGCGGACCAGAGTTGCGGATCAGACCTTCCTTACCGCCAACCTGACCCAGTAGTATCGCGCGCCGTGGCTAGCGACGAGGTAGGAAGCCGGAGAACTATTTTGGCGACGTCGACGAGGTCGAGCGGAAGAGGTCACAGGCGCTGCGACGCAGCCATTAACGCACAATTCCGCGAAATAATCCATGCCATACAGCCAGCGCGAAAGGCCGACCAACTTCGCTTTTTTAGTAGCCAGGCGTCTCATCGGGGCGCAGGATGGTGCAAATGGGGCGCCCCCGGCTGAGAGATACTCGCGCTTCGCCCCAACCAAGGAGGTCGCGCAATGTATCCTTCCCGCGAATTTCACTCCGATTTTTTCCGGCCCAGGGAAATCGAATTGCTTCAGTGCATTTTCAATGCCGCGTTGGAAGCGAACGAGATCAAGTGCAACAGTCCGGAAGCCGAAGCGCTCGCAAAGAGGCTCTTCACGCTCTACCAAGCGGGCGTGAGGGACGCAGCGGAGCTGAGCGACCGTTTGAAAGCAGCGTGAACAAGACACCAGAGCGAGAAAACGCCTGCCAGCGCCCACAGCCGCATTAGCCGCCGTAAGGCTCACGGGCGTACTGGGCCTCGAATGCGGCCGGCAGCCCCGCGAGAACTTCCTGCGCGATGGCGTCCGTTGCCCCCGCCTTGTCTTCGGCCTTGGCGAATTGGGTGATTGTGCTCAGCGGGACGCGCCAAATGGCGTATACGATCTCGCGGGTCACCTCGTCCAAGGTCGCCTTGTCCGAACCTCCCCAGAAAACATAATCGTGTCCTATGCGCAGGCACAGGTGAATGGCCACCGCAGCCGTGGCGCGCCCACGATCTGACAGCAGCATGCCCCGCAGCTCGCCGTCGATCTCCAGCAGAGGCGTCTTGATTGTCGCGGAACTCAGGTTTCGCTTCATGCGGCCATTAACGCACCGATCGAAAAAACCGTCGCATCGGCTATTGGGATGATGGCCCGGCGGCCGATACTCGCACTTTTGCGAGTAGCCATACTTTTTCTCCCCGCCTACCCTCGCCGTGGAAGGGAGATCTGGTATGGACTATATCGCAGAGATCAAGGGAATGACGGACGAAGAGCTCCGGGCGACCTGCATGTTGGCAGTAGCTCATTGCGTGACGGACGAGATGCTGGACTTCTCCATGCCGCCCTACTGGATTGAGATCCTGAAGGAAATCTATGGGCGCGGCTGGGCGGGTGACAATCAGGAGATCATTGCCGAGAAACTGGTTGAGGCCGCTACCACCTGTTAGCGTCGCGCTGGCGTTCCTCGACCGCCCGGCGCATGGCGTCCTCGCGGCCACATTCGTACTTCTCCATGTAGTATCGGATCAGAGACTGGCGACGGCCCTCATCCATGATGGCGTAAACGTTCCTGAATTGCCGCTCGGCTGCTGATTTCTTGTTGGACAGCCGACCGCGGACAATGAGGCTCGACAGCGCAAAGCAAGCCAGCAGTCCGACAATACTTCCAACCAACAGGGCGAGACCCATTTCCTGATTGAGAAAATCGCCAGGGACGGTCATCTGTATGCCTTCCGCCACCCTGCGGCCCACGCCTCTTCCTCAGAGCAGAACCAGCGCTCCCCGTATTCCGGTCTTATTCGGGTCTCGGAGTAATACTCCTGTCCAGGCACATGAAATATCCGCTCGCCTGAATCGATGCTGATATTGCCCTTGATGTCGCAGGATATTCCGATGCTGCCCAGACTGTCCCACTTGGCAATGAAGTCAGGTGCGGTCATGCCGCCTGCCGCACCTACCGCGACGGCCGCGACTACCAGCCCCGGCGCCGTTCGGAACACCGAGGGCTGCTGTGACTTCCGACCCCTTTGGCGATAACTCATGCCCCCACTCCGGCAACTTCGCGCGAAGATGGTAATTCAGAGCACAAATTAGCAAAAGCTGCACAAATGGGTTAGTCGCCGCCAATGTGGTCCTGCGGCAGCCATGCGCCATTGACTCCCCTCAGCATGAGAACATAATAGGAACATTCATCGGCGCTGCGGCGCGCCAATCCGAAACCTGAAGGGGACCAACAACCGCTGCCTGGAAGCAGAGAAGGTGCGCCATGCGAACGTTCGAAGATGAAGTCCGAAACCTGATTGCTGTTGACCTGACCGTTCTGCCGCCCGATCGAAGGCACGCCATCGCCGGCCTCGACCAATATCGCCGTATTGTCGAAGTCCGCGGCGTGCAAGACGTCGCCGCTAAAATCGCAGAATCCTTCTGCTCCTTTGCCGTTTTCGATGGCGACCAGGTGCTGCGCTACACTGCGATTGCCCCTTTCATTACACAGAGGCTGTATGCGACCCCGATCGAGCTACGACGGGAGGCATGCGATCGGAACCGGTTGAAGGCAGATCGCGCGCGCGTCCGTATGGCACAGATGATCTCGTCTGCATTGTTGCAGCGATATCGCTTTGAGCAACTGAAATGCGGCGTGGCGCCGTCGAGCACTGCTTGGGACCGCGCCTTCGAAGACCAGTTCGGGAACGGCCGGAAGGCGGCTGAAGGTTGAGGCAGGCATAGCTTTTCAGCCGGGGAGTAATGAACATGAGCGATGAGGCCAGCGCTACGACCAAGCCACGCCAGGATACGGCGCTCTACGTTCATTATTGCGAGTATCCCGGCTGCGCGAAATGGGGCGGCTTCGGATACGCTGCCGGCAAGGACGAGCCACGATGGTTCTGCTTCGAGCATAGGCCCGAGTGGAAAGGATGTTGACGCCGGCAGCGGCCCCGATAGCTTTGCCGCGATGGAGGAAAGCAGATGTGCGGACGCATCTACATCAAGAGCACGCTTGGAGACCTGCTGCGCAATTTCTCTTTCGCCGCAACCGAACGCGTCGAAGGGCTGGCGAACCAGTTCCCGCGTTACAACGGCGCGCCGTCGCTCCACTATCCGATCATCGTCCGCGACATGGTCCGAGAGCCAGACGTTTTCGGCCCCACCTTCGCGAGCGCGCGATGGGGATTGATTCCGGACTGGATCAAGGAGCAGAAGCCCGGCCGGCCTCCGCCCGTAAACGCGCGGTGCGAGGGCATCGCGAACAACGGTATGTTCAAGAAGGCCTACGCCAGCCGCCGCTGCCTGATCCCGATCGACGGCTTCTTCGAATGGAAGGACATTTTCGGCACCGGCAAGAACAAGCAACCCTATGCCATCGCCATGAAGTCGGGCGAGCCGTTCGCGCTGGCCGGCATCTGGGAGACCTGGCGCAATCCCGACACCGACGAGGATATCCGCACTTTCTGCGTGATCACCTGTCCGCCGAACGACATGATGGCGGCGATCCACGACCGGATGCCAGTCATCCTGCACCCGGAGGATTACGAACGCTGGCTGTCGCCGGAGGCGGAACCTTACGACCTGATGAAGCCATTTCCGGCCGAACTGATGACCATGTGGCCGATTGACAGAAAGGTCGGATCACCGAAGAACGACACTGCAGATATCCTAGATCCCACGGAACCCGCCCAATGAAAATGGTCGCGTTCGGCATCGCCCTGCCCGCCCGTTCTGCCGGTCCAATTACGGGCCGCGCCACTGTCATTGACGGAGATACGATCGAAATCAGAGGCGAGCGCATTCGCCTGAGCGGCGTCGACGCGCCGGAGGGCTGGCAGGGATGCGAGGACGGAGACGGCGGCATCTATCGCTGCGGCAAGGAGGCCGCATTCGCACTCAATGGCTTCCTCGCCACCTCCCGCCCTACCCGCTGTGAACTCGTCGAGCGTGATCGATATCAGAGGTTCGTCGGCGTGTGCTTCCGCAATGACGGCCGCGAGGTCAATCGCTGGCTTGTCGAGAGCGGCAATGCTGTGGATTGGGAGAGATACAGCAAAGGCGCGTACGCCCGCGCCCAAGAGGTCGCGCGGTCACGAGGCGCCGGCATCTGGCGCGGCAAGTTCCAGATGCCTTGCCAGGCGCGCGCTGAGCGTGCCAATCATGAGCCCTCTTGCTGACTAAGTAATTGATGCCCGCCGACGCCGCCTATGTAGACGACAATACCATAAATCAGGACATCGGCGCCCAAATTGCACGCGAGGTGCTGGGCATGACTCGGTAGTTGCTGGCGACCGACGTGTGTTCCGGCAGATCCAGGAGTACGAGAAAGGCAAAAACCGCGTCTCCGCGGCAGTGCCGGTCCGGATCTGTCAGGCGATGCAGATCAGCCCGATGGAGATTATCGGTGTGTACTTCCCTCACTAAGGGCCGACCGACGATCGAATTGGGTGTAGGAAAAATTGCGACGGCGGAGAGAAAGTTGCCAGGCGTCCGGCGGGCCTTGCAAGACGAGTGGGTGAACGCTGGGTCGCCTGGGCATGGCGGCTGCTTTCGCAGGCCTATAGCCCGTCGAGAACATAAGAAAACCTTCCCAATCCCCGCCGCCGGCGGAAGATGCCTCCAATCTGCCGTGCATGACTTTGCAACCTCTCGGTACCATGGTAGTAGCGACGCACGGTGTAATCGGGGTACTCTTCTCCCAGTCCGTGACCGCTTTGACGACGCTCCACCTCCAAATAACTGCCGTCAGAATGAGACAGGATGACAATGGAAAGACGTAATTTTCTCAAAGGCATGGCGCTGCTTGCAGCATGCCCGCTTTGCGTGAAGCCGACCTTTGCCGCCGAGGGCGCCCACTGGGGCTATGAAGGCGACGCCGGGCCGGCTCGCTGGGGTTCCTTGAGCAAGGAGAACAGCGCCTGCTCGCTAGGCTCCCAACAATCGCCGCTCAACATCACAGGCAGCATCGAGGCCGAACTTCCGGATCTGGCAATCGACTGGAAGAGGGGCGGTTCGATCGTCAACAACGGCCACACGATCCAGGTAAACGCGGCGCCTGGTGGCCTACTACGCCGTGGCGACAGGGCCTACGAATTGCTGCAGTATCATTTTCACGCGCCAAGCGAACACTTGGTCGATGGCAGAAATTTCGCCATGGAGGTGCACTTCGTCCACCGGCATGCCGAATCGGATGCGCTCGGTGTACTCGGCGTGTTCCTTGTTCCTGGCGCCGCCAATCCGGCGTTCACCGCGTTGGCTGCGGCATTCCCCAGGCAAGCGGGACAAGAAAACCAGGTTGCCGGCGTCGATCCATCCGGCTTGCTGCCCACTTCGCTCGAATACTGGTCCTACGAAGGGTCCCTGACGACGCCGCCCTGCAGTGAGATTGTCGATTGGATGATCGCGATGGATCCGGTTGAGGTCGATGCGGCGGACATAAAGAAGTTCACCGCGCTTTACTCGGCAAATGCTCGGACAACAGTTCCAAGCAATCGGCGCTACATTCTGCGCTCCGGCTAACTGGCCCTGAGGGCGGGCCACCATCAGGCTGCTCGTCGCGGGACCGTAAGACAGATTTCTCCGCTCATGGATTGGCAGGGAGATGGGAAAAGGTCTCGTGGCGAATGTTCTGAAAGTCCTGGGAATTAAGTAACATGTCCCGTTTTTACGAATTCACACTCTCGATGGACGAGACTGGGCATGGCACCATCTCGTGGATGGTAACCGCTCCGGCGTTTCCTGAAGTCACCACTTTTGGCGATACACAACCGAACGCTTGCCTGGAGGGGCTCAAAGCGATCGAAGAGGCTATCGCTGCGCGCATTGCGGACGGAGAAGAAATCCCACCGCCCTTGTCGGAAACCAAGGGTGTCGGCCGATATGCGGAAGTACCTGTCCCCACGTGATCTGCAAAAGCCAAGGACCTTTCGCCCGCCGAATTGGCGCGTCGTCTCGGTTGGCATTGCGAACAGGTGGATCGCCTTTTCCCGTTTTGGTCGCAAATCTCAGATGGACCAGATCGAAGCTGCTTATAAAGCCCTCGACGTGCCGCTCGACGTCAAAGTCGACTTTGATTTTCCAGTAGCGGCGTAGCGGCTGCTGAGGGTATCGACCAATTCTAAAGCCCGGGGACGAAACTCCGGGCTTTTCGCTTTTCAGTAGATACTGCGAGCCTAGTTGAAAGCCTACGACAGATAGCCTGCGGGACCGCCGCGCCGGAGGCACAGGTCTGTTTCCCATTTGTTAACCAAAATTGCTCATGGTCGGCGCCCTGGACCAAGAAACCTCGGAGCGCATGATGAGCTACGATTGGACTGGCGTGCGAACACGCCGAACAAGAATGCTGAGGATCGTTGGATTGATCCTGATGACCATGGCCGTAGTTGCCGCCTTAGGGGCCGTTTGGCTCTAGAAATCGTTGGCGGCCACTTGAACGCGGGGTTTCGTTCGCCGCCGCCCCGGATTAGGCATGTCACGCCAACGGGTCTCGACCCTCTCACGCATCTTTGCTTCTGCCACAGACCATGAATGCGAACTGGCGGTCCCACAACGGGTGAAATTCTTGGAAGACGCAGACGCTGACTTCGAAATCGCGTGCTCGAAATGCGGCCTCAGGGCTAAACGCAGCATTTTCCAGTTGAAGTACGCCGAGACTTTCAAATGCAACGCATGCGGATCAACGCGAGCATTGGATAAGGAAAATCTCAAAGAGCTCATGCGCGAAGCGGACGCGAAGACTCGCCGGCTCTGGATCGACGGCAAGCCGTCATGACTTGGCTAGGTCACAAGCGGCACAGAGCTCACAAGTGGTCGCGGCGCACCACCTGCCGTCGATCTGTTCATCGGCCAGGCCCAGAGCCGCGCCGACCGACGAAATCAGCGGGTGAATCCGATGGACGGTCGGGGCGCCGACGGCACTCAACTGGCCGGACTGCTCGGCACCTTGCCTGAGGCTTGAGACGCTTGGCGCACTGTCCGAGGCATTCCGGCTGCGCGCGTGTCTCAAAAGACGGCGACGCTTCTTTAGTGACACGAACCGGGCAGGTCTGGCAGCTTCTCCATCACTTCTCGTGCAAACGGGTGAGGCCCTGCCATCGGTCCTCCCCGAGAACAGCTGAAGCGCCGACGACCTCCTCATTCCCGGACAGGACCGAACGTGCATTTTTTTGAAAGCTCCCGGCTAGCCGCCGAGTTGTGCTTCAGGCTTAGCTAGAAGTCCATCCCGCCGCCCGGAGGCATTGCCGGCGGAGCTTCCTTCTTGGGCTTCTCGGCGATCATCGCTTCGGTAGTAACCAGCAGGCCGGCTATCGAGGCCGCATCCTGAAGCGCGGTTCGGACGACCTTGGCCGGGTCGATCACGCCCATCGAGAAGAGGTCGCCGAATTCGCCCGTCTGGGCGTTCCAGCCATAGGAAAATTCGGGCTTCTCGCGCAGCTTTCCAACGATGATCGAGCCTTCGGCACCGGCGTTTTCGGCGATCTGCCGCACCGGAGCCTCGATTGCGCGGCGAACGATATCGACACCAACCCGCTGATCGTCATTGGCAGTCTGCACGCCATCAAGCGCCTTGACTGCACGCAGCAGTGCTACGCCGCCACCCGGCAGGACGCCTTCCTCGACTGCCGCACGTGTTGCATGCAGCGCATCGTCGACGCGGTCCTTCCGCTCCTTCACTTCGACTTCCGTCGAGCCGCCGACGCGGATGACTGCAACACCGCCGGCGAGCTTGGCAAGGCGCTCCTGCAGCTTCTCGCGATCATAGTCGGATGTCGTTTCTTCGATCTGCGCCTTGATCTGCGCTATGCGCCCATCAATGTCGGCTTTCGCGCTGGCGCCGTCGATGATTGTGGTGTTCTCCTTCTCGATCGAGACCTTCTTTGCACGGCCGAGCATGTCGAGCGTGACATTTTCCAGCTTGATGCCGAGGTCTTCGGAGATCACAGTGCCTGCCGTCAGGGTTGCAACATCCTCGAGCATGGCCTTACGCCGGTCGCCGAACCCAGGGGCCTTCACGGCCGCGACCTTCAGTCCGCCGCGCAGCTTGTTGACGACGAGTGCGGCCAGCGCTTCGCCTTCGACGTCCTCGGCGATGATGAGAAGCGGCTTACCCGATTGCACGACGGCTTCGAGGAGGGGCAGCATGGCCTGCAGGTTGGAGAGCTTCTTTTCATGGATCAAGATGTAGGGATCCTCGAACTCCGCCCGCATCTTGTCCTGGTTCGTTATGAAGTAGGGAGAGATGTAACCCCGGTCGAACTGCATTCCCTCGACCACCTCGAGTTCCGTCTCCGCGGTCTTGGCTTCCTCTACTGTGATCACGCCGTCATTGCCGACTTGCTCCATCGCCTCGGCGAGGTAACGGCCGATCTCCGCGTCGCCATTAGCCGAGATGGTGCCGACCTGGGCAATCTCCTCGTTCTTGGACACGTCGCGCGCGTTGGCTTTCAGCTCGGCGACGAGCGTATCGACGGCAAGGTCGATGCCTCGTTTCAAATCCATCGGGTTCATGCCGGAGGCAACGGCCTTGGCGCCTTCCCTGACGATCGCCTGGGCCAGCACCGTCGCCGTGGTGGTACCGTCGCCGGCAATGTCGCTCGTTTTCGACGCAACCTCGCGCAGCATCTGCGCGCCCATGTTCTCGAACTTGTCTTCGAGCTCGATCTCCTTCGCCACGGTAACGCCGTCCTTGGTGATGCGTGGCGCGCCGAAGGACTTGTCGATGACGACGTTCCGGCCCTTAGGGCCAAGTGTCACTTTGACGGCGTTGGCAAGGGTGTCGACGCCGCGCAGCATGCGTTCACGGGCATCGGAATGGAATTTTACTTCTTTGACAGGCATGGTTCACTCCTTCGCTGAACTTTGGTCGGTCGCACGCTCTCAAGCGACTTTCTTATCGGCGCCGAAATCTTCGATGACCCCAAGCACGTCGGCTTCCTTCAGGATCAGCAAGTCCTCGCCATCGATCTTGATCTCCGTGCCCGACCATTTGCCGAAGAGCACGCGATCGCCGACCTTCACGTCGAGTGCAACGAGTTGGCCCTGCTCGTTGCGAGCGCCTGGACCGACGGCGATCACTTCGCCTTCCTGCGGCTTCTCCTTGGCCGTATCCGGGATGATGATTCCGGCTTTGGTTTTCTCTTCGGACGAAACGCGGCGGATGAGAATGCGATCGTGGAGTGGTTGGAACTTCATGCCTTCCTCCTGGATAAACGGATCGATGAATGCCCTTTGCCGAACCGATGGACTCCGTACGGGCAGTCCGTTCCGGCAACTGGCAGTAGTTGATCTGGTTCTGTCGAAAATTGAATTCAAGAGGAGGCGACCAACTTTTTAGCACTCTTCGGTGAAGAGTGCTAAAAAGCGCATTCGGCAAGCGCCGAATGAGGGATGGCGCACGCGGACGACGACAGGCGCACGCTGGGCTCGCGTCTGACTCTGTCGCGACAACAGCTTAACCGAAGCGCGTTGGCCGCACGCATCCGCAAGAATATCCGCCGGCCTGCGCCGAGGATGCAATGTCGAGAGATTTCAAAAAGGGGAAAGCAATCCCGTCTTCATGGAAGCGTGGCGATGACAAAGCGCACTTTTTGCGAGCAGCGCCTCATCGCGCAAGAGCTATTGAACGACGAGATCAAATCCAGGAGCCTCGAGTGGTTCCCGGGCATGCGGCAAACCCATACGGGATGCCTCCTGGAATAACATCTCACGCATCCACAGGCTTGCCGGATCGCTATCGTGAAGGGCCGGCCACTGAACGGCCTCGGTGAGCGGGGGAAGTGGCAGCGGAAGTTCGACGATCCGCAGGGGAGTTGTCTTTGCGAAATGCTGCGCCAGCCGCAAGGGCACGGTCCCTATACGCTCAGTCCCCACCAGCATGGGCGGAATCATGCTGAAGCCCTGTACGACGACCTCGACACGTCTCTTGAGACCGTGCTCGTGCAAATACCACCCTTCGATGGTGGGTCTCCGCATATTCCCGAATTTCACTGCAACATGCCCCATCGACATGTATCTCTCAAATGTAAGTGGCTCTGACAGTTGCTCGTTCGTCCGGCAACCGACGCACACGAATTTATCCTCAAACAGTGCTGTGTGAGGGTGCGTCGACATGAACACGTCCGGCATAATCAGAAAATCGATGTCGCCGCGCCGGAGAAGCTCCTCGAAGTCGTCGGCAAGCGGCAGACAATCAAAGCTTACTCCGGGAGCTTCTTGCGCCGCACGTTCCACGACCTTTTCAAAAAACACAAGGGTGACGTAATCGGAAAGGATGATCCTGAAGCGACGATCCGACTGGGCCGGGTTGAACGGTTGCCAGGAAACTATGGAGAGCTGGATGTGCAGCAGAGCCTCGCGCACCTTGGATGCGAGTCCTTCAGCACGCGGTGTTGGAATAAATTCGCGGCCAGCCATCGTAAACAGCTCATCGCGGAAATAGGTCCGCAACCGGGCGACGGCCGCGCTCATCGCCGGCTGGCTGAGGTTTATGCTGCGGGCGGCCGCCGTGAGGTTACGCTCGGTCATCAGAGCGTCGAGCGCGACGAGGAGATTCAGATCAAGGCCCTTGAACCGCATATCTTCACCTATCCATAGCGTGGATGTATGCCACTTCAAACCACCAGTATTCTTAATTAGTAATACAATTTGTTCGAAATCAAGGCAGACGCCGGCCCACTTTCGTAGGGGGGTCAGCCGACGCGGTCGGATGACTTTTTTGTATCGCGGTTCGTTTCCGGTCCAGCGTTGCAGCGGGTCCCGACAAGCCGCCCATCGCCACTGGGTACACAGCACGTTCTGAGAGACGTTGCTTGAACCTGCGCCTACGCCGGCCGTATCGGGACCTCACGTTGAGCAGGGCCGGATAGTGTCTCGGCCGAGCCGTTGTGCGTGACCGTGTTGACCGCCGGGATGATCTCGTCTCCCCAAAGCTCGATTTGCCGGAGCATCGTCTTCTGGTCGAAATCGCCCAACTGGGTCTGAATGGCGATCTGAGACGGTTTCAGAACACTAATTTCTTCCAGCAGACGGTCGATCACCCGATTCACACTGCCGATCGGCAGGTTCTCGCGCATACTCTCGAACGACAGGTCCTGTTGCGTCGGGGTTTCCTCAAGCAGATAGCCGTCCTGGCTCTGCTGGCGGCGCTGATGCAACGCTTCAGATAGCCGTCGCTGGAAGCGGGCGTTGTCGAGATAGCTGTTGATCTCCGCCTCGTGGTCGCTGGCAAAGCAGCAGCGCAGCAGAGATATCTTGGCATCGGTGACATTCTTGCTCTCGGAGGCCGCCGCAGTCTCGATGCTTTCACGCCGCGCGCCTAAACCATCCAAGCCGTCGTGAAAGGCTGTGACGAACAGATTGTGGCCCTCGCGATAGGCCCTTCTCATCCTGCGCTCCGACCCGGCCGCGATCCAGATCGGCGGGGTCGGCTTCTGGATGGGGCGCACTGAAATCGCGGTGGGAGGTATCGTCTCATACTGGCCGTCGTGCTCGAAGATCTCCTGGTTGAGCCCCTTGAGGAGAATGTCGAGGTATTCCGAAAAGACGGCCGGCGCCTCGTCGACATCGACGCCGAAGCGCTCGAACTCGAACTTCTGGTATCCAGAGCCGACGCCGAGCTCAAGACGACCATTCGAAACGATATCCGCGAAGCCGACCTCGGAAAGCAGGCGCTGCGGTTGATAGAGCGGCAGTACACAGACGGCGGTACCGAGGCGGATCGTGCGCGTCAGGCCGGCACAATGCGCCACCATCATCAAGGGCGACGGCACCAGACTGTAGTTGTTGAAATGGTGCTCTGCAAACCACGCGGTATTGAAGCCAGCCTGCTCGGAAAGCACTGCCTGCTCGACTGAGTTGCGGATGACTGTGTCGGACGATTGATGATAGCCGCGCTGGGCGGCAAGGATGAATGTCGCGAATTCCATGGCAATTCCTTCGGTCGCGGAGAGGGTTGTTCATCGGGCTGCTCGAGAGGTTCGCGAAAGTCGTGGCCGCAACGGGCGATATTTACGGCAAACGGTTTTTCGGCAATACGCCTGCCATTCGCGGTCGCGAGTTTCCTATGCCTGGGATTGTTTTGATGGGCCGCCGCGGTCGCCTTAGGGCATGATCGGCAACCATTTGGCGGCCTCCATTGGCTGTTCCGGATCGAAGTCGCTTGCAAATCCAGCATCGCCAGAAGAAGTGCGGCCGCCGTTCACGCAAAGGGTCGAACCGTTGACGTATGAGGCGTCAGGCGAAGCCAGGAAGAATGTTGCGTCAGCCATTTCTTCCGGATTTCCTATCCCGGCCACGGGAATACTCGGCCGAAACCCTTTCGGCGCGATGCTGCCGACGTTTGCGGACTGAGCGACGGCCGACGTGCTGGTGTAGCCGGACATGACGGCGGCTGTTCGAATGCCAACGGGCCCGAGTTCGGCCGCCATGCACCTCGTCAGGATTTCGATCCCGGCTTGGGATGCTTCATAGGCGTGGCGCGGCGCGAAGGGCAGAAAGGTGTGGGTCGTGCCGACATTCAGGATCACGCCGCCGGGGCGCATCGTCTTGATCGCTTCACGCGCGCAGATGAAGGCGCCGGTGAGATTGACATCCAGGACGCGTTTGATCTCATCTGTTGCCTGTTGGGGACTTGCGACAAAACTGTCGACCACAACAGTAGCGTTGACGAGTACGTCTAGCCTGGCGTAGCGCACTCGCAGCTCCTCGAACAGCGCCACCACGTCACTCTCGACGGCAACGTCCACGGATTTGGCCATATGCTTGCCACCGAGAGAGCCCGCGAGCGTTGCCGCGGCCGCACCATCTTTATCAATAATAACGACAGTATCGCCATTTGCCGCAAAGCGGCGAGCGACGGCAGCGCCTATACCGTTCGCCCCGCCTGTGACAAGCACGATTCGCGCACCGACGTGCCCGGCCGGACCGAAGAGTTCGGCTCTTGGCGTCCCATCCGCCGACAGGTTCGCATTACCCGGCTGGTTGAAGGACATCCAACCACCGTCAATAGTCAGCACTGAACCGTTGATGTAACCCGCGTGCCGGCTAGCCAGAAACCGCACCGTCCGGGCGATCTCGTCGGCACACGCCATCCGCCCCATCGGCACGCGTCGGCGAACAGCGGCGAGATCTGCCGCGCCGGCGCGTTCCAGTTGCTCGACCATCGGCGTGCGCACATAGCCCGGCGCTACTGCCGTCACGCGGATGCCGCGCGACGCCAGCTCGCACGCCAAAGATATCGTGATCGAGATCAGGCCCGCTTTGGAGGCGGCGTAGGCGTTGCGTTTGGGATTGCCTACCACGCCCGCCAGCGAGGCCACGTTGACGATGGCAGCGCCAGGCTCCATCCGCCGTGCCGCTTCCCGCGCCATGACGTAAGGCCCGATCAGGTTTACTGCCAAGACGCGTCGGAAAGCGTCGATATTGGTGTCGACGGTCGCATCCATGCTAGGCCCGACAGCCGCGTTATTGACGACCACGTCGATGCGAGCGAACTGTGTTTCGACCCGGTTATAAAGCGCAACAATATCCTCCTCGCGCGAGACATCGAACTCAAGTCCGAGATGCGGGTGGCCGAGACCGCGGGCAAATTCAAGGATGCCGCTGCCCGGGAGGTCTACGGCGACGACAGTGCCTCCGTCCGCGGCAAAAGCATTGACCAGGGCACGGCCGATCCCGCCTGCAGCGCCTGTAATGATGACGATGCGCTCTGCTTGCTTCATGAGATACGTTCTCCTGACCAGCGTTGGCGATTTCAGGGTAAGGACCGCGTCGCGGCACAGCGGCCTGTGGTGGTGACGACCAGCTCCGCCCCGGATCGACGTAGCGCGTTCCAGGCCAGCAGCGATTGCCTCATTTTCTCGCTCTTGGAGGGATGCGGCGTTTCCTAAGCGCGTAGACCGGATCTTCCGGATGCGAGGCTCCGATCGGCTGGCGGAGACCGAAACGCTCTATCTCCGAAGCCGTCTGCGGGCTCTGCTCCTCGAGCCAATCGTAGACGACCGTGCGTTCGGCAATTCGCCACTCTCCTTCCCTCTTTTGAAACAGGTCACAGTATCGTCCGCAAAGCAGAACCTGCCGGATCGTCCTGCCGCCGTCCGGTCCGCGTTGAAGCGCGGTGAAGTAGCTCTCGACGGCGGCTTCTCCCGGGCCGATGAACTCGATCAGAACGTTCGTGATCTGATGGATGTTGCGCGGTTCCGTTTTGAAGACACCGAGCGCGAACTCAATGAAGCCTTCGGCCGAGCCGGCATAGGCCCCGTGGTTGTCATAGGCATCCGGCCAGTAGGAGCTGCGCAGCGCCGCCTCATCCGCGCGGTCTATCCCCCGGCAGTATCGATAGAGGCAGTCGCGGATCGCCTCCCGGTCAAGCAATTCGACGATTTTTT
Source organism: Sinorhizobium sp. P24N7 (assembly GCF_042436655.1). Classification (NCBI taxonomy): domain Bacteria; kingdom Pseudomonadati; phylum Pseudomonadota; class Alphaproteobacteria; order Hyphomicrobiales; family Rhizobiaceae; genus Sinorhizobium; species Sinorhizobium sp. P24N7. The sequence continues at coordinate 438,228 of NZ_JBHMIW010000002.1, read as the reverse complement.
TGTGGTCCATGGCTTGGTCGCAGGTTCTAAGATTGAAGTGGCGCGTTTGCGTATTCGATTACGCAGCAACGATTTCGGACTAAGGCAGCCGCACTGCAGCCAAGAACGGCTGACGCTGCGCACCGATGTGTAACACCTCAGTTCCGAAGGCGTTGACGCTGTTGGGTGGCTTCACGCACGGTGTCTGGATAGAGGCCATGCGCCGTCCTGTGCCGGCGAAACTCCATTTAGGTGTTAAACCCTCCACAAGCTTGATTGAACAAAAACCGATCAAGCAACACATCGAATGCGCGATCGATTTCAAGCGCACGTTCGGGGCAGGATCGAGCGCCTCGTGTCGCGAGCAGTTCGTCCCGCTCCGAGACCTCGATGTCACCGGGTAGGATGTAGCCCTCGTCATCCAGTTTAAAGACGTCCGGCGCATGCGCCCAGCAGCGAGCATGCCCTTGGCATTTGTCATTGTGGACGATGATGCGCATGCGGTACCTCCATGTATTTGCTCCCTCACCTATATTCAGGACCAGTCCAGAATCAGATTCTCGATTCCGAACACATGGCCGCCATAGGTGATGGGCGCCGTGTCTTCCTTGGTACGGAAGTCAGGGATGCGGGACAGCCACTCCTCCAGACCGATGACGATCTCCCGCCGGGCGAGGTGCGAGCCAAGACAACGATGCGGACCATAAGCGAAGGCGGTGTGGCGGTTGTCTTTCCGTGCCAAATCGATCGTGTTCGGGTTCTCGAATTCTGCCGGATCGCGATTGGCGATCATCGTGGCACAGGAAATGTAGTCCCCCTTACGGATCGGCGCGCCTTCGAAGTCGATGTCTTTCTTTGCCACGCGGATCATTTGCACGGTGGAATAGGCGCGCAGCAATTCTTCGGCCGCGAGCCCAATTCGATCCGGTTCTCTCCGCAGCAATTGCTGGTCTTTCGGATTGCGAGCGAGGTAGGCCAGGTCAAATCCTATTGCCGTTGCGACCGTGTCGAGGCCGGCGACGAACACAAGTACGCCAATGCCACGGACTTCCTCATCGGTTAGCGGGCGACCATCGACCTCAGCCTCCACGACGAAAGTCATGAAATCGTCGGCCGGTTCCTTGCGGCGCTCGGCCGCAAGGTCATCGATGAACGCCACAATCGTCCGGGCGGCTGCCGTTCGCTTGACGCCCTCGCCGTGGAGCAGATCCTTCCCCCAGCCGACGAATGTCCCCAGCCGCTCATCCGGTAGGCCAAGAAAGTGAAGGAAAATACTGACCGCAAAGGGAAAAGCGAAATCCTTCATAACGTCGCAGCTTGTGCTCGCCGCGGAGATCCCGTCGATCAACACGATCGCGCGCTCACGGATGGCCGGTTCCAGAACCATCACCCGCTTGGGCGACAACAGCGGGTTGAGCAGCGAACGAAAGACACCATGGGCTGGTGGGTCGAGTTCCAGCGGTATCATCGGCCAGTTTTCGCCGAGCGCGGAGGCGAAGATGCTGCGATGGCTGGAAAATGTTGCGGTGTCGTGCAGTACCCTGCGCTGGTCCTTGGCGCGCGTAATGACCCAGGTACCCCGGCCGTCGCGAGTGTTGTTGGGAGAATAAAAGATGGGCAGCGCGTCATGGGCGCAGGCGACAGCTGCGTGAGGATCCCCGTTTGGCGTGGGGCCCATGCCGGGCGACGTGAACAAGCTGAAATCCCTTACCATTTCCGGCGGGACATGATCTGGGATCGGCTTGCTCACGACTTGGTTTCTCCTCAAGGTCATGCACTTATGCGCTCGATTGAAATCGCCCGGCGATCCTCGATGTTGATTACTGGCGCGGCCCCGTCCCAGGCGCCTTGAGATTCCGCTGCACGATGCGCCGACCCACGCACTAGCGCGGATGAGAGCGGCGCTAATTTAAGCAGCACAGTATCCTGGTCGACCCCTGCTCCATGGAGAACCGCCGCCAGCTTACGCGCGCTGAAGTTCAGATGCTGATCAATCGACCTTTAGCTCCTTGAGGCACTACGGACATCCGCCCTGCAAAGTTATCGAAGCAATTAGCGTGCCGTTGACCCGGCACCACTTGTCCACACCGGCCTACGTGCCTTCGGCAACTGTTTTAGTCCGGTTTCCGACATAGTTGTTCCGCTTCGGACACAAGGAGCTTGGCGGGCTGACACGCGCCGGGGAACGCATGCAAACGCCGCGATCCAATCCGAACTCAACCACTCGCCTAAACGTGAGCCGGTGTAAGCCGGATGAAATGCCCTGCATCAAACACTTGAGCACGACCTGGGCGACTACCTCCACGCGGGAGAGGCTTCAGATCAAAGTCAGATCACTGGTCATGTAGGTCCAATTTGCGGCGAAGCGCACGTGGATGCATCCGCGATGTCGATGTGTTCTATCCAAACAATCAATTACTCTAGTTGCCCGATAGGGCATATGACTGAGTCCAGTGGCGTCGTGGGGCTGTTTCATAAAGAGGACTCGCGATGGAAAAGACAATTCTAGGCGGCCAGGGTAGCAACAGTCTCTTTGGCAGCAATGGTGATGATGTGATAGTCGATCCCACGGGAAATGACTGGATCGACGGTCGTGCCGGCAGCGACTCCATCTCGGCCGGCGAGGGTAATGACCGGGTCTTCGGTGGCGTGGGCAATGACCACGTCTTTGGCGAGGAGGGCAACGACTATCTCTATGGCGACCTTGGCAGCGGCAACCCGCGCATCCCCGCTCCGGCCATCCTCGGTGAGGACAACGACAAGCTCTATGGCGGCCCCGGCGACGACGCCCTCTTCGCGGGCGACGGCAGGGACTCTTTGACCGGAGGTGCCGGCCACGACACCTTTGTGTTCCAGTTCCACAACCCGCTTTCCGGGTTTGATCAAAACTACGGGCCAAACGCGGAGGACCACACCACCATCGTGGATTTTGACCCAGCGCAAGATACTTTCGCCTTCGATGCGGTAGGCCTTGGCAGCGATGGTCTTGAAGCGAATTTCGTTAATCACGCCGCGCGTGGCAATCAGGTGGACACCTTCTACAGCGGCCCCGCCGATGGCGCGAACGGCGAGCACGTCGTAGTGATCACTGATCACAGTTTCGCCGATGGCTCGGCCGCAGCCAGGGATGTTTCCGGCGAGGCTGCAGGCGATATCATTGTCTATTTCGATAATAGGACCATGACGGCGGATCTGGGTTATGTTACCTCCGAAAACCACGTGGAGGACTTCGCGCACCTGGGCAACGTGCAAAGTCTGCTCCACTTGGCCGGCTTGAGCCTGACCGCGTCGGATTTCACGTTCTGTTAATCCAGAAAACCCATGCGGAACCGCGCCGCGCTCCCCAAGCGCGGCGCTTTCCCTTTCCGCTCCCTTGACCGTGGGCCATCCAGGAGCAGCCGCAGTGTTGTTCAGCTTGATGAAGCTCTGCACATTGCGTCGGCTGTAGACCCAACCCTAATCGAGCCTTGATCACATTCGGAGAAAATCATAACTCCACTATCTAGCGAGCAGATGGGCGGCAACGCTATGCCACAGCGTGTGCACGCTGATCCGCTTGATCAATGCGGTCGCCTTGGTCGCCGAACGGCAGGCGGCATGGAGTATCTGCACATCAATCCGCTTATCGCCCCGTCCGGGAAATTGCCAGCCCTTGAGGCGTTCCAAGCGCCAAGGTTCACCCTGAATACCACCGCCGCCGTAAACGCCGGGCTCTCCCAAACCGCCGTCGATCAATTCGGAAATCCTTCGTCGAGGCATGTTTTTTGCTCCTCGGTTAGGGCCGCGGTGGAGAAAGATGCGCCGGCAGATGCGAGCGCTGATAGGCGTGGAGTTCGACTATGATACCGCCCTCGGGGCGGGACTGAAAGTCATGATGCAGCAATACTTTCGGCAGTTGGGGTGATGTCTGAACGCACAGAGGATTGTGATTTCCGCGGTCGAGCATCCGGCAGTGGTCACGCGCTGCACGCATCAAGGAAGTGACCCGAGAAAGTGGGCAGGCCGTTGGATACTGAAGTGATCGGGCTCGCGGCAGCCTTCCTTGCCATCGCATTGGTATATGCGGCAGTCGGGCAGGCTGGAGCGTCGGGCTATATCGCCGCAATGGCACTTGTCGGTTTCGCCCCGGCGGCCATGAAAACTACAGCCCTTGCCCTGAACCTCTTGGTCGCCGCGATCGGCACGTTCCATTTCATGAAGTCTGGACGCTTATCGTGGCGGAATGTCTATCCTTTTGCCATTTTGGGTTTCCCGCTCTCCCTGGTCGGCGGAGCAGTTCATCTTCAGGAAGAACTTTACTATCCGATTGTGGGTGTGATCCTCGTGCTCTCTGCCGCCCAAATGGCCCGGTCTGCACTTCGCAAAGGTGCAACTGTCGCCTCACCAAGCGTGCCGCCCTTCTGGCCTGCTTTAGCGACTGGAGCTATTATCGGTTTCCTCGCGGGGACAACCGGTACGGGCGGCGGCGTGTTCCTTGCCCCATTAATGCTGGTTATGAATTGGGGAAGCGCGCATCAAACAGCAGCTACAACAGCAGCTTATAATCTGATCAACTCTGCCGCCGCCTTGATAGGCGCCTATGCATATTGGGATGCCTTGCCAACATCGTTGCCATTTTGGTTATTTTCCGTAGCGGCGGGCGGATCGATCGGCGCATTCTTTGGAAGCCGATATCTGGCAGATCGTTGGTTGCGCGCGATCCTCGCTGCTCTTTTGCTGATGTCGGGCCTCAAGCTACTTTGGTAGCGAGGCGTGAGCCTGCGCAAAGCCTGCTGGATTATGCCGAATGCCGCATCAAATAAGGCATTACAGCGACTGAACTCGGCCGTGCGGCATAACAAGGCTTACGACCTAATGGGTGTTGGACTAATACGCTCCGCCACTGGCGGAGCGGCAAGGAGGTCATGGTGCAGCAGGGAGCCCCAACTTGCTCCATCGGACAGCGGAGCTCACCCGATTGACCGAGATCCTGAAGCGGAAAGCATAAGGATTAAGCTCCTGCCGAATCCCCAGTGGGCGATTGGGCATACCTTGGATGTTGCAGTTATGGTGCTCCCTCACTTCAACCGGAGCACCGCAAATTGCCCCGATGAACTTAATTGGAAGGGGTGAGTTCCTCCTGGTGTAGGCCTGTACATTGGACCTGCCTTCCCTCCTTGGAACGGGGGAATTGACTTACAAGCTTCTCGCTACAAGGGGGAAGCTTGTGAGCCATCGTGTGTTCATCTCCTGCACGACACGCGGCAGAGCACTCTGCTCTAAGTCAAAGTGGCTTATTAATGCGGATTCCACCACGCCCGTTGCGCTGCCGAGTTGGCGCATCGCGGCCGTTAGCGTTGCGATGCTTCTCCCGAAAGAAGGTGAAAGCTCAGATGCGGCTATTTCCATGCGTACGGTGTGGGTGCAAAAACAGAACTTGTCGATGATTTTGCACATCTCGCAGTTCGATGCCGCCTGGGCGATTTCGGTGAAAATCGCTTCCGCTCCAAGTGCGAGTTTGGCCGGCGTCGATTCATCACAGGGGGCGGAATGGCAGGCAGCCTGCGGCCGTACACGCGCCAATGCGAAGGTAAGAATTTCGCGTGCCACGGCATATGAGTCCAACAGAGCCCACTCGATGAGGGGTCTCGTGAAGTAGCCCCTTTGGGGAAGGGATACGATCTTTCCTTCAGCTGCAAGTCGGATAAGTGCTTCGCGTAAGGGAGTTCGGCCAATCTTGAGTTTCAACGCCAGGTCCCTGTCGCTGAGATGCTGTCCCGGCACCAAGGCATGGCTGCAGAGCAATTGAACCACTGCATCGTAGGCTGCGTCGGCCTTTCCACGCGCCGCCGGTTCGCTGGGAAATTTTGATAGGTCTATTCCATGACACCGGGCGGCCTTTTCACAGAACCACATCTCTGCACTCTCCTTTGTCGTTTTTTGAACGATATCCAAACGGCATGCCAGAAAAGTTCGTTCTGTCACACGCCCCATATATCTGGCGACGACAATTAATAGATGTTTTGCGGCTCGGCTCTAGGCCATAGTAATATTGCGACAATCATTGTCAGAACGGACGCGTTTTCGATGTGGTATATTTTTAAATATACCGATGTTACATTATTACATATCTTGCGGAGATTCCTAACTGCAAATTCGCTGACGAATTTCCGCGCAAGGATATTCTTCCAAATATACTCTCCTAGGCTATTGCCTTTCGCAACGAATGCATTCAGCCTCGGCTTTTATGAAGGAGGGATGACAATGAATCGGGCAGCTTTTATAGCCAGGCCGATCGACGCCGTTGAGGACCCGACGACGATCCTTCGTGCGCTTATTTTCTCCAGCGATCTGTCTTTCCTCATGGAGGCCCATGACGGGCTTTCGGCAGCAATCGCCACTCAGGCCGGCTTCAAGGGGCTTTGGGCCTCCGGACTTTCGATCTCCTCGGCGCTCGGCTATCGAGACGCAAACGAGGCGAGTTGGACTGAAGTCGTGGATGTGGTGGAGCGCATGGCCGACGCCAGCGGACTACCGATCCTCGTCGACGGCGAGTCTGGGTTCGGCAATTTCAACAACGCCCGGCTACTGGCGATGAAGCTCTTGCAGCACGGCGGCGCCGGCCTCTGCCTGGAAGACAAGGCCTTTCCGAAGAGGAACAGTTTCCTGGGAGACCACCACCCGCTGGTCGATATCGATGAGTTTTCCGGGCGCCTAAAAGCCATCAAGGACACGACGGGGGACGACCTCTTGCTGGTCGCTCGCATCGAAGCGTTGATCGCCGGCTGCAGTCTGGACGAGGCGCTGCGCCGCGCGGACGCCTATGCCGATGCCGGCGCCGACGCGATCCTGATCCATTCACGTAAGAGCGATGCGGACGAGATTCTCGCTTTCGCGAAAGAGTGGCAGACACTTCCGATCGTGATTGTGCCGACGAAATACTACCGCACGCCGGTCTCGGCTTATCGAGAAGCCGGCATCTCGACGGTGATCTGGGCCAACCACGCGATGCGGGCTGCAGTCGCCGGGATGCGCGCGGTGTGCTCTCGCATAGCCGCAGAGGAGAGCATAGCCGGAGTTGAGCCGGAAGTTGCCACACTCGACGAGGTCTTCCGCCTCTTGGGTTACGATGAATTGGCCGCGGCCGAAGATCGCTATCTGCCTAAGCGCTGATGACGAGCACGCCGATGAGAGAATCGCGGCGACTCCGACATCAATTCGAGGAAGCGCTCATGCTTGCGGAGCGGACAGCCTTGTTCAAATCGTCGGGGACGGCTGCAGCGCGCGCTGCGGCTAAGGCGGCAGCCGAGTCGGGAAAAGAGATTATCGATTTGACTGCCGGCGAGATCTGGAGCGATCTTGGCCCGATGATCCGGGTCGGTGCGATCGATGCGATCCGCAGGGGCATCAACCGTTACACCGATACCATCGGAATGATACAGCTTCGCGAGGCGCTCGCCCAGAAGATCTCCGGCCATACCGGCCAGGTCTGGTGCGCCGATGAGGTCGCCGTAACGTGTGGCGCCAAACAGGCGCTGTTCAACGCTGCTATGGTGCTGCTCAATCCTGGTGACGAGGTCATCATTCCTGCGCCGTACTGGACGACTTTTCCGGCCCAGGTACTGCTCGCTGGCGCAAAGCCCGTCCACGTGGAGACGCGCGCCAATGGCTATGTACCGAGAGTCGAGGATATCGCGGCCGCAACCACCGACCGAACCCGCGCCGTGGTTGTCAACACCCCGAATAATCCAACCGGCGCCGTGTATGGTTCCGAAACGTTGGTCGGCATCGGGAAGCTTGCGATCGAACGCGACCTATGGATCATTTTCGACGAATGCTATGGCGACTTCATCCACGTTGACGATGCCCATTGTTCGATCGTCTCGATCCTCCCGGACGTTCGCCCGCGCACTCTGATCGTCAACTCCTTCAGCAAGTCGCTGGCACTGACGGGCTGGAGGATCGGCTATCTTGCCGGTCCGCAAGACGTGATCAGCGCGGTGAAGGCCCTGCAATCACATACAACCTCGAACCCGAACGTGATCGCGCAGCACGCAACGCTCACACACCTTCTAAACAGCGATGGCAGCTATGAGAGCCACCTGCGGTCGCACCTCGCGGGAACCAGGAAAACGGGTCTCGGCGCGCTTTCGGCCCTGACACGGATTCCCGTGCCGAGGGCGACGGGGGGCTTCTATTTCTACCTCGACGTTTCCGGTCTGCTGCGCCTGAGATTCGGCAATGACGAGGCCAAGACGGCCGACGATGTCGTGCACGTTCTACTGACGAGAGCGGGGGTGGCCGCGGTTTCGGGCACGACATTCGGTGACCCGGCTGGTCTTCGCCTCTCCTACGGGGTACCGCCCGAAAAACTGGAGATCGGCCTTACCAGGCTCGTCGAGGTCCTGAACGCCTGGGAATGACACGATCATGCTGCGGCGCCAGCGGAAGAGAGAGGTACAACGATGACGAATGCTCCTAAGAAGGCAGTCATACTCGCAGCAGGTTGCGGATCTCGCCTGCGGCCATTGACCGACTTGCGGCCGAAGCCGCTCGTCGAGGTCAACGGTACCCCCATCCTCCACAACGCGCTACGCAACCTTGAAGCTGTCGGCGTCGAGGAAGTCACCATCGTCATTGGCTACCGCAAGGATGATATCCAGTATTCCTGCGGCAACCATTTCGGTAATCTCGAAATTAGCTATGTCGAATCCCCTGTCTTCAACAAAACCGGCAGTGCCTATTCCCTTTGGTTGGCGCGCCATGCCTTGCTGACCGGCGACATGTACCTCCTGGAAGGGGATGTCTTTTTCGAGCTTGATGCACTTCGCCATCTTGAAATGCAGGAGGCAGAAAGTGTCGCCGCGGTCGCACCTTTCGACCCGTCGATGGAAGGCTCCGCTGTTGTCCTGACTAAGAACGATTACATCGCCGAAGTTCGGATGAAGCAGACTGCCGCCAACCTGAATGACGGGTCCCCGCCGCTCTTTAAGACGATGAATCTGATCCGTTTTTCCGGCCCTGATCTCCGCGAGACGATCGTCCCGCATCTCGACGATCGCATCTGCTGTGGCGCCGTAAAGTCTTATATGGAAGAGTTGCTCTCAGACCTGGTGCAGAAGAAGGCCTTCCGGATCGCCGCGGCCATATGTGACGGCGTCAGGTGGTATGAGATCGACAATGAGGACGATCTGCGCATTGCAGAGGCAATGTTCCTGACCGCCCGCGAAATCGCGTGTTAGCTGTAGGCGCTGCAAACATAACGGCCTGTGCTCGCCAACATCGCGGTTTTACGCAGTTCTTGGATCTTCCCTTGAAAAAAGTTGCAGCGACTTCGACCGTCGCTCTTCGGCTGTGACAGCAAAGGCTGCATTAGGACCTGCGGGTCAACATCGTGGAGCTTTGGCTTTGCCAATGTTCACGAAGAAGGAGGAAGCATTTGTGTATGCGATCACGTGCCGATGATTCACTTGATGCCCGAACAAGGCTTGCGGAACACGGATATGTATTGCCGAGATGCATTCTCAAACTGGCGCTTCTGCCAGTCTCCGTAACGCTCGAAAAGCTGAAGTCCGCTGATCTTGGCGAGCAAGTCTAGTTCGGTTGGATAAACATAGCGCATCGTAAGCGGTATCGTTCGGTTTCCGGCGGGTGTGATGCAAAGGTCTTGAGAAATAAAAAGCTGCCTGTTGCGGTCATGTCTGGCAAAGCGAACCATGGCGCGCCGCTCATCGATGTGCATAACCGTAGTTCGTTGATCGCCATATACGCCGGCGTCCGAAAAATCAGCAGTAAACGGATAGTATGAATGCACCACGAACCGGCCATTTGGCTTTAGCGCCTTAGCCACGGAGTCAAAGCAGCTGATTTGTTGCTCCAAAGTCACCAGAAGTGAGAAGGTGCTATTTACGCAGTAAACAAGATCATATGGACTACCAAGGTCGAACTCTGCCATGTCACCAAGCTGTGTGGTGACAGAACCGGCCTCGTCCTTCATTCGAAGCGAGGTAAGCATCGCTTCCGAGTTATCAAGACCGTGAACAGAAGCTCCTCTCTTCGCAAGAGGCACGGCGATGTGGCCGTTTCCGACGCCCAATTCGAGTGCGCTTCCGTTCTTTACGAAGGGCTCGAGAAAACTGACAATGCGCTCGTTCTCGACGGATTTGTTGAACGCTTCTGCGTATTCGTCATACACATTGCTCCATATTTCCCCATAAGCATTATGATATTCCCGAACATGTCCTTTCATGACGTACTCCTCACTTTCTTGTCCAAATAGACTTGCTTCATTGAACCTTGGATCACCCTGTTTCGCTCCCGGGAGAACTGGGCCTTCTCTTGCCGACAATGGCTACTCTGATAGGAATCTGGTTCCAAGTTCGATCAAGGGTGGCGTTCCAGTGCGGAGAGATGTGCGTTGGCTTCGATCCATGCTCGGGCGAAAGCTTTAAATTTCTTTTCAACTACTTTGGCTAAGGTCCGTAAGAAATGGCTAAACGAGCTTTGAGGCGCGGGCTGCGCTGTCTTTTGGAAGGTTTAATAGCTGTTGAACCTTCTCATAAAGTAGAGACTGTCGCGATAGGAAGCCGCTTTCCCCTGCACCCCCCAGCCCAGATCGTGCAGAGCTACCGCGACCGCAACGCCTTGAAGCGGTGGAGCGCCAATTTGTCCTCCTCAGCAGGCCCGCGGAAAACGCGGTGACGTTTTCGGAACGAGTTGAGCAGAGGACGTTCGAAAGCGGAAAAGAGAAGCACCTTCTGGTCTTCGAAGAGATACTGAGGCACAGCCACGACAGCGGCGGCTACAAATATCTTCTGCTGTCGGATCGGAATATACCATCAACAATCCCGATTACACGGGCGAAAAGCCCATTTTCCTGCACTCGGCACTGAAGGGCGTCATCCTTTTCTCGCCACGTTGACGATGACCAGCGCGTCAGGAGGCCGAACTGTCGCATTTCTCTAACTGGCCCAACCCGTCGCATCTCTAAATGGCCCTACACACGGCAGGACGCATCAAACCGAGCGCGCCTTGCTCGTCCTCGGTCTTGCAGCGCCGATGCTCGTCGACGCGGCCCGGGCGCTGCCGCCCCCCAGGATATCGGCGGTCCAGTGACTATAGGGACTTTGGCGAGGCTATCGCCGCATGCTATTTCGCTTCTCCATTGTGGGATGCATGACAAAATTGCGTCTAAGCAAACAGATAGAACGGATCCACGCATCCAAACCGCTGAAGTGAAATCGTTTTTTTGAGTTGGCATTGCTCTTGCGCCACGAGCTGTGACGTTCGACCAGGAGTTCCTTGTCCGGCTGATCGGCACACATGGTCTGCAGCGAGCGGTGGCGCGTTGCGACGATCGAGTAAAGAAGGCCGAGGCGTGCATTTTCATGCTTGACCGGCCGCAGAGATGACAGCAGCCCGGCCGCGGGTCGCTGTTGGGGAGTAGGAGATGATCCGTTATCTGTTTGATGCTGCGAACGCCATTACGGCTCTCGGGCTGATCTTTGCCATGTCGGCAATTTATTTTGCTTTGGTCGGGCGTTTCGAAGTGAGCATCTGTTTCGGGTTATGGGCTCTTATAGCCGATGACGCTGACGGTATGGTCGCCAAGAGCTCCATCAACCGATCAGCTTTGACGGCGCAGGTTGGAAGTGCCTTCGACGGACTAGCGGATCTGGTATACGCGGCGGTCTTTCCGGCGGTTTTAATTTTATCTTTTAATGCTTTCTCGATTCCCGCACTGTTAGCTGCGGTCTGCCTTGTCGTCTCTGGAGCTCTCCGCCTTAGCTACTTTTCAACGTTCGGGCTCGACGCTAACGGGTTCGGCCGAGGCCTGCCGCTCAACAACGACCTCTTCGTATTGGCGCTTCTATTTGCCGCCAATCGAATCTTGCCGGTAGAGAACCTTGGCACGCTTTTGGTTGGAGCAGCGTTTCTTCTGTCGGTATTGCATCTTTCGCACTTTAGATTTCCGGGCACAGGCAATTCACTGCGGCTGATCAACCTCGTACTCGCGGCAATCGGATCGATAGCTCTGTTAACCCCTAAATTCTCATCGTGACGCATCGGAGGAGAAGAATCCATGGACGGAGCTTTGGAAAGTAACACGCGTGCCGTTTTCGATCGCTATCAGCGACAGCAGGAGAAGAACGAACATATCTTCTCCCGATTGGTCTCGTTAATTGATGAAGAATACTTCGGCTTCAATCCGGGAGGCTTCACGGGACTTCAAGTTCTAGACGCCGGTTGTGGATCAAACGCGAATGCATCCTATGCCTTTCTCGAAAAAGGTGCCGCCAAAGTTACTTCGCTTGAGCTTGGAGAGGAGTGGATGGACTGTGCCGCTCGACGCCTTTCGAAATTCGGGCCGAGATCGGTACTAATCGATGGGAGCGTTCTGAATTTGCCGTTCGCAGATGCAGCCTTTGACTTCACACACTGCGCGGGGGTCCTGCCTCACACAGCGAACCCGCGTAAAGGATTTGACGAACTGGCAAGGGTGACGCGGCCGGGCGGTCATCTCTTTCTGACCATCATGGGAACCGGAAACGGGGTTCTCTATCGCTGCATCAACCATCTTCGTGAGCTGTATGCTTCCGACGCTGAATTCCGGCAAGCAATCGACAATCTTGATGGTCGAACGGCCAAAGAAGCGATTGACTGGTTGTTGGCTGTTAAGGGTCAAAACGAATCTCCCCTCCTAGAAGGAGAGGATGGTTTCATTCGAAGCCTCTTCGATGATGACCTGTTCGTCACGGTGCGTGATCGCTTTCAGGCGCCCACCTATCACGAATTTGCTTTCACCGAGCGACAAATTCGCACTTGGTATGCCGAGAACCGCTTTGTCGATGTTCGCCGGGTGTCACGGTATACTAAAGGACTCGAAAATCTTCGACGTTTCCTCGCACCCATGTACCTGCACTACGGCCACCCGCTCGCTCGATTTTGGTTCGGGGATGGCTGCATTCAAATGATCGGAGTTCGGAACTAGGTTGTCCGGAGCGTTCGGAAAAGGCCGGAACCTGCTCCATTTCAATTGGGAATGGCAGCCAGTGTCGCGGCATTTGTGAAGAGGACTCAGCGGAGGCTACATGCGGCTTAGAAACATGCACGCCGTTGAAGACGCAGATACGGTCGTCGGCTTTGTCAACTGGTCGGAGACCGCGCGCGAATGCAACTCTGGACAATCCAAGTGGCTCGTGCCCTCGATGGTTAGCACCAGCGAGCGCAAAAGTGTAAAAAGGTGGCGCGATGTAGGTGGCGATAATCTCCCGCTCCTCGACAGAAACGTGGTCGCTCTATCTTGCAACGCCACCCGTCAAGCAGGAAGTCGCCCAGCCCCGCTCGGCAGTCGAGCTCACCGCGATATGCCGTCTCGCTCCTTCCGACTGCCACAGAGCGGCCAAGAGGCGGGCACCTGGATAGACCGCCTTGCAAACTTTTATGTGGCCGTCACTCGCAAGGGCGATGTCATAGAACTGCTCACGCCCGTTGTTTCGCAGGATCAGCGAGCCGCGATCATGGGTCGTTTCCCGCCTGAGCGGGTCGGCATTCCCGACACATCCGCATTAAGCTGGAACCAGCTCCTCTGCTCAAGCCGGCGCGATTTGTCGCGCCGGCCCCGCGCTTTTTAGGCTCGTTGGCTGCGACGTACTCGAGGCACCTGGTCCACTGGATATCTGATCGCAGTCGCTTCCGATGTGCCATTGAGCTGGACGCTCTTATCTCTCTGGAGAAATAGCCGGAGCGGCAGTGGATGTCGGCAACAGCAATGACAGCTCGGTACGAGCCGCAACGAGGCAGGTAAGATGTGCGGTATATTTGGCGTGATCAACGCGGCGCCTGGAAAAACTATTTCACCGACGACGGTGCGCGAATGCACCGACATGCTCGCGCACCGGGGACCGGACGGCGTCGGTATCTATGTCGGTGAGGCGATTGCCTTTGGTCACCGAAGGCTCGCTATTATTGATGTGAATCAGCGTGCTAACCAGCCCTTCCTGGATCCCGAAACGAATCTCCTCCTTACGTACAATGGAGAAATTTTCAACTATCAGGACCTTCGCTCCGAGCTTGCGGCGTGCGGATATCTCTTCACGACGTCTTCTGATACTGAAGTCTTGTGCAAGGCGTTTCATAAATGGGGAATTACGTGCCTGCAGCGCCTGCGAGGCATGTTTGCGTTTGCCCTGTATGATCGAAACAGCGGGAGAACGTTTCTCGTTCGCGACCGGATGGGTATTAAGCCGCTGTATTATATAGAACAATCTGGGGGACTTCTGTTCGCCTCTCAACCTTCAGCCATTCTGCGATGGCCTGACATAAGAAAAAGAATCAGTGCCGAAGCTCTGTCATCCTTTCTCTCCTTTCGTGCTGTATACGGAGAAGGCTCTTTCTTTGAAGGGCTGAAGAAAGTCCTGCCGGGTCACTACCTGGAAGTTATTGGCGGCTCGGCGACCCTCACAAAGTGGTGGCATTTGGCGCGGCACGAGCAAGACGCCTTGCCCTTGGATGAAGAAATTGGTGCTTCGATCACCTATCATACCATCAGCGACGTGCCCCTTGCCACGTTCCTATCTGGCGGTCTAGACTCGAGCATCATCACTTCTGAGATAGCCCGACGAACTGGACTATCTCCCATTTGTTTCACCGGCTCCGTCAAGGGAGACGGGTATGATGAGTCAGTCTACGCAAGATCAGTTGCGACCAAGTTCGGCCTCGATCATCGTATCGTGGATATTCCCACTCCAGACGATGTCTCCATTGTATCGAAGCTAATTGCTCTACGTTGTCACCCGCTCGGCATGCACAACGAGCTCGCTATGTACGCTCTCGCCCGCGCAATCTCGGCCGAGCACAAGGTCGCACTAACCGGCGAGGGTGCCGATGAACTCTTCGCCGGTTACGGCAGACTATATAGGATCGATCTCGACTATGCTCGCGCGCACATCCTCGCAATGCTGCCAGCAGCGTTGGCAGCCCCCATCGCTAAGCGCCTCAAGGTCGCACCCTATCAGAGTTCCGAATTCGATTTTTTTCTTCACCACTACTCTTACTTTCCTGAGCAACAGAAAGAGAAATTATTCCGCAAGGAAGTTCGCGCCAACCTGGGTGATGGCCAGACGAGGTATGGAACTCTGCGGACTGAATTCGAAACGCTTGGGAGCAATCTGTTCTCACGTGTTAAACAATTCATGCTGCAACACCACCTCCCTGCCCTCCTGGAAATGGTTGACAACACCACGATGGCGGCAGGCATCGAGGCGAGGGTTCCTTTCGTCGACGACTGCGTAATCCGCCATGCCCTCTCCTTGCGAAAGGCTGACATTATCCGCTGGCGGTCGTTATTCCACTTCCTCCGCGCGCTCGTCAGTCCAATAGCGGCTTTTAGTGAACGATTCGACACGACTAAAGCCATTCTTCGCGACCTCTATCGAGACGTTCTTCCAAGTGTTGTTCTCGAGCGGCCGAAAGTTGGTTTTGCGCTGCCGTTGGGCAAATGGGCTACAACTGATCTATCTTTGCCGTTTCGCAACCGCTTGTTTTCGGGATCACCGGCGGCGGCCCAATTTTTGGACATGGATGCCGTTCGTCACTGGTATCAGCGCGGATGTGAGGCTCCAAGCGATACATTTGGAAGGCAGGTTTGGCTTCTGTGCAATGTTGAGTTGTTCCTACAGCAGCACACCTGATCTTCCGCATATTGGGGAGTCGGTGAGATGAAGTTTCGACCGGAATGGCTCCGATACTTCCTCGGCACATCACTGCAGATCGAGACCGAAACGTTGACTGGTTCGAGACCGCATTGCCGGAGAACGCGCGTCTGCATTCAGGCCATAATCTGGAGAGATTTCGCGGCGCGTCGCATGCCGTCTGGGTTTCCTCTGCATTCACCAACGCTCTCGAAAATGGGCCGACCGCGGTTGAATCATTGTTTCGGTGTCTCCTCTATTCACTGGCCCTCTTCTTCCATTTGCTCGGAGATCCGCCGACCCTGTCGCTATTTCTCACAGCGACAGATTACGGACAGAGACATCAACACCACGCAAGCGCGATCGGAACAACGATCGTCAGCGGATTGGAGCCAAGCATGAACTCTGCAGGTGATGTGTACCGGCAGCTGGGCGTGGAGCCCCTCATCAATTGCGCGGGCGTGCGGACAAACTTTGGCGGAAGCAGCCCGCTACCGGCAGTTCGAAGGGCTATGGAAGCGGCCGCCGATGCCTTTGTTGATCTCGATGAATTGGCGGACGCGATCGCGGCACGAATTCAAGAGCTAACGGGAGCCGAATGGGGAGTTATCACGGCGGGGAGTGCCGCTGCATTGGCTCTCGCCGCCGCAGCGTGTATCGCAGGCAACGATCCCGAGCATATTCTATCGCTTCCTGAGTTTGAACCGCGCCCTTTGATCCTCATGCCGGGAACCCATCGTTTCGCCTATGATCAGTCTCTTCGAATGAGCGGCGCAATCATTGCTGAGTTCCATTCCCTTTCCGAACTCCGAGCGCAGGTGCAGTCCGGAGCGGCAATGATTTGCGTTCTAGGCAGGAGGTCGGTCAGCGAGTTCGGTGGGCTCGAGGGTATCGCAGCGGAAGCCGCTATGACCAAGATTCCCATTCTGGTGGACTGTGCTGGCATGGGACCTTCATCACCGGACGTGTGGCTTCAAAGGGGGGCGAGCATGGTCGTGTATTCTGCGGGCAAATATCTACGAGGCCCGCAATCGACGGCTTTTCTTGTGGGATCGAAGGCGCTGACCAAAGCCGCATGGCAGATTGGTGCGCCCCACCAAGCCTGGGGCAGACCTATTAAAGTCGGGAAAGAGGAAATGATAGGCGCTATCGTAGCCCTGGAGCAATGGTTCAGTGATCCAGATGCCTGTCAAGAGCAACAGCGATGGCTTCGCGCTTTAGATTTCATCGCATTTCCGATAGCTCGCCTTCCCGGCGTCAGAACAACAGTTATTCCCGCTGATGAGTTTAACGTTGTGCCGAGGCTCAGGATCGACATTGATGAAGATAAATATCACGTTGAGCCCAGCAAGTTCCGTTCCGACCTGCTCGCGGAACGCCCGAGAGTTCTGCTAAATGACTTTTGGGTGCGGCCAGACCACATCATTGTTGATCCGTTCAACATCGAAGAGGGGGAAGCAGAGTTAGCGGCGACAAAGATCGTAGCTGCTCTTCGCGGTTGCCTTGGACGACCCAGACAATACGCTGGCACCTCTCCGGTTTGCGATTTTGGGGGCTCTTGGTCGACAACCATCAGTTTCGCCCACCGTGATGAAGAATCAATTCTTCGACTCTCCGGAGACGACGCAGGGATAATCGAGGGAACTCACCACACTCAACGCGGCATAGGGGTGGTTAATGGGATTGCCATCGGCAACACGCTGTCGTTGCATGCAGCACACCAGCATGACTCGATGAGAGTGCTTTATTCATTTGAAGGTTCCCTGGTGAACGATGAAATCTCCGGAACAGTTGTACTTGGTGCGTCGTCCGAGGAGCATCGAGGGATGGTTTTCGATAGCCAGTTTGGGACCTCTCTGTGGAAGGGCAAACGCTCGGACGAGTAGATTCGCCGCCCAAAGCGTAGTCGGTATGATCGTAATTTGCCGACCTCTAAAGCGTGTCGCGGCTTTTGAGATTCAGGATTCTCAAATCAGTGGAGATGTGATTCCCTTTGATTGACAGAGGGAGGAGCGCCGTGGGCAAATCACATCCGATCGCGTTGCGTGTGCGTGTTGTTGCGTTTGTCGAGGAAGGCCATAGCCATCGAGAGGCGGCTCGGCACTTCCGCGTGTCGCCGCGTTTTGTGAACAATCTGATGATCCTGAAACGCGCGACCGGATCGCTTGCGCCCCGGCGGCAAGGTCATCTGGGTGGCGGCAAGTTGAATGCCCATGATGCATGGATGCGCGAGCGCCTGGCGGAGAATGGCGAGTTGACGCTGGACGAGCTGTGCGTGGAACTGGCTGGCCGCGGCGTCCTCGTGCACCGCTCCAATGTCGGCCGTTTTCTCCATCGGCTCGGGCTGAGCCACAAAAAAAAGCCTGCGGGCAAGCGAGCATCGACGCCCGGAGATCGCGCGAGCCCGTGAGTTGTGGATCAGGCGGCGCCGGCGTTTCTTCAACAAGGCACTGGCGCGGCTGATTTTTATCGATGAAACATCGACCAACACAAAGCTGACCAAGCGCTCAGGATGGTCACCGAGAGGGCGGCGCTACCGCAGTCACGCGCCATTCGGTTCGTGGAAAACACAGACCTTCATCGCCGGCCTGCGCTCGCATGGAATGGTTGCGCCCTGGATCGTCAATGCGCCGATGAACCGGCGCATCTTCGACACCTGGGTCGAAACGCAACTCGCCCCGACCCTGTCACCGGGTGACGTCGTCATTCTCGACAATGTCGGCTTCCATAGGAGCGAACGGGCCGAGGACCTGGTCAAAGCGCGCGGCGCTTGGCTGTTGTTCCTGCCGCCCTATTCGCCCGATCTCAACCCGATCGAGATGGCCTTCTCCAAACTCAAGACACTCTTGCGAAAACGCGCCGCCCGCAGCTTTGACGCCATCGCACAGGCGCTCGGCGACATCTGCAACCTCTTCTCCGTCACAGAATGCCGCAACTACTTCAAGGCTGCCGGATACGAGGCCGATTAAACGCGATACGCTTTAGTATTATCAACCATTGATAAATCAGGCTGTATTCCTTCGAGGAAACCTCGAGGCAAATTCGTCCGCACCCTCTATGGGCTACACGTCGGCATCAACGATAAACTTTATTCGGTCCGCTGCATAACAGGCGATGTGATAGCGAAATAGGCCGTTATCGTCACTTAACTCGGCGTTTTCTTTTTGCACTACGGGTCGTGCAATCGATTGGTCCAAGAGAGTCGCCTCCTCAGAGGTCGGCATTCGCGCAGACACCGTTACAGTCGTCGGTTTAAGAGTCTTAATACCGTAGGCAAGAAGAGCACGCTCAAAGTCAGCATGCTCTCCCATGGCTTCGACGAACTTGCCGTATCGTTGAGCATCTAGGAAGCTTCGGCTAATTGCGAGAGGGCGGTCGCCAGCAAATCCGAGCAAATCAATGACCAACACATCGGTTCCCTCGATAATTCGCAAGCGGTCAGCAATCTCCGACGATGCGTTCTCGACTCTATACGAGAGAAGCCGGCGCCGCGGCTGGCTGTCAAACTCCAAAATGTTCTGCGAAAGAGTCATTCTCCGCAAAATGCGATATTGAACGACGTCTTGTTCAACAAACGCTCCTTTCCCGTGCACAATTCGGATTAGCCCCTTGCTCTGCAAACTGGCCAGCGCCTTGCGAGCGGTCAACCGGCTAACGCCGAAGCGTCTGGCCACTTCGGTGTCCGGTGGGAGAACTCCGTCAAATGCACCTGCAAGGATTTCCTTCGAGAGAGCGTCCTCGATTACCCGCCAAATTGCTTGCTTATTATCCACGCTTTATTGAGCCTGCTTTCGTCGCCTTCACGACTCATGCTTGAGCTGAACAGTCCAGCTTGTGGTTTCATGCGGCAATCGAAGCTCTCGAGCGCCGCCAATCTGACCCTCGATCCAGGAAAGCAAGTCCTCCCACCGTGTTGCGCCGATCTGACTTGGGATGTCGTGCACCCCACGCCAAGACAACAGAAAACGTTCCGGAGTTTTCAAGACGACGTGCTGACGATGAATCTGCAGGCACTCCATGAACGCGTCAGAGAGATGGACAACATCCTTAAGGCGCGGCATCAGTTCAAGTATTCCGGGCATAACGCGTTTAAGTCCAGGAAACGTGGCCGAGATGTGATTTTCTATCATGGAGCGTATTTCGCAGTTTTGTTGATCAGGGAGGCAATAGATGACCGAAAGAAAGCCACTGGGCCGAAGTATCCTCCTCATCTCAAGTAGAGTTGCCTGCGGATTCATCCAATGGAAAGCATTACTAACAATCGCCCAATCCACTGACTGATCGGGAAGTGACGTGTTCTCTCCCGTTCCGGGCCGCCAGTCGAACGCATCACAAGTGGTCATTGCACGTTTTCCTTCAGTAAGCATTTGCTCATTGGGCTCGACCGCAAATCCTCGCAAATGGCGAGATGCAAGGTCGATGGTCAGCTTCCCGGCTCCGGCACCGATATCCGCAACGGTGAAATCGGCCCTCGACGCACCTACATGAGCCGTCAGGAGATCCAGGACAACTTTGTCGTAGTCAGCCCGTGCAGCATAGTAAGATGCGGTACTGGAGAAGTCCCCATAGGCGTAGTTCACCTTCATCACCAGCTCTCCTCAAAACTTCGGATCTATGGTCGCAATGGAAAAATGAAGCTAAATTTGCCTCAGTGCGGAAAGGCATGTGACGGCGATATCCGCGCAACCGACCCCGGAACAGGGCTGTGCACAATGCGTGCCGAATAGATAAGCTCTTTAAAACAATACGATACCCAAACGATATTATGTCGCGTGTCCGACACCGTCTGACGTCGAACAGAGGGGAGTTGCGGCGAATACATCTGCGGAAATTTTCAATGCCGTTCACGGCCGAGTCTGGCCCAACGCGGCCTGAACGACTTTGCCAGCGGAGAAGCCTACGCACCGTTCCCGCGTTGGGTGGCGCCGTCAAAAACGAACTGAATCCGGTCGGCGGCGTAGCAGGTCACATGACACCATACTGGCCTGCCGTTCTCGTCGACGTCGAAGGCCTTCTTTTCGACGATCGGCCGCGAGAGGGATTGATCCAGAAGTTTGGCTTCCTCTTGTGACGGCATCCGCGCGATCACCTTGGCAGTGCCGGGCCACAAAGTTGCAAATCCAAATTTCTCCAAGGCGATTTCAACATCCGCCTCTGGACCCATCGCCTCCACGAAGCCCGAGAACGTGGGCAATTCCAGGAAATTGGTGCTGAACGCCACCGGTCGACCATTGCTTGCGGCGATCAGTTGAACAGTCAGTACGGTTGCTCCGGGGGCAAGGTCGAGACAGGAGCATATCCAGGCATCAGCGGGTCTGTTGTCAGCGTGGATCAGCTTGCGGCTAGGCAACTGATTGTTGGCCCGGACGTTCTGAGGGAACGTCACGCGCGAGGCCAGGCGGTATTCAAGCACATCGGTTTCGATAAATGCCCCGCGGCCATGCTCGATCCTGATCAGACCTCTGTTCTGAAGGGTCGCGAGTGCTTTGCGCGAGGTCATGCGACTGACGCCAAAGCGCTCGGCCACTTTTGTGTCCGCCGGCAAACGCCCTTCCGCATCGAACTCTCCTTCAAGAATTTCGCGATGCAACGTCTCCACAATCGTTTTCCAACGCGGTTGTGCTGACGACCCGTATGGCGGTGAGCTCATAAATTGTTCCTTCTGTCATGCGTCCGTCACAGAAACTCGTATATACGAGTTATCAAACGACCGGGCAACGGAGAGATCATGTCGGCTGGTCGCCCATGCAAAAGTCTCCTCAAAGAACGGATGCGGCAATGCTTAATCATCCCATTTCCCGACGCATGTTCAATGTCTCTCTCGGCGCCTCCGCCCTTGCGGCGCTAACGCGCTCTGCTCTGGCACAAGCAAACACCGCTCCCAGCAAGGGCGGCCGACTCAGAGTCATGTTGCAAGAGACCGCATCCTCTTCTCTGCTCGATCCCACCAAGGTCGCATCCTGGAGCGTCTATTTCGCCTACGCAATCATCGGAGAAACACTGGTGGGCATCGACAGCCGCCTTAACCCGGTCCCGATGCTTGCCGCGAGTTGGGAGCCGGTCAAAAACAAGGTCGATGACTGGGTGTTCAAGCTACGCCGCGGCGTGGAATTTCACAACGGCAAGAGCCTGACTGCAAAAGACGTCATCTTCAGTCTGAACCGACTTCGCGACCCGACTTTGCAGTCGCCTTTGCGCGACCTTCTCGAACACATCACCGATATCATCGAGGAAGATACGCATACCTTGCGCATTACGCTTTCGCGTCCGGATGCAGACTTCCCCCTGTTACTGGCGCAGGACCGATTCTACATCTTCCCGGAGGGTTTCTCGACGTTTGACAAGCCGGTGGGCACCGGTCCCTTCGTGGCGGACGGACTAAATCCGGCCGGCGTCAATGTTTATCGCCGCAATCAAAACTATTGGCAGAACGGCAAGCCTTACTTGGACGAGGTGGCGTTCCAGGGAAATCAGGATCCTGTCGCACGTGTTTCTGCTCTTCTCGCCGGAGATGTGGATGCCGTGCAGACGATCAACTTTACGCTCGCAAAGCGCATCGCGGCGACATCCGGCTTCCAGGTCGTCTCTTCCACAAGCGGCGTCCACAACGTGGTGGCCATGCTGACTGACACAGCGCCATTCGACCGGCCGGAAGTTCGCGAGGCGCTGAAACATCTATTCGATCGCGAGCAGATGCGCGACCGCCTCTGCGCCGGTCATGCGCAGATCGGCAATGACCATCCCATCCCGCCCTTCAGTTCCTTCTACCATACGGAATTGCCTGTTCGCCCCTATGATCCGGAGCGGGCTAGATCCATTCTCCAGAAGGCCGGTGTAGACTTCCCGACGCAGGTTCTGCATGCCTCCGACGCCGTGACGCCCGGTGTAGCGGTTGATCTTGCGCAGATATACGCCGACGGCGCTCGTAAGGCCGGCATTTCGCTTGAACCGAAACGCGATCCGGTCACCGGCTATTGGGACAACGTCTGGCTGAAGCAGCCACTGATGGTTGGCGGATGGGGCACGCGTTTCACACCCGATCTCATGTTGCGCGTCGCCTATCGCTCGGGCGCGAAATGGAACGAAACGCACTGGAGCCGGCCGAAGGTGGACGCGATGATGGACGAGGCGGTTGCCACGACCGATGTCAACCGTCGTCGAGAGCTGTACTGGGCAATCCAGGAAACGATCCATTATGATGGCGGCGCAGGCATCCCGCTGTTCTTCAATCAACTCGACGCGATCTCCACCAGGGTGAAAGGCGTTTCGCCTTCGCCCCTCGGCTCTCTAACCGGGCCGGCCATGGCTGACCTTTGGCTGGATCAGGGAGCCTGATCTGCGATGTCCGATTACTCTCTCACCCTTGAGCAAAACGAGCGGAGGTCGCCCTTGTCAAACCTCTACTCAATAGCGCTTGAACTGGCAATTAGGTTGACCATTCTCCTGGTTGCCGCCGCCCTGATCTTCTTCGGCACGGCACTCATTCCGGGCGACTTCGTAACGGAGTTGCTCGGCCAGGACTACACGCCGGAACTGGGCGCACAACTGCGCCATAGCCTTGGGCTGGACCGCCCCTTGCCGGAGCGCTTCGTCACTTGGCTGTTTCACTTCATGCACGGAGAATTCGGTCAATCATTTACCAGTCGCAGACCAGTGTGGGAGGTCGTTCAGCCGCGTCTTGCCAATACGCTCATGCTTGCCGTCGCCGCACTTTGCTGGTTCCCGCTCGCCTGCGCCGCCGGCGTGGGTTTGTTCCTCGCGCCACCGCAAATCCGGCGCTTTTTCCAGTTCTCCATGCAGATTGTGCTTTGCGCGCCGGAATTTCTCATCGCCTATATTTTCATTTACGTCTTCGCGGTCCAACTCCATTTTCTGCCGGCCGTCTCGCGATTGGCACCGGATCAGTCGGTGTCCGAGCACATCCGCGTTCTTATCCTGCCAAGCGCGTGTCTCGGCATCGGCATGATTGCCTATGTCGGTCGCATGCTGGCGTCGCTGCTACTGATGGAGGAAAAGAAGGACTACTTCGAGTTCGCTCGCCTCCGCGGGTTCAGCCGAAGCTGGATTGCGCTCCATTATGCAGTACCGTCGATTCTCCCTTCAATCCTCAATCTCCTGCTCATTTACTGCGCCTACCTGCTGACCGGCGTGCTGGTGATTGAAGTCGTCTTCGGGATTTCGGGCATCGGCGAGTTGGCCGTGTCCTCTGTCGTATGGCGGGATATCCCGGTCCTTCAATTCTGCGCGGTGTTCATTACTGCAATCTATGTGTGCATCTATTCCCTGTCGGACCTGATAGCCGGCCGGATCAGCAAAAGAGGTGCCCTATGAAACCGGCCAGCTCCGAGAAACAAAATACCGCAGATGTGACGACCAATGTGTTCGAAGTCAAAGACCTTTCGGCCGTCGTTTGCAACTCCGCCACAGGCGCACGGCGGATCGATAAACTCTCAATGGCTTTGAAACCCGCCACGCTATCGACGATGATCGGGCCGTCCGGCGTCGGCAAGACGAGTCTTTGCCTTGCCCTCATGGGATGGATGAGACCCAACGTTCGCATACTGGGCGGCGAGGTCCTGTTCGGTACCCGGCAATTGCGGCACATGCAACAGCGCCAGCGGCAGGCCCTTTGGGGACGCGAGATCCTCTACGTTCCGCAATCCTCCGCAACGGCACTCGTGGCGTCACGCAATGTTGTCAGTCAGATCTCTGAGTTCGCGAGCGATACCGCCCTAGAGCGGAGCGAGCGCCTGAGGCTTCTCCAGGCCGCCTTTGATCGGCTGGAGGTTCCGGGATTTCAAGAGGGTCGCTATCCGCACCAATATAGCGGTGGGCAATTGCAGCGCATCTTGATCTCGACGGTGTTCTGCGCCACGCCTCGACTTATTATCCTCGATGAGCCGACAACCGCGCTACACACGGACCTCAAGGCGAGCGTCATGCGGGACATCAAGGCTCGTATTGAGGAGATCGGTGCTGCAGCGCTTGTCATCTCGCATGAGTTGCCGTTCTTCGCCGAGTGTTCAGATCAGACCATTGATCTGTGTGGCTTTGTCGCGTCGGACGGCAAACCGAAACCGGTGCCTCCGGCGCTGCCTTTCGCGGCATCTCTCCCCTCGTCGAAACCCGCGCCTCAGCCGACTGAGCATCCGCGATTGCGGGTGGCAGGCCTCTGCGTCAACGCACCAAGCGGTCGCCCGCTGGTTCAAAATGTGGATTTTCAGGTACGGCCGGGAGGCTGCCTCGGCATTGTCGGACCTTCTGGCGCCGGAAAGACGACAATCCTCCGCAGTCTCCTTGGGCAACATGGCGATGCCAAAGGTATAATTGAAATCGACGGTAAGAGGATGCCGCTGCACTACTCCCGCCGGACGGTCGAGCAAAAGCGTCGGCTCGAATATGTACCGCAGTCGGTGAAGCTGCACCTGAACCCCTCTCTCAGCGCCGAATATCTCATTCGCAGGCGGTTGCGTCAGGCTGGCCGCGAGCACTCATCTGATGCAGTCGCGGACATGCTCGGGCAAGTCCTCCTGCCGGCGGACTATCGTCACAAACGAAGCGCGGAGCTGTCAGGCGGGGAATGTCAACGACTGGGCATAGCGCTGGCGCTAGCCAGCAGCCCGTCACTGCTGTTGCTCGATGAAGTCACGGCATCACTGGATCCGGCAAATGCGCAGGTCGTCGCAGATATTCTCGATAAGCACACAGCCAGCGGCAACGTGGCCCTGCTGCTCGTTTCGCATCAGCCGGAGATTGTTGCTCGGCTTGCGCGCGATGTTCTGACTTTGCGCAACGGGCAAGTGGTACATCTGACCGGACACAACATTGAAATCTCTTCGTCTGGCCAGAACTTGCCGCTCAGCGAGTTGCCTCAAAGAAAGGGGCTTCGCGAATGCGCCCTCTGATATTCGTCGCCTTTATACTCTTCTTCATGGTCGCACCGTCCTTTGTGAGCGCATCGGCGGATAGTTTCTCAGGAGGGGGACTGTTCGAAGGCCCGTCTGCCACACATCTGTTGGGCACCGATTATCTGGGCCGCGACTTGCTGTCCGAGATTCTAGGTGCGGGCAGCGTCACGATGTCCGTCTGCGCAGCGGCGACATTGCTGTCGTTGGCGTGCGGTCTAACCTGCGCAGTGTTGTCTAGCGCCATGCCCTCTTTTGCCGGCACGATTCTCGCCCGCAGCATGGATGCCCTGAATTCCATACCGGGCCTCACTATCGCATTCGTGCTCATCGCTGCATGCGGATCGACCACATCGAGTCTTATCCTCATCATCACCGTAGTCGAGTTCACGCGGGCCTATCGCTCGCTCAAGGCACCGGTTGTTCAAATCTTTGCAGAGCCATTCGTTGAACTCTCCCGCATGAGAGGCGAAGGCTTCGTCTATACGGTCACGCGGGACATCTGGCCGAACATTCGCCCTTACGCAGCTGTCGAACTCGTAAACCGTTTCGTAGCCTCTCTGATGTTTTTGAGCGCGCTCAGCCTGCTCGGTATCGGCGTTCAACCACCGAACACTGATTGGGGATCGCTGATCAAGCTCAACGCGACGGGCCTCTTGCTTGGTTCGACGGCGCCTGTCCTTCCCGGAATCTTCATTCTTACCGCCTCACTGCTCGCAATCTTCGCAGCCTCGGATTCATCCCGCCAACTGGATTTCTCGAAATCATGACCAAACTGTTCCTGCATTCCTATGGCCTTCGATACCAATATCGCCACAAGCCCGGCTTTGATGTGTTCTCGCTTGTTGACCTTGCTGCCGACCTCGGATTCGACGGCCTGAACGTCTCGTGTTTCGAACCGTATATCGAACTGTCGGGGGTTGAGCTGGCGCACCTCCGCAAGCTTCGTGCTTATCTTGAGAAACGCGAGATACTCATCGACATCGAAACTGCCGGAACCGAGCCAACGCACATCGAGCGGGTACTCCGTATTGGGCGTGAGCTTGGCGCCGGATATTTGCGGACCTACACCAATGGAACGCCTGACAGGCGACTGCGTTTGGAAGAAGCCAAAGCCAATCTCTCCCAAGCCGCACTTTTGGCGGAGCGCGCCGGCATCCCGGTGCTTCTCGAAAACCATGAGGATATTTCGGCCAGCGAAGTCGGGGAAATCCTTTCCCACGTCGACAGCCCGTGGGTGCAGGGCCTTTTCGACTACGTGAACTCGATGCTTTTTTACGAAGATCCACTAACATCGCTGGAGTTGATGCGCCGTTGGATACGTTCGGCACATCTAAAAGATTGCGTAATTTTGCCCCCCGGCGAAGGCGGTTTGCTTGGAGTGCCGATCGGCTCAGGTAAGGCTCCAGTGAAAAAGATCACCTCATCGCTCGTAGATATGGGGGTCGACCGTATCTGCTTTGAGAATACGTGGTCTTATCACGCCGCTATGAGGGATCGACGTGGCAGCGCCGTTATGGGGGAGGGTTTTTTTGAGCATCCCGCTTGGCCACTGCGTGAACCGGCCGAATATGTTCATATCAATGGTCTCCTTGAGAGCAACCCATTGAAAGTCGCTGAACTGGAGTATTGGGCCCTTGAACAGTCTCTACAGTGGCTCAAAGCAGAAATTACTCAATTCAGTAGGGTCCACATCCCGAATAGAATGGGCGTGAACCGATCTAGCTATTTAGTGGCCATCGACAACCCGCCGCCTGAGGTTCTCACCACCGCGTTCGATCAAACCGCGTGACAACCCTTCTTCCCACCGGCGCAGAGGCGACAACAATCGCCCAACAACAGCCTGCATCCGTGGGCGAAAACCACGAGCCCGCTACCGCCGAGGAATTCGAACGGCTCGTCCTTCACAACGCGTTCGCGCTCCATGATTGCCGACCGCCTCGCTCGCGCGGGCTCGGTCGACATCTCCGACGTTCCAACTCACGAAAGCGACAACTCCGGGCCGCCGGAACAGGGTGGACGTTCGTCTGCATCCTGCGGTCGATCAGGAGCCAAGGGTTTATAAGGGTACCGGTGGAGTTTCGCGCGAGAGGGCATCCACGTTGGTGAACCGGCGGCGCTGTACCGCTGGCCTTCGGCCCTGTGGGCCGTCGGGATTCCGACATTCTTGTCCGCCTTGCGACGCAAGCGACAGAGCGCAAAAAGCCTCAAATTTGCAACCGCGATGATGCGAACTGCACCTGACCAGCGGTTATCGGCGTGCTCTTCCTGGCGAGGGCACGGACCTTCCGCGCACGCCAAGCCTGCTCCGTGCAAGAGCAGTGTGCTTCCGGCATTCAATAACATGGCATGGCACTTGCACGACCGGCATGTCGGTCGAAGGTCCGTACGCGCACCAGGCGCAATCGAGAGCGATGAGTCCGTTTTCTTGTAGAGGAGCAATATTGATGACTGTGAAAAAGAAGGTTCCCTTGGTCACCTTTCGGACGCGTGTTCGCGATGAATCCATCGCGGGGCCAAACCCGTACCGGTGGGAAGACAAGACATCCGACGACTACTTCAAGGGCAAGCGCGTCATCCTGTTCTCGCTGCCAGGCGCCTTCACTCCGACCTGCTCCACCTATCAATTGCCCGATTTCGAGGACCTTTACACCGAGTTCCAGAAGGAGCGCATTGACGAAATCTACTGTCTCTCCGTCAACGATGCGTTCGTGATGAACGCCTGGAGCAGGGCCCAGGGGCTGAAAAAGGTAAAGCTCATTCCCGACGGCTCGGGGGAATTCACGCGCAAGATGGGCATGCTGGTCGCCAAGGACAATCTCGGATTCGGAATGCGCTCCTGGCGCTACGCTGCCGTAATCAACGACGGCGTGATCGAGCAGTGGTTCGAGGAGGACGGTTTCTCCGACAACTGCGAAGCCGATCCCTATTGCGTCTCTTCTCCGCAGAACGTTCTTGAGAGGCTAAAGGCCCCGGCCGCCGCATGACCTAAAGGAGCCAACGTCCCGCAGCTATCATTACGCACCGCGCAGTGCGTCGCTCGACAGGAGTTTCGCTCTACATGGAGTCCGTTGTAAGCCTTCTTCAACGCCAGCAGCAATCGCTGGTTATGACGCCGCAACTCATCGCGTCGATACGCTTGTTGCAACTGGCGCATGCCGAACTGCATCAGTTCGTCGAGCAGGAAATAGAGAAGAACCCGTTCCTCGAGTTGGCGTCAGACGAAAGTGCAACGTCTGGCGATCTATCGCCGGTTTCGGAGGGAGACCAGAACATCGGCGCGCGCGAAAACGACGGCGATGGGCCGATGAGGGCCGAGACCTCGGAACTGCTCAGGCAATGGAAATCAATCCGCGACACAGCCAATGTTGCCGCGGGGGAAAGGCCTGCCCTCGAAGAGTTTGCCGCCTCAGCGGAAACATTGCATGACCATGTCGCTCGTCAGGTGGCCCTTACTGCATTCACCCCGCAGGAGCGGCTGATCGCCAGCCAGCTTACCGATCATCTGGAGGACACTGGGTATATTCATGCAGACCTTTTGGATGTGGCCCGGAGGCTGAATGTCGGAGAGGCTGATGTAGAGCGGGTTCTCGGAACCTTGCAGCTCTTTGATCCACCGGGAATATTCGCACGAACTCTCAGCGAATGCCTTGAAATCCAACTGCGCCAGCGAGACCGTTTCGATCCCGCGATGGCAGCGTTGGTTGCCAATCTTGAGATGCTGGCGCAACGCGATTTTCAGGCACTGAAGCGGCTATGTGGTGTCGATGAGGACGACATTCTCGACATGTTGCATGAAATCCGTACCCTCGATCCCAAGCCTGGGAACCGATATCAATCCGGAGGTCCGGACTATATCATCCCCGACGTCTGGGTCCTGCCCTCGCCCGGAGGTGGATGGCAAATCGAGCTTAATCCGGACATGCTGCCCAAAGTGCTGATCAACCAGACCTATTTTGCCGAAGTCTCTCGCCTGACGGCACACAATTCAGAAGACCAGGCCTTCCTCAACGAATGCTTCCAAAACGCAAGCTGGCTGGTTCGCAGCCTCGATCAGCGCGCCAAGACCATCCTCAAGGTAGCGACTGAAATCGTCCGCCAGCAGGATGTGTTTCTGGAACATGGCATTGCCCATCTCCGGCCTCTCAATCTTAAGACTGTCGCTGACGCGATTGACATGCACGAGTCGACGGTAAGTCGGGTGACATCGAACAAGTACATGCTCACTCCGCGCGGCGTATTCGAACTAAAGTATTTTTTCACCGTCGCAATCGCCTCCTCCCAAGGTGGCGAGGCACACTCCGCCGAAGCTGTCCGCCATAGCATCAAGGTAATGATCACCGCAGAAACGCTCGATCATGTGTTTTCAGACGAGGAGATCGCGGCCCGCCTCAGGAAAACCGGTATCGACATCGCGCGCCGCACCGTTACAAAATATCGGGAAGCGATGAACATCCCCACCTCCGTGCAACGCCGCCGGGAAAAGCGGCTGGGACTTTAATGGCGATCGAGCCTGCGGCCTCCAATCGCCGGCGAAAGCGGCTCTAGTCCAAATCGGTCCCGCTCTTGATCGGTGCAAGGCGGCTCTCGCCCTCCTCCGAGCCAAAGCAATCCTTGGACTCGTGGCATTCCCGGCAGCTGGGCGCCGCACAAAGCGAAAAACCCTCAGCCTCGCAGAGCTTGTAGTAGAGATACTTCTTCCATTTCATGTGTTCGGTGTTGCCGGCCGCCAGGTTCGGGAAGTGCGTGGCAAGCAAGCGGCTGAGCTCGGATCGGTCGAAGAGGCCGAGGTCCTGCCAGAGATGGTCATTGCGCAAGGCACGCCGGGCGATGATCTTGGCGAAGCGGGCGCTCGTGGGATCGCCCGGCCGGGCATGCGTTAGCAGCAGTCCGCGCAGAAGGTCTTCCTCCATACCAATCTCGGGATCGCTCACGTCTCCCAATGAGAATGAGTGGATGAAACTGGAGGGGAAATTACGGGTCAGGATATCCTGTAACTCGGCGCGCGAAAGACCGGTTGCCTCCGTCGCCGTCGCCTCGCCGGCATCGATCTCCTCGAGCGCACGCGAAAGGACACAGGCAAGTACATAATCGTCGAAATCCATCTCCACATCCATCCGCGGCCATCGGCTGGGGCCGGGCGATTGTGAGTGTCGTGCGCCGCGGGGCAGATAGGACATTCGTACTCCACGAGTGACGCCCGGTCCCCATAAGATGCGGATCTGCCGCGGATCTGACATGGTGCTTGTCCTTCCATTCCCATCGACCGATGTCATATCGGTCGGCAGCTCCCGCCGCCTTGTCACAGGGCACCTTCAAATCTCGTGCCAGCTGCGTAGCGAAGCTCTCGGAACTGATTTTCCGAGATGCATTCAACAGCTTAAATGAGCGTGCAGCAGGAAATGGATCCAATACGATGTCACGGAATCGACAAAAATCGACAGCGCCCGTGTCCTCTTGCACCGAATACGAACGTCTGGAAGAGGACAGTCGGCATCCGAAGACGGACGGGGAGACCCGAGCGCGCTTTCGATCGCGGAAACCTGGGCGCTGCTTGGTATGATCCTTGCAACTGACACTCGAGGCAGACGCAAGCGCTGTGGCTTCAGTCGAGCTGATCGCCGCGACAATCAACATCTAGAAGGCTGGAATAGCCCATATGAGGAGCACAGCGGATGACGTGCATTGTCGGTTTAATCGACAACGGGTCAGTTCACATTGGCGGCGACAGCGCTGGTGTGGCCGGCCATTCCCTTACCATCCGAGCCGATCGGAAGGTCTTCCGCAAGCAGGACTTCATCTTCGGTTTTACGACCTCGTTCAGGATGGGCCAGTTGTTAGCGCATTCCTTCGAGCTGCCAAAAAGGCATGCCGATACTGATGTCTACGCCTTTATGGTAACCGACTTTGTGAACGGGCTCCGCCAATGCCTGCGAGACGGTGGCTACGCACAGCGGCACTACGAAGCCGAGCGTGGCGGCATCTTCCTCGTCGGCTATGCCGGACGGCTCTTCAAAATCGGTTGGGACTATCAGGTTGGCGAGGCCGTCGATGGCTTTGACGCCTGTGGATGCGGACAAGAAATAGCACTGGGCGCGCTTTTTGCCCGCTCCCACTCTCCGCCTCGCGAAAGACTAGCGATAGCTCTCAATGCGGCTGAGCGTTTTTCTACCGGCGTACGCGGCCCGTTTCACTTCGAGACGCTGGACTCGGCCGAGTAAAGAGGTCGATGCGCAAGGCCGAACCTAAGGCACACAAGGTCTATGTTAATGGTCAAACACCGGCCGCACCTGACGGCCCCCTCGCGCCGTAGCGACATGGCCGGGAGTGGCTAGCGCCTGGAGACCAAAGCGTTCTTGGCCCACCTCAACAAGACCAAGAAATTTTTGCTGGCGCCAAAGGAGATGTCCACAGCAGACTCTTCCCCCCTCCATGCCGCCGTTCCGCCGAGGCTGGGAGAACATCAGGCGGCAAACAAAAACCATATCGCGCATGCCAGCGAGCGCTGGTGCACGCATAGCAGCATTTCAGGCGATCTCGCTGAAAGGCGATCACGATCTTACGCCGGATGGATCGACAAGGTGTTCGCACGTCAACCTGTCGCGCGCCAGCACGCTTTTGTTACGAGGTCGGTCAGCAATCTTCACCGTCCGGCCGATGATGACCTGACAGCGCCGCGGAAGGCCAGTGCGAGGCGAAGACCAGCATGTTTAGGCAAACCACACGACGGTACGGGTTTCAAAGCGAATTGGACGGCCTCCGCACTCCGTATTGTCCCATGTTCGACGATGTCGGACACGAGACACAAGGGTGTTAGAGCATGATCTTGTTTATACATGTTTTTCTCCTTGGCACGGTGGTTGCTCGGCTACCCGCTAAAGCCCTTCGGAATGAGGAGAAACCATCGCATGATCACGCTCACCGAGACTGCCGTCGCCGGCATGAAAGCTGCGCTTTCCCGAGCCCCCGAGCCGGCGGAAGGTTTTCGCATTATGGTCCAGGCAGGCGGCTGCGCGGGCTTCAAATACGTGATGGGAATGGAAAGCTTGGCGCGTGAGGGCGACGTGGTCATCGAGACAGATGGGGTTACGGTGTTTGTGGACGCAGGCTCGCAACCCCAAATTGCCGGTATGACCGTCGACTTCGTCACCGGTGTCGAAACCTCCGGGTTTGTCTTCGACAATCCAAACGCGCGAGAGAAGTGCTCCTGCGGCAAGTCCTTCGGCTGATCACCTGACATAGTGAGCGGACCCATGTGGGACTATTGGGAAATGGTCGGGGAATACTTTTTAAACGCGATGAATGCCGGCGTTCTCAAGGCCGCTGCGGCCGGCGCCATCTCCTGCAGCAAAACGCTTGAACTGATGACCAGAGTCGATCCTGTTGCCGAAGCGGTCGCTGCCGCGAAATCCCGGTCTTTGCGCTGCAGCTCCGCGATCCCCTCTTCGTCAGTGATTGCCGAACTCATCATCGCAACGACTGCCGACGAAGCGCATCGCCTCATCCATCGGGTGAATGCGGGGTTCATCGACGGCCAGCCGCCGGACAGGACGCACCGTTCGGCTGTGAATTTTACCAGGAGCGCCGATTTCCGCGGCAGGGGACGCTTCTCTGATCGCGAGCCAGGCGCCCTCCTCTGCAAAAACTTTGGTGTCGACGAAGGCGTGATCAGAAGAACATCCGTATCAACTGACTCACCGCCAGCGAGCAGGCTATTTGCGACACGAAGCCTGTTGGCAGCTGGTGCGCGTGCTCCAAAGCAGCGGAGCAAATGCTTGTCGGCGGCCATGCAGCAATGTTCACGAAAGACGCCACGACGTGAGAGGAGGCCCGTAAGCAAAACAAAGGCAGCCGTCGATACGGCAAGTTCGACTTGTCGGAACGCTGTCAAGGGCGTGCGTTCACCTGAGGGCTGCGGGGGCTGCAACCTTGTCAACATCGGCCATGATCAACCTCCCTCACCCCGCCGCCCACCTCGATCCCGTGTCTGCAGGCCTCGGTCATCATCAACCGCACGCGCAACCAGGACGGCCGAGCACATGAATGTTCACGTCATTCCCCGCCCGCCGGGAATGCAGCCATGAGATCTATCTATCTCGACAACAACGCAACGACACGGGTCGATCCGGAAGTGGTTGAAGCCATGCTGCCATTCTTCACGGATCAATTCGGAAACCCTTCTTCGTCGCACGCTTTCGGCTCCTCCGTCGGCGTGGCGGTGAGAAAGGCGCGCCAGCAGTTGCAGGCGCTGATCGGCGCAGAGTTCGATTATGAGATCGCGTTCACCTCGGGCGGGACGGAAAGCGACACTACGGCGATCCTTTCGGCGCTCGAGGTGATGCCTGAGCGCACAGAAATCGTGACTTCCGCAGTCGAGCATCCGGCCGTGCTGACACTCTGCGCACACCTCGAGATGACCCGCGGCGTCAAGGTACATAGGATTCCGGTGGATCACTATGGCCGACTCGACCTCGATGCCTACAGGGCCGCCCTTACCGCGCATGTAGCAATCGTTTCGCTCATGTGGGCGAATAATGAGACCGGTACAATCTTTCCCGTGGTTCCGCTTGCCGCGCAGGCCAAGCTGGTCGGCGCCCTTTTTCATACAGACGCGGTCCAGGCGGTCGGGAAGATCCCAATCGACCTTAAATCGACTGCAATCGACATGCTTTCGCTCTCCAGCCATAAGCTGCACGGTCCAAAAGGGATCGGCGCGCTCTATGTAAAACGCGGGGTACGCTTCCGCTCGCTGATCAAAGGGGGGCACCAGGAGCGCGGCAGGCGCGCGGGTACAGAGAATACGCCCGGCATAGTCGGACTCGGCAAAGCGGCCGAACTTGCCACAAAATTCATGGATGACGAGAACACACGGGTAAAAGCGCTCCGAGACCGTCTAGAGAAGGGCGTTCTCCAGCGTGTTCCAGACACCTTCGTCACCGGCGATCCGCTGGAGCGGTTGCCGAACACCGCGAACATCGCCTTCGAACATGCCGAAGGCGGTGGCATGCTGCGTCTACTCAATCGCCATGGCATTGCCTGCTCCTCCGGCTCGGCCTGCAGCTCCGGCTCGCTGGAATCGAGCCATGTCCTGCGAGCGATGAATATTCCTCAAACGGCGGCACAAGGGACAGTGCGGTTCTCCTTCTCACGCGACAATGGCGAGGAGGATGTCGACCGGGTGCTCGAAGTCATGCCCGGAATCGTGGAGGAGATGCGTGACACGCCCCGTCCTAAAGCACGTGCCGAAGACCACAATCCGGATAAGTCAAGGTAGAAGATGCGGCCGCCGCTCATGAAGCCTTCACTCTATCGACGCTGCGACGGCGAGCACGCGCCTGGTGTCGCCTTCGCTACGGCAGGAATAGTTGGGCTTGCCGGATACCTCGCTGCAGCCGGCATCCCGACTGCCGACGCGATCGCTCGCCAGCGGACCGCATCACCGCCCTCGAAGCGCACACTTTACGGCTGGAGCCTCAGATGCGGGAACACTTGAGACCACCCCGGTTGGGAGAATGCGAATGAGCAGGTGTTTTGATGAGAGCCATCATATTGATGTCAAAGATATCCTCGCACGGCTGAAGGGTCTGTCGGCTGCAGAGGAGTTCTTCGCAGCGCTTGGCGTCTCTTATGACCCGAAGGTGCTCAACGTCTCACGTCTGCATATCATGAAGCGTATGGGCCAATATCTCGGCGAAGAGGACTTCTCCGGTCTGCCCGACCAGGTGATCGCGGCTCGGGCCCGCGCCATGCTGGAACGGGCCTACGAGGATTTCGCGACTTCCTCCCCGCTCGCGCACCGGGTCTTCAAGGTGCTGAAGGACCACGACCCGGACAATCCCGCTCCACCGGGCCGCGCCTTCGTGCCGTTCAACTCCGTTCTGAAGCCGATCGAGAAGAAATGAGTCCGTCGCGGTTGCGACACGTCGATGTCGCGAAACCGACAACTCGGCGCTGACGCAGACATCCTCTGAACTGGAAAGGCTCCTCTTTTCAAAACGATAGGGGGAGCGCGGAGCGTTTGGCACAAATGATGCTTGCAGGGAAATGAAGTCCCAAGCCCGCCATCCGAACAGGAGGGAGCAAGAACCCGCCATGCACATCGTAATCTGTATCAAGCAGGTGCCGGACTCCGCACAGATACGAGTCCATCCGGTGACGAACACAATCATGCGCCAGGGTGTGCCAACCATTATCAACCCCTACGACCTGTTCGCCCTGGAGGAGGCACTCAAATTGCGCGACGCCCATGGCGGCGAGGTCACCGTGCTCACCATGGGGCCGCCCATGGCAGAGGACGCTTTGCGCAAGGCGCTCACTTACGGCGCCGACCGCGCGGTACTTTTGACCGACCGATATTTCGCCGGCTCCGACACTCTGGCGACCTCATTCGCTCTTTCTCAAGCTATCGCGAAGATCGGCGAGACCTTCGGCACGCCTGATATCGTCTTCACCGGCAAGCAGACGATCGACGGCGACACCGCCCAGGTCGGGCCCGGCATCGCCAAGCGCCTCGACCTCCTGCAGCTCACCTACGTCGCGAAGATCGCCTCCATTGATCTAAACACGCGCGAGATCACAGTAGAGCGCCGCTCGGAAGGCGGCACGCAGACGCTGATGAGCAAGCTCCCTTGCCTCATTACAATGCTGGAAGGCACCAATGAGATCCGCCGTGGCTCCCTCGACGATGCGCTACGTGCCGCGCGCAGCCGGATCGTGAAGTGGAGCGCGGCCGACGCCGGTATTGAGGACCTCACCAAATGCGGCCTGCGCGGATCTCCAACCGTCGTCAAGCGCGTCTTTGCCCCTGCTGCGCGGGCCGAAAAGGCGGAGCAAATCGACACCACCGAAAAGACTCCGCGCGATCTTGCCGATGCGTTGATCGCCGGGATCTTCTCGCGCCAGCCGGCGCTGGAAGACGAACTCGCCTTCGATGGCGACGCGTGAAGGCAAGGAGCAACGATGTTGAACTCGAAACAAGGCACCCCTCCTCCAGCCGCTGGCCGCGCTGGCATGAAGAAGGAACTGCCAGAGCATTTCAAGGACTACCGGCACGTTTGGGTCTTCATCGAGCTGGAGCGAGGCCAGGTCCATCCCGTCTCCTTCGAGCTGCTGGGCGAAGGCCGCAAGCTCGCTGACAAGCTGGGGGTCGAGCTTGCCGGTGTCGTTCTCGGACCCGCGGGAGAGGCCACCCTTTATGCCGTTGCCGAGGCCTTTGCTTACGGCGCCGATCTTGCCTACCTGGTCGAGGCACCGCTCCTCGAAGACTACCGCAACGAGCCTTTCACCAAAGCAATGACCGACTTGGTCACTACATACAAACCGGAGATTCTGCTTCTCGGTGCGACCACGCTCGGCCGCGATCTTGCCGGTTCCGTGGCGACGACGTTGTTGACGGGACTGACAGCCGACTGCACCGAACTTGATGTGGATGCGGAAGGCTCGCTCGCCGCGACACGGCCGACCTTCGGCGGCTCCCTGCTATGCACAATCTACACCCTCAACTGCCGTCCGCAGATGGCAACAGTGCGGCCGAGGGTCATGGCCATGCCGCAGCGCGTAAACAAGCCGATCGGGCGTGTCATTCAGCACGACGTCCCGATGGTAGAGGAAGAGATCGTTACCAAGGCCCTCAGCTTCCTGTCCGATGGCCAGTCGTCGAACGCCAATCTCGCCTATGCCGACGTCGTGGTTGCCGGAGGCCTCGGTCTCGGCGCGGCGGAGAACCTGAAGCTTGTAAAGAATCTCGCGCGGGCGATTGGGGCCGAATATGGCTGTTCGCGCCCGCTGGTCCAAAAGGGCTGGATGCCGGCTGATCGGCAGATCGGCCAAACCGGCAAGACCATCCGGCCGAAGCTCTACATCGCGGCCGGGATCTCGGGCGCCATCCAGCACCGGGTTGGCGTCGGGGGAGCTGATCTCATTGTGGCGATCAACACCGACCGAAACGCGCCGATTTTCGATTTCGCGCACCTCGGCGTGGTGACCGACGCGATCCGCTTCCTGCCATCCTTGACGGAAGTCTTCACCCATAGGCTGTCGCCGCACAGTCGCGATAAGCTTGCGAACTGAGGGACACGACCATGACCGAAGAAAAGTTCGACGCCATAGTTATCGGGGCCGGTATGGCCGGCAACGCAGCCGCTTACACCATGGCGAGCCGCGGCCTGAAGGTGCTGCAGCTGGAGCGCGGCGAGTATCCGGGCTCCAAGAATGTCCAGGGCGCCATCATGTACTCAAATATGCTGGAGAGAATCATCCCGGACTTTCGGGATGATGCGCCTCTCGAGCGGCATCTGGTCGAGCAACGCTTCTGGATGATGGACGACACATCCCACGTCGGGATGCAATACCGCTCGGATGACTTCAACGAGTCGAGGCCAAACCGCTATACGGTCATTCGCGCCCAGTTCGACAAGTGGTTTTCGCGCCAGGTGCGCGAGGCGGGAGCGACGGTTCTTTGCGAAACGACGGTGACGGAACTCGCCCGCGATGCAGATGGGAAAGTGATCGGCGTTCACACCGACCGTACCGGCGACGTGATCCTGGCGGACGTGGTCGTTCTCGCAGAAGGGGTCAATGGGCTGCTCGGCACGCGGGCTGGCTTGCGTGAGACGCCGAAACCCGAAACCGTGGCGCTTGCAGTCAAGGAAATGCATTTCCTGCCGGAAGAGGTGATCGACCAGCGCTTCGGCCTCAAGGCCAACGAAGGCTGCGTGATCGAGGCAGCCGGCACCATCTCCCGCAGCATGGCCGGGCTCGCCTTTCTCTACACCAACAAAGAGTCGATCTCGATCGGCATCGGCTGCCTCGTCTCGGATTTTGCCGCGACAATGGAGAGCCCTTACGACCTGCTCGAGAACTTCAAGAACCATCCGTCGGTCCGGCCGCTGATCGCAGATTCGGAGGTCAAGGAATATGCCGCTCATCTCATTCCGGAAGGTGGTTACAAGGCAATCCCGCAACTCTTCGGCAATGGCTGGGTGGTCGCAGGCGACGCCGCGCAGCTTAACAACGCCGTGCACCGGGAGGGATCCAACCTCGCCATGACGTCCGGGCGCCTCGCCGGTGAAGCCATCTTGCAGGTCAAGAAACGCGGGGACCCAATGATCAAGGAGAACCTCGCCCTCTACAAGTCGAAGCTGGACAAGTCCTTCGTCATAAAAGATTTGCGGAAATACAAGGACATGCCCGCCCTGCTCCACACCAATTCCCGCAATTTCTTCACGACATATCCGCAATTGCTGTCGCAGGCTGCACAGAACTTCATGCGTGTCGACAGCACCCCGAAGCTCGACAAGGAACGGGCGACTACGGCGGCATTCGTCAAGGAGCGCTCGCGCTGGGGGCTCGTTAGTGACGCAGTCCGCTTGGCATTCGCCTGGCGCTGAAGGAGAGATGAGATGACGATCGCAGTCACCAACTTGCGCGTAGAGGAAAAGCTTTATCAAAATCGCTATGTAGTCGATTCAGGACGCCCGCACATTAAAGTGCGACCGCACCAGTCGCCGAGCGCGAAACTCTACGCCCTCACAAGCGTCTGCCCGGCCAAATGCTATGAGTTGAATGACAAGGGCCAAGTGGAGATCACCGCCGACGGGTGCATGGAGTGCGGCACATGCAGAGTCCTTTGCGAGGCAAGTGGTGAGATCGAGTGGAATTACCCGCGAGGCGGCTTCGGTGTCCTCTTCAAGTTCGGATGACTAGCTCGCAGGCCCTCCCGCGAATGTCGCAAGCAGCATTGGATTTTTCAGGTTGTCGAAAATGTGCACAATAGGGCTTTGGAATCATATGCTTCCAGAGTTCAGAAGAAAAAAGGCGCTTGGAGGAGCACCTGACAACCCTTGAGGAGTTCACATGCTGCATGATCGGTTCGATGAAGGAAGGCGGTCTGATTCATCCATTAAAACCAAGACGGATATTTCCAGCGTAATTTACCAGATATCGAAAGTCCTGATGGCCCCCACCCGGCCGGAGATCATGCTCACCAATGTCGTGAACATCCTCTCCTCGATGCTCGACTTGCGTCATGGAGCAATCGTCGTCCTCGACGATGAAAACGAGCCAGAAATTGTCGCGACTGCCGGCGTCACGCCCTCACCTCCATCCGGCCGTGACCGAGTTATACCGCAGGCCGCAATAGACGAGATCGTCGCTACGGGGGCACCCGTCGTCATACAGGATGCCAGCAAATCGGAGCTCTTCCGGGCTCACCTTCAGACGTCCTCGAACGGTGGCGCCATCCCAGGTCGTTTTATTGGTGTCCCGGTAAAGGCCGAGCGCAGGATTCTTGGAGCGCTATCGGTCGTCCGCGTCAGGGGCGACGCCACTGGCTTGCCCTATGACGAAGACGTTCGCTTTCTCACAATGGTTGCCAACCTTGTCGGCCAGACTATCTGGCTCCATCGCACTTTTGGCATGGATGGTCAGCGGCTCATGGAGGAGCAATGCAGACGGGAAAAATCCCCAGACGATGAGAGGAACGACACCGGCGGGCGTCTGCCTGCCAAAATCGACTGGATCGTCGGGGAAAGTCCCGCAGTCAAGCAGGTGCTCGAAACCGTCTCGGCCGTGGCCCCAACCAATACCACCGTCCTTCTGCGGGGCGAAAGCGGCACCGGCAAGGAATTCTTCGCACAGGCCATCCATGAGCTTTCACCTCGGAGGAAGAAACCTTTCGTAAGGTTGAACTGCGCCGCATTGCCTGAAGGCGTTCTGGAATCAGAGCTGTTTGGGCATGAAAAGGGTGCCTTCACCGGGGCTATCTCGCAGCGCGCGGGCCGTTTCGAACTGGCCAATGGCGGAACCCTGTTGCTTGATGAAATCGGCGAGATCTCGCCTGCATTTCAGGCCAAGCTGTTGCGCGTCTTGCAGGAAGGTGAACTGGAGCGGGTTGGCGGCACCAG
This sequence comes from Sinorhizobium sp. P24N7, assembly GCF_042436655.1. Classification (NCBI taxonomy): domain Bacteria; kingdom Pseudomonadati; phylum Pseudomonadota; class Alphaproteobacteria; order Hyphomicrobiales; family Rhizobiaceae; genus Sinorhizobium; species Sinorhizobium sp. P24N7. The sequence continues at coordinate 397,770 of NZ_JBHMIW010000002.1, read as the reverse complement.
AACGCTAAGAGTCGACGTGCGGCTCATATGCGCCACCAACAGGGACCTCGAGACAGCTGTCGCCAATGGAGAGTTCAGGGCTGATCTTTATTACCGCATCAGTGTGGTGCCAATTGTCTTGCCGCCGCTCAGAGAGCGACCCGGCGATATTTCGCGCCTTGCAAAGGCTTTCCTCAAACGATTCAACAAGGAGAACGGCCGCGAACTCGCTTTCGCGCCATCGGCGCTCAACCTGGTCTCGCAATGCCGATTCCCTGGGAATGTCCGTGAGCTTGAAAACTGCGTGCGAAGGACGGCAACACTCGCGCAGTCCACGACGATCGTTCAGTCGGATTTCGCCTGCCAGAACAGCCAGTGCCTCTCTTCGCTACTATGGAAGGGAGCCGACGGTTCAAACGGCGGCAATGCCATCGATGACCTCGCCAGGGGAATGCCTGCTGGATCGCCGCTCACAGTCAGGCGTGCCGGCGCCACACAGAGCGAGGCATCGTGCTCCAACGCCTGTGACCCGAACGATCCTGCTTGCCCCGCAATGGGTGCGCGTCTGACCGAGCGCGAACGACTGATCGATGCGATGGAGAAGTCCGGCTGGGTTCAGGCCAAGGCGGCTCGCGTCCTCGGCCTCACCCCGCGTCAGGTCGGTTATGCTCTACGCCGGCATCAAATCGAGATAAAGAAGTTCTAAGCCTGCTGGTGACGTCGACCGTCACCAAACTTGCCCACCCCTCGTGTGCTTGAGGCGCGCTGCCTTTTAAACCCTTGTCTGTCCAAAGTCGGAAACATGACAAAACCTTGTCGGCGGGAAAATGAATGGAATCGGACAAGAAAAGCTAACCAATTGAAGGGAATAGCGCTTTTCGTTGGCATGGCTCTTGCGTTTTGTACCGCGACGTTATGCAGCAACGGAGCCTTCAATGTCCTCACCGATGATTTCGCTTAAAAGCCTGACCAGCACGACAAACATGAACCAGCTGCTGGCGACCGCGAAGTCCGGTGCTTGCGCATCCTCGTCCTGCGGCTCGCCCGCAAAGCCGGACGACGTGGACCCTGCTACCTGGGAGAAGATCAAGGACCATCCCTGCTATTCAGAAGAAGCGCACCACTATTTCGCACGCATGCACGTCGCAGTCGCACCAGCCTGCAATATCCAGTGTAACTACTGCAATCGTAAATATGACTGCGCCAATGAAAGCCGGCCCGGGGTCGTCTCGGAAAGGCTCACGCCGGACCAGGCGCTGCGAAAGGTCATTGCGGTCGCCAATGAAGTCCCGCAGCTTTCCGTGCTCGGTATCGCCGGACCGGGCGATGCCTGCTATGACTGGAAGAAGACAAAGGCGACATTTGAACGAGTCGCGAGCGAAATCCCCGACATCAAGCTGTGCCTTTCGACGAACGGCCTAGCGCTGCCCGACCATGTCGACGAGCTTGCTGACATGAACGTTGATCACGTGACGATCACCATCAACATGGTCGATCCGGAAATCGGCGCGAAGATATATCCCTGGATTTTTCATGACCACCGCCGCTTTACCGGGCTTGAAGCCGCCAAAATCCTGCACGAGCGGCAGATGTTGGGTCTGGAAATGCTCACCGCGCGCGGCATCCTCACCAAGATCAATTCGGTGATGATCCCCGGGGTGAACGACGATCACCTGATCGAGGTGAACAAATGGGTCAAGGAGCGCGGCGCGTTCCTGCACAACGTGATGCCGCTGATTTCCGACCCGGAGCATGGCACCCATTACGGCCTGACCGGGCAGCGCGGCCCGCGGGCGGTCGAACTGAAGACGCTTCAAGATCGTCTCGATGGGGGCGCCAGGCTGATGCGCCATTGCCGGCAGTGCCGGGCCGATGCGGTCGGTCTGCTGGGCGAGGATCGTGGCCAGGAATTTACCCTGGACCGGATTCCCGGCGAGGTGAGCTACGACGCCAGCAAGCGCGAGACCTATCGGGAGGTGGTCGCGCGCGAGCGAGGTGATCACGTGGCGGCCAAGAGCGAGGCGATCAGGATGGTCAAGACGGCAGGCTCCAGTGGGTTACTCCTCGTCGCCGTAGCCACCAAAGGCGGCGGCCGTATCAACGAACATTTCGGCCATGCGAAGGAATTCCAGGTTTATGAAGCCTCGGCCATTGGGATCAACCTCGTCGGGCATCGCAAGGTCGAGCAGTATTGCCGCGGCGGCTGGGGTGAGGAGTCCACCCTCGATGAGGTCATCGCTGCGCTCGATGGTATCGATATGCTGTTGTGCGCCAAAATCGGAGATTGCCCCAAGGATCAGCTCACGAAGGCCGGAGTCCGAGTAACGGACGATTATGGCTATGACTACATCGAGACGGCCATCAGCGCGCTTTACGCCGCCGAATTTGGGCTCGAGCCACTGGCGGCTACGGCCTGACCGCCCGTCATTCCAACAAAACCAGGAGCTGAAAATGGCCTTCCGGATCATCGCATCCCAATGCACCCAATGCGGTGCCTGTGAGTTCGAATGTCCCTCCGGCGCGATCAAGTTCAAAGGAGAGGCCTACGTGATCGACCCGGAAACGTGCACCGAATGCAAGGGAGAATTCGAATTGCAGCAATGCGCCTCCGTATGTCCAGTGCCAAAGACCTGCGTTCCCGCCTGATCTCCAGGCGATTTACCGACCAGCCACGGTGTCCTCCGGAGGGCCGTCGGGTTCCTTTTGACTTCATGCTGCCGAGGAATGGAGGAAAGGCCATGGGCCTTCAACGTGAACAGGAAGTGGAAATCCGCAAGCCGCCCCAATTCATGCCGGGTGAGCGGGTCCGTGCCACGCGCCACATCAAGAATGACGGCACCTATCCCGGCAAAAATATCGGCGAAAACCTGGTGCGGAAGGGCGACGAGGGTTATGTGCGCGACATCGGTACCTTTCTCCAGCAGTTCTACGTCTATGCCGTCGAGTGGGTTGATCGCGGCACCGTTGTCGGCATGCGCGCGCGTGAGCTGACGAGCCTCCAGAAAGCTGCCACTGTCCTCAATGAAGGGATAGCCAAATGAAGGTAATGATCCGCAGAACCAGCGCCGGCTTGTCGGCCTATGTTCCGAAGAAGGATCTCGAAGAGCCAATTATCAAGGTCGAGAAGGAAGATCTATGGGGCGGGGCCGTAACGCTCAAGAACGGCTGGCGCATCGCCCTGCCCGACCTGCCCAAGGATACACCTTTGCCGATCACCGTCGAGGCCAAGAGGATTTTCGACAAGGACTGATGCTGCGGATAGCAGTCAAGCGGCGAGAGAAAACAGCATGAACACGATCCTGACCTCGGACCGTCTCGTGATTTTTCGAAACTTTGATGCCGAAAGGCGACTTGACCTGTTGAAGGAAGTGCTCGCCACCGATGGGATCGTCCCCTACCTCGGTCCGGGTCTCCTGCGGCTCAGTTCCCCGCAACCGACTATACCGCACACACCGGAAGCAGTCGCCGCGGCACTTAACTTGCGGGCCACAGCTCCTTCCAGGATACGCACCAACATGTGGTCGGTCGCGCAATTCATAGAGCAGCGCCGGCATCGCCGTACGCTTCAAACCTGGATGGCAGAGATCTTCGCAGCACCGGTGGTGCCGACCATGCTCCACGCCTGGTTCGCAACCCTACCGCTCTCCCTCATCATTGATAGCTGGTACGATGGGACGATGCGCGCGGCCCTTGCGGAGACCGGTCGAACAGACGTGGTTGAGATACAAGGCGTCACGCGGGCGAACGAATTCGGCGACATTTGGACAAAATCCTACGATCTTTCAGGCAGGGAACTCGAACTCGGACGAGCGGCAAGGACGGTTCTCTATACGCCTCACGGCAGCGTTAGGCCGGCCGCAAACTTCCTCGTCTCAGATTCCGACTATGTCGAAGTCCTGACAGAAATCGATATCCAGACGCCAATCCCTGAGGTGGTGCAGGACCGGCGCACCAACCGGGGCCTGTTCTTCGTCGGCTGCCGCTTCGACGACCAGATGCTGCGCACCTACGCCCGACAGATCATGAAGCGCTCCCACGGCCCACGAATTGCGGTGATCGATGCGGCAACGCTGACCAAAAACGAACGCCGTTTCCTTGCAGCAAACGCGATCACGCTGATCGACATGCCGATCGCCGAAGCCGTGGCTCGGCTTGCCGGTTGAGGCGAAGCAGCAGATGGGGACAAGGATCGTTTAGCCTCGGTCGATCCGACTACCTGTTGCCAATCGCAAGATCGATTGAGAGTCGAGCAGTCCCACGCGTCGGGCGACGTCGCCGGCGCACTTGCAGCGAGCATCCATGTCTACGACGCAAAGGCTGGTCTAGATGCGAGGCGCGCGTAAATTCAGGAACGCTTGGGACGTCCCTTGGCCCGTCGTGGAGAAATTATACGGGACGCCTCCTGAAATAACACCTCGCGCATCCAGAGGCTCGCCTGATCGCTATTATGAAGGGCAGGCCATTGGACGGCTTGGGTGAACGTGGGGAGTGGCAGCGGAAGTTCGACGATCCGCAGGGGTGTTGTTTTTGCGAAATACTTCACCAACCGTAAGGGCATGGTCGCTATGCGGTCGGTGCCTGATAGCATGGATGGAATCATGCTGAATCCCTGTACGACGACCTCAATATGTCTCTTGAAGCCGTGCTCGAGCAGATACCATTCCTCGATGGAAGGCGTCCGGGTATTCCCGAATTTGACTGCAACGTGCCCCATCGACATGTATTCCTCGAGTGTAAGTCGCTCCGATAACTGCTTGTTCGAGCGGCAGCCTACGCACACGAGTGTCTCGTCGAACAGTCTTGCTCTCGGATGCGTGCGCGACATGAACAATTCCGGAAAAATCAAAAAATCGGCGTCACCGCGCCGGAGGCTGTCATCGTAGTTGTCCGCGAGAGGCAGTAATTCGAAGCTGACGGCGGGAGCCTCCCGCGCAGCGCGCTCCACCACCTTTTCGAAAAAGACGAGTGCGGCGTAATCCGAAAGGATGATCCTGAAGCGGCGATCCGATTGAGCAGGGCAAAACGGATCCCAGGAAATGATGGAGATTTGAATGTGTAGCAGAGCCTCGCGGACTGCGGGCGCGAGCCGTTCCGCACGCGGAGTTGGAACTAATTCGCGGCCTATCATGGTAAAGAGGTCGTCGTGGAAATAGGTGCGCAACCTGGCGACGGCCGCGCTCATGGCCGGCTGGCTCAGGTTGATGCTGCGTGCCGCCGCCGTGAGGTTACGCTCGGCCATCAGAGCGTCGAGCGCGACGAGGAGATTTAGATCAAGGCCCTTGAACCGCATGTCTTCATTCATCCATAGCAAGGTGGCGAGAAAGGTGGATCAAGGCTTGTGCAGTACGAGCCCCCAAGACATAGGCAGAGGCTTACCCTCATCGCACCATGCCCGCTTCAGACCAGGATCCCGCTTTAAGCAAAGGTAATAGGGGGCCATGGGCACGGCCGAGCTGACTGCATGGAAGAAATGGGCAGATTAAAGCCGGCTGCAGGACGGCCTTGATTTTAGTTGATGGCCGCTACCTACTCGCCAGACGCCGGTGGAGTCGCCGATCTGATCAATCGCCTCGCGTGAGGCGGCATCTTGACTTAGACCCTGCAAGTGGCGTCGAGAATTGCGCCAGCTCGCGTTGGCCAAGCGCAAGCGCAATTTCGGGATTCCCCTTCCAAGGGGGAATTGAGCTGAGGTAGGCCACCAGTGCTTCAACCTTCGCGTGACCTTCTCACTCTCCTCAAGGTCGGCCACACTGAGAAGATGGGAAAAAACGCCGCCGCCCGTAGTCGAGGTGAGATGACAACCACCGCCGAAGCGCTTCACGCCTTGAACGGCTTTCATGGAACCATCCGACGTGCAGACATCGGACGTGAGTACATTCTGGTAATGCGCAATGCCAACGGTCAGCTTCGCCATCTTACTCCTGCAGCTTCTCTAAAATCGTGCCTGGTTCGCCTCCTCCGACCGGTCATGGCCGGAGGACCTGATTGAGGACGGAGCGGATTACAATCCGCGGCCATCCAGCGCCGGAATCATACGCGACCATAAGGTCTGGTCGCGCGGACGGGCCTCAGTGCCCAAGCTTCGTCAATGCAGCATTATGCGAGATCGGTAAAATCGATTGTATGGATGGAATCCATTCGCGTTATAGATGATAAAACTCATATGTTTCCAAGAAAGAGCGGCGACGCCGATGCGTGCAGAGACCGAGGAAGATTTTCCAATCTCGTGAAAGGAAGCGCTGAGGGACTGAACACCCCGGCCGGAACGCCGCCGACCCGCAGATTGCCGCCGCTGTTCTGAACTTCACGTTGCGCAGTTCGATGCACAAGCTACAGGTTGATTTTCAAAGAACTCAGCCCATAGGCTGATTCTTTCGCCGCTTATCAGGTTATAGGCTGAACATTATGCGTTTAAAATCAGCTAGAGATGATACCGTGCGACTGGAATCAAGTTACAGTCTGAGACGACCAATGAAGAGTGATACCCGCAAGAGAGCCCGGCTGCGCCTCGACGAAAGGCTTCAGACGCTACAGCCCATTGATCGGTTCAGGGCGCCCCCGAAGGGATGGGTGCGCGCTCTGCGCGACGCTCTCGGCATGACAGGTGCGCAGCTCGGCGCACGCATCGGCGTTCGGCCCCAAACCATCGAATCGATCGAGAAGTCAGAAGCAGCGGGGACGATACAGCTCAACACACTGCGCCGGGCCGCCGAGGCTCTAGATTGCACACTTATCTACGCCCTCGTTCCAAACAGCTCACTTGAAGCTGTCGTCGAGGCTCGCGCACGCAAGATCGCGATACGCGAGCTTCGGCGCGTTGCGCACACGATGCGGTTGGAAGCGCAGGGCACGGATAATGCAGATTTCGAAGCTCGTGTCCAAGCGTACATTCGCGACAGGCTCTCTGAACGCGATCTCTGGAACGAAAAATGACGGATCTCTTCCAAGAGCCTGATGGCGCAACACCGCTTGAGCCGCACGAGCGAGAGGGCCTGCTTCAGACCTGGATCACCCACCGCAGCGACCTCAACGAGGCCGAGCAGGAAAACATCGTTGAGGGTGCGGCCTGGGCGCGCGGCCGCCGACGTTTGCCCCTTGAGCAGATGCTCACTGAAGACTTCATACGGACACTCCACAAGCGAATGTTCGGGGACGTTTGGCGATGGACCGGTACGCTCCGGACGACGGAGCGCAACATCGGTATTCAGGCCTACCGCATGGGAATGGAGCTCGCGAGTCTATTGAGCAACATCCACTATTGGATCGAGCATGAGACCTTTCCGCCGGATGAGATCGCGATCCGGTTCCACCATCGGCTGGTCTCGATTCACCCGTTTCCGAACGGAAGCGGTCGCCATGCGCGACTGGCGGCTGATCTTCTGATTGAGCACCTTGGCGGCGAGCCTTTCAGTTGGGGCGGCGGCAGTCTGGCCGACGTCGGTGAACTGCGCGCACGTTACGTCGCCGCACTACGCGCAGCGGACGATCATCACATCGGGCCGCTGCTGGAATTCGCGCGCAGCTAAGTGCGAGACCTTCAATTCGCTGCGGCGCAAACCGGCAACCGAACCCCGGACTGGCTGTAGGAGGCGGTCGGTATAGGCATGCTCATGCATGGAACATCTGTTTCGGAGTTCCGGACGATACATTACGCGATCTTCTTGACCCAGAACGTGAACATCACAGCAACAACCTGTGCAGGGATCGTGGGACACGATTCTGCGCGCCCTTAAGGCGGCGCTCACGCAGCGTTGGTCCCCCATTTCGGTCCCTCAGATCGCTATCACGCTTAAAGAGGTCGGTTCCTTGCGCCAGAGGCAGACTTCGGTCGCCGACCTATCTCTTGTCGCGGGACCTGCTTGCGATTGAAATCGCAGAAATGAAGCCCGGTGACCGGACTAGCCGCTCCTTCGACGTATCACCGACGTAAAATCACAAAATATCGCGGGATAGTTGGAATCATTACTTGTTGAGACGTTGCCGCCTCACCGACTTCCTATACACCTTTCGAAAAAGGCTGCGCGTTCGCGGCTGAAGATGAGACGTAACCCGAACCGGGGGAATTTTTTCAGGTGTATTCATTCCTACGCATGTGGAAATGCCTCTTCCATAAGTCTCCGCAGAAACTTCCCGTGAGCAGATTTGTTGATCTGGCTCCAACAAGCAACGCTGATCAGACTGGGATATACTATGAGGCCCTGGAGTTCGCCACGAACAATGACGAGGTGCTCAACATTGCACTCACCGGTCCTTACGGCTCGGGAAAAAGTAGCGTCATCAAGTCCTTTCTATTGAAATACCCGAGAGACGCCCTTGAGCTGTCGTTAGCTTCCTTCCTGCCGGAAGGTGAGGTTCCAGGAGTGCGGGTCAGCAAGCAGGAAATCGAAAGAAGTATCTTGCAGCAGATCCTGTATGGCGCGGACGCGGACAAGCTGCCGCTGTCGCGTTTCAAACGGATCCAGACCCCGAGGGGATGGTCCGCCGCTAGTTCTTTGGCGGTGTGCCTGGGGATGTTTTGTCTATGGTATATTTTTACCAATCAATCCGATGTCATTTCCGGAAAATTCTTCAAGCCGTTCGACCTGTCTAACTGGTTCAACATTCTTTCGTTTACGATTGGATCGATATTCGCCTGGCGGCTGATCCATAGCATCTACTTGAAAAGCTTGGGTCTTTCATTGAAGAGTATCTCTCTCAAGGACATACAGATCGCCCCAAACGCAGCGGACGAGGAGTCTATCCTGAATAGGCACCTAGACGAGATCATCTATTTCTTTCAGTCTACTAAATATGATTTGGTCGTGATCGAAGATTTGGATCGGTTCGACAATCCTGACATTTTCGTCACGCTGCGCGAGATAAACGCATTGGTGAACGAGAACGCCGAGATAAATCGGCGCATTCGATTCCTCTACGCTCTTCGAGACGACATATTTATTAACACGGATAGGACCAAGTTTTTCGAGTTTATTGTCCCCGTCATCCCGGTGATCAACCATTCCAATTCGATCGATAAGGTACTGGAGCATACTCGGCGGGTCGATCTCGATCCTCGGCTCGATCGGCGCTTCATTCGTGACGTATCCCGCTATCTCACCGATCTGAGACTCATCGGAAATATATTCAACGAATATGTGATCTACGCGTCTAATTTGCGGGCGGACGGAGATGGTGCACTCGATCCGAACAAGCTGCTTGCCGTCTTGATCTACAAGAATGTCATCCCGAAGGACTTTGCCGCGCTGCATCGACAGGAAGGTGCGCTCTCAACAGTGTTGAAGCGATATGATGAGTTCGTGGAGAAAACGGGAGATAAGTTACGTTCCCAGCTTGCCGCGATCCAAGCGGACCTCATCCGTAGCGACGAGCAGTACGTCAGGGATCTCGCGGAACTGTGCAGCGTCTACGCTATGGCGATAATAGAGCGCGTTCCTGCTCAATCCACACACTTGGAAACCCCGTACGGGCAAGTCGCTTTGGGCCAGCTCTCGAAGCACAACGAATTCGAGGCGATCCTGTCGTCAGGTTCCATCAAGGTCAGAAACGCTAATGGTTATGTGACAGGTTTTGAGCTCCGTGGAATAGAGGCCGCGGTAGATCCCACTAGGACCTTTGCCGAACGCAAGACGCTAATTGAACACAAGTCTTCTGATCACAAGGAGGCGATGGATAAGAAGTCCCAGGAATTCAAGGCTCGGCTTGCTTCGCTGCGGACCCGGAAATTCAATGAGGTCGTGAGGGAGAGCTCTGCTCTCATAGAAGAACTTTTTGCTGAGGTCGGCGAAAGCCGAGATCTTCTGAAGTATCTTATCTTGGAAGGCTACCTGGACGATACATACTATCAGTATACCTCGCTCTTCCACAGTGGACGACTGTCGCTCAATGACAACAAATTCCTGATCCAGATCCGCAGCTTCAACAACCCTGAGCCTGATTTCCAGCTTGACAACACGTCGGAAGTCATTGCCTCGATGCGCGAGGAGGATTTCGGACGGAGCTACGTCCTCAATCGATTCATCGTCGATTACCTGTTGGAGAATCCCCAAAAGCATTCGGCTCATATCACCAGCGCAGTCGAGTTTATGGCCGCCCACTTCGACGACTGCGAGGACTTTTTCCTGAGCTACTACGCGCGAGGCGCACACGTCGATCGGCTGGTTTCTGCGCTGGTCGGCGGGTGGCCCTCTTTCTTAGTGGTAGCTTTGAAAAGTACGCTGGGCGTATCGCACGCGGCTAGATTCCTTGCATACGCTCCGGAGGGTGTGCTCGTGCGGGGAACTCCCGGTGGCTTGGCGCTGGCGCGATTTGCTTCTCAAGAGATGAGCAGGATTCTCGGCGAACGCGTTGATTTCGACTTGGGCCATCTTAAAGCTCTTCAGATTCAAATCGCCGATATTTCAGCCCTCGCAGACTATGATGAAGTGGTTTCGTACGTCGCATCGGAAGGGCTCTACCGAGTTTCCCTTGGCAACATTCGACAAATCATGGAACAAGTCGTCAGGTTCCCAAACCTACACGACCTGGAAACTCGGCACTTCTCCTCCCTGCGAGAAGCCAAGTATCACCCACTGCTGAAGCGCGTTGGCTCCGCCTTCGACATCTATGTTCACGACGTTCTGCTCAAACTAGAAAACAACACGGCCGAAGATCTGCCTGCGATAATCGAGGTGCTCGGCCACGAGGAGGTAGGTCTGGAGCTTCGTGCGGAGTTCCTCAGCATGCAGACGGCAAGGTTCCCGTCGTTCGAGGGCGTTCCGATTGCGTTTCGCTCTTCTCTAATGAAGGAACAGAGGATCGAAAGCACTTGGGAAAATTGTTTGGTCTTTCTTTCGGATGAGGGTTACAGCCCGGAGATTCTCACGGCCTATCTGCAGGGTAAAGAAGTAAGTGACGCTCTGTCTCAGAAAGCGGTCCCGGATGGCGAGAGCGCGTTTCCGCTGCGAAAGTTCCTGATTGAGAATGACGCTTTACCGGACGACATCTACAGGTCATATGTCCGGAAACTGCCGAGGCCGTTCACGACCCTTCCGAAGGTAGGCTCGACAAAGGTCGAAATAGTGATCAAGGAGCGCAAGGTAAGTTTCTCTGTCGAAAACCTTGCGGAGATCGGATATGAGAACCTCAAAGCACTCTTCATAGAATTGAATTTTGCGGACTATCTAACCAGACGAGACGAGTTTTCGATCGACGTTAAAATCCGCGAGAAGCTATTGAATTCCGATCTCGCCGACGCTCAGAAAATGATCATCATTGCGGACATCGACCCCGACCTCGTGTCCAGCATTCCGTCGCTTGCCTCTGCCATCGGTCCAATCCTCAATCGGTCAACGCTTGTGGCGAGCAACTACACGTCGGAATTTATTCGCTCGGTCATCCTGAATTCTCATCCGGAATCGCTCCAGATATCGTTGCTCAACAAGCTGCACAGCGTACTTTCTGCATCAGAGGTGCGCGATCTGCTCCAAGGACTACCCATGCCATATCGCGACATAGCCACGTATGGAAGGTATCCGAGGATCGACGACAACCGAGCAAACCAGCAACTCGCTTCATGGCTGGTGGAGCGACGTCTTGTCTCGTCCTTCGCGCCAGCGATGTTCGGTGGCATTCGCATCAACACTTTCAGAAAGGAGCCCGCGGCGGATGAGTAGGTAAGCCCGTGAGTGCTCGTCGAGATAATCAAAGACGCTCCTACGTGAGCCTCGGACGCGATGTTGAAGGCTAGGTAATGTCAGGGGCGCTCGCAAGATCTCGATGTCTGGTTTTTACGCCAGTTATCTTGCCAGCACCGGTCGACTTCCCACACCCAAATGAGACGCAGGATCACCTTCGTCGAGTATTCGCTGCTGACGGCTCCTAGGCGTTCAGAGCAAAGGGTGCTGGCGCGAACTCCACCCGACCGAGCCGGCCGGAACCGGCAAGAAGTCGCGCAGTCCGGACGCATCCGTCGCCTTGAAAGGAAACGAACTCTCGCCCCTGCTAGGGTCAAAACTCAATCAGGCTATTGATAGCATTTGATTTCCATGATTCTATTCCGAAAAATAACGGAGTTGAGGCATGGGAAGCGAATTCTGGTTGAGCGATCAGCAATGGTCCGTTATCGAACCACTGCTGCCGAAGAACCGGCCCGGTGCGCGCCGGGTCGATGACCGCCGCGTCATCAGCGGCATTGTCCACGTGTTGCGTGTCGGCTGCCGTTGGCAGGATTGCCCGGCCGTCTATGGCCCGCCAACCACGATTTACAACCGCTTTCATCGTTGGGCCGGCCGCGGCCTGTGGCAGAAGCTGTTTTCGGCCCTGGTCGCGGGTACCCCTCCGGTGATGGCCGCCTTGTCGAGGTAGGCTGAAGACTGCAAATCCTAGTGCAAGCGCTAGGAGTAGTCCTATGACTAAGCATCAGATTGAGGTCATTACTTCGGTCGAACGGCGTCGGCGATGGTCTCGGGAGGAGAAGGAGCGGCTGGTCGCGGCGACGCTTGAGCCAGGCGCAAGTGTTTCAGAGATCGCTCACTCGGCCGGCATCCATGTGAGCCAGCTCTTCCGCTGGCGCAAGGAGCTCTGTCAGATCTCCGCGCCTTCCGTCCCGCAACTCGTTCCGGTGGAGGTCGTCGAAGCGCTGCCAGCGCCAGCGACCCCGGTCGAGCCGCCGCCGGTCTCCTGGCCGCGTAAGAAAGCGAGCATGGTGATGATCGAGCTTGGCGGCGGCCGTCGCCTTCGGGTCGAGAGTGACATCGACACTGATGCGCTCGGTCGGATTCTTGATGTGCTGGAGCGGCGATGATTCCGGTCCCGAGCGGTGTGAAGGTCTGGCTAGCGACCGGCTATACCGACATGCGCAGAGGCTTTCCAGGCCTGTCGCTGATGGTGCAGGAGACGTTGAAACGCGATCCGATGAGCGGCCATCTCTTCGTCTTCCGCGGTCGGAGCGGCGGGCTGATCAAAGTGATCTGGCACGATGGCCAGGGTGCCTGCCTGTTCACGAAGAAGCTCGAGCGCGGCCGCTTCATCTGGCCGTCAGCGGCCGACGGCACGGTGGTGATCACGCCGGCGCAGCTCGGCTATCTGCTCGAAGGCATCGACTGGCGAATGCCGCAAAAAACCTGGCGTCCGACATCGGCGGGATGAGCAAAACCGCTGGCACGGCGGGAGCGAATATGATTCCATCCCGCCATGACCGATGCGGCCGATCAGCTTCCCGACGACCTTTCCAGCGCCCATGCGATGATCCTCGCCGAGCGGGCGGCTCGCCGTGAAGCCGAGGCGCTCGCCGCTCGCGCCCAGGCCGTGAACTCGCATTCGGATGCGCTGATTGCCCGGCTCCGGCTGGAGATCGAGAAGCTGAAGCGCGACATCCACGGCAGCCGTTCCGAGCGCAAGGCTCGGCTTCTTGAACAGATGGAGCTGCAGCTCGAGGAACTGGAAGGCAACGCCAGCGAAGACGAACTGGCGGCGGAGATGGCCGCACGCTCCTCGACGGTCCGGACCTTCGAGCGCAAGCGTCCGTCGCGCAAACCCTTTCCCGAGCATCTGCCGCGCCAGCGCGTCGTCATCGCCGCTCCATCAAACTGCCCATGCTGCGGTTCAGCAAAGCTGGCAAATATGGGTGAGGATATCACCGAGACGCTGGAGGTGGTGCCGCGTCAGTGGAAGGTGATCCAGACCGTGCGCGAGAAGTTTACCTGCCGTGAATGCGAGAAGATCACCCAGCCGCCGGCACCCTTCCATGTGACGCCGCGCGGCTTTGCCGGACCGAACCTCTTGGCGATGATCCTGTTTGAGAAGTTCGGTCAGCATCAGCCGCTGAACCGGCAGAGCGAGCGCTATGCCCGCGAAGGCATCGACCTCAGCCTGTCGACGCTCGCCGACCAGGTCGGGGCCTGCGCCGCGGCGCTGAAGCCGTTGCATGGACTGATCGAGGCGCATGTCCTTGCCGCCGAGCGTCTGCATGGCGATGACACCACCGTGCCGATCCTCGCGAAGGGCAAGACCGATACCGGTCGCATCTGGACCTACGTCAGAGATGACCGGCCGTTTGGCGGGCACTCGCCGCCGGCGGCACTGTATTATGCCTCGCGCGATCGGCGGCAGGAGCATCCCGAACGCCATTTGAAGAGCTTCACCGGCATTCTGCAGGCGGACGCCTATGGCGGCTACAACCCGCTGTTCAAGGTGGATCGCGATCCTGTTCCGCTGACCCAGGCGCTGTGCTGGGCGCATGCGCGCCGCAAGTTCTTCGTACTTGCCGACATCGCCAGCAACGCCAAACGCGGCAAGAATGCTGCCGCAATCTCGCCGGTGGCGCTGGAGGCGGTCAAACGCATCGATGAGCTGTTCGACGTCGAGCGCGAGGTCAATGGGCTTGCCGCCGACGAACGGCTGCAACGCCGCCGGCAGGAAAGCCAGTCGATCGTCGATGCGCTCAAGGAATGGCTGCGCACCGAGCGGGCGAAGCTGTCGCGCAGCTCCCCGGTTGCCGAGCCGATCGATTACATGCTCAAGCGCTGGGACGGCTTCACATCCTTCCTCGGTGACGGCCGGATCTGCCTGACGAATAACGCCGCCGAACGAGCGCTGCGTGGTTTTGCCCTCGGGCGCAAGTCATGGCTCTTTGCCGGCTCTGATCGAGGTGCCGATCGCGCCGCCTTCATGGCGACACTGATCATGACCGCCAAGCTCAACGACGTCGATCCGCAGGCCTGGCTCGCCGACGTCCTCGCCCGCGTCGCCGACACGCCGACCACTAAGCTGGAGCAATTGCTCCCTTGGAATTGGCAACCGCCGAAGTCCCTGCGAGATCAAGCTGCCTAACCTGCGGCCTTGGCCGGATGGTTACGGTCGCGGCCAGTCCATGCGACATGCAGATGATCGACAGTACCACCGCGAAGGTCCATCGCTCGGCCGCTGGCGGAAAAGGGGGGCGCAGACGCAGGCGATCGGTCGCTCCCGCGGCGGCCGGACGACGAAAATCCACGCCGTCGTAGACGGGCGCGGCCGGCCGCTCGGTCTGCAGATCTCGCCGGGACAGATGGGCGATGTGCGCGCCGCCGTGCCGTTACTCCAGCACCTGCCACCCGCCTATTTCCTCGCCGCCGACACCGCCTACGACAGCGATGCCCTGCGCCAGTATCTGACCGGACGCGGCACCATTCCGGTCATTCCCAACAACCCGACCAGAAAGCGCCGCCATCCCTTCGATGCAACGGCCTATCGCCAGCGCAACGTCATCGAGCGGATGTTCTGCCGTCTCAAGGATTGGCGGCGGATCGCCACCCGCTACGACAAGCTCGCCACAAACTTCCAGGCCGCCGTCCACATCGCTGCTATCGTCATCTGGTGGACCAATTGAGTCTGGAGCCTAGAGCAAGGCCGACTGAATGTATTGGTGCCGCTCACTTGTCCCCTGCTGGGGGTGGAGGCTCAATGTCCGGGATCTCATCAAACACTTCAAGGTAATGACGGGCCCGCCTCGGAAGACTGACACCGAGCTCGGCGACGTCCAAAACTCGCCGCTTCAGATCAAACGTCCCTTCATCCTCGTGCATCTCATAGAATGCCACTGATCGTTGCCTGCCCTCGAGCGCCCTCACAATCGCGTATTTGACGGCAAGATCGCACCGCATTCCAAATGTTATTTCCTCCATCTCGAGCGGCGAATCCTGAGAGCCACGGCGACCAATCAGACGCCATTCGCACTCGTAGCTCCAATCCGGAGCCTTCTGCAAGAGAACCAAATCATCGACCAGGCGCTGAGCGCCCGCGTCTCCGCGGAGCATCGCGGCCACAGCGCTCGCCTGGACGAGACGCCCACCGCCGTAATTTACCTTGCGAAGGCTATCGCCAACATCGTCCGGGACCGAATAACCGACGCATAGACCGCGGTGCTGGTCACCATAATGGCTCCACATCAACGGAGATTGCCATCTCTCACTTAGAGAGACGATGCCTTTCTCGTATTGTCGAAGGAGTTCACGCTCCACGTAATTCCTCAGAAGGAAGACGTCGGGGTCTTCCATTTCGTAATCGGGATTGGTCGCGTTGTAGGCGACTTCTTGCAACATCTTCTCCGCCCGTTGTCGGCCGAGCTTCAGGATGTGCTCGACGGTTTTTGGCCCTCGGTAACGGATGGTTTTTGCGGCGGCCTCTAACTCCGCCGTCGTTCGACGTTCGACAAAGGTCCTGAGCATCTCCTGCAGCGCGACGGCGTCGACGTCCGCCTTGAGCGTCGGACGCGTATCGAGGGGATCGTTGAATGTGCTGGGATCAGCGTAAAAAAGCTGATCTTCGACAAGCATTTCGATCGTGCGATTGCTGAAGGATCGATACTTGTAGATCCGGGCCGGCTCCTCGTCGACCACCGGTTTCTCACGACCTTCCGATGCTGCTGCCATGTTCGACCTCAAACGTAGAATTTGAAAGGCTGCTTTTCTTCGCCTTTCGCGGACCCCATGGTGAGCACGTCGCCCACCATCTTCGCGAACCGCACCGTGACCGGCAAACCGTCATTGAAATTGCAGGAATTGTAGTTGATCTTCGTCAATCCCATAATGTCGGCGAGCACGGTGCGAATGTCAGGCTTTTTTTCTTTTGCTCGCATCACCGTGATGTGAAGCGGGTTAGGCGTCTCGGGCCCGATATAGGTGTCAAGTTCGGGAACATAGCCGGTGGTCCAGAGGTAGGCTGTCTTCTCATCAAGGAGAAGTGCGGTACCGCGGATCACGGGGTAATCACCGTCGCGGAACAACTTCGTTTCCCCGCCAGTCGTTCGGATCCTGACCCCAACGATGTTCGTTTCAGCCGGAGCGGCCTCGACAAAAGCGCCCCACTCTTCGTCACTGAAATAAGTCTGGCCATGGATGAACAACTCACGGGGCGGAGACTGATGGGCTTCCGTGTAAGAGCGGAGAACCAAGCTTAACAGGTTCTTGGCTGCATCGCGCTTCAGGTGATACTCATAATCGCCCGTCTTCCACGGGCCGTTGGCGCCGCGAAATACAACACCATCGCCTTCACTGAGAAACATCTGCGCAGCACAACAGGCATGCCCGTCCGGGTCGCTTGGCAGGTTCTTGTAGACCATACCAATATAGCAGACCCCCGGCCGAATCTGTGCGAGACGCCATGGCGGCTTGGGCTGCGTTTTGTAATAAAGGCCGGTCGCAATATTCCAGGCGACGGTTGCCGCATCCTGCGTTTTACGAACTGGATAGCCGGCCATGTTCAGAAATTTCTCGGGAGCAAGGGTTGTCTCGCGCAGCAACTGCGTTGGCGCGATCTTGAGAAATTCAGCCTTGATCCGGCGGTGAAAATCAGGAACGTCATCGAAGATTTCCTCCCCCTGGAGGTCGACGACCGAGGCCAAGAGGGGCAGCGTCGCTCTCGCTTTCTGCTTCCTGCTAAAATCCCCTTTCTCAAGCACGAGCCCAGATCGTTTCGAGCCTGGCCGACAGCGGTCATATATGATCTCCGGAAGAACGAGGATCCACACGTCGACGGAACGCTCTTCATTCTTAAGATGCTTTTTGACCCGCTCGATATAGAGACGCGCAACCTTGTCAACGGCTTCATTCAAATTCTGCAGCCGCGTTGCGTGCTCGATGTCAGAAAGCGGTATCGAGAGCGCGCTGCAGCCGTCCGGATCAAACGAAATTCCAAAGGTCTCTTCGAGGCCGGGAAAGTTCGCGAGATGCAAACGGTCGGCTTTTTCGCCCTTTCCCGGAGGGGGAACAGAAACCTGGCGATGCAACCTGAATCCCCAATCCCGGAAATGGACGATGCCGTCGGGCGTGCCGACCACGCCGACATTTATCTCCCGCGGCTTTCGGGCCTTCGCATGTGGTCCGTAAAGAAAGAGACCATCCTTCGGATGCGGGCTGGTTTGAGCGCCTGCAAACTCTAGCTGCGGCTCGTCGAAATGTTCGACCGTAAGTGACTTCTCAGGCAGCTTCATCGTCAACCTCATCTGCCTCGGGCCGGCCAAGCGTTGACAGATCCGTCTCTTCAGCGTCAGCGTCAAGGACATCAGGCAATGCCGTGCTTACCGGGCTGGTAAACAAGAGCGGGCTTGCCTCGAGGACGATGGACGCTGTTGGAGACAACGGCAAACGAATGAAGGCCGATTCGCTCGATAAAATTTCAAGGAAGGCAAGCATTCGGCCGTACCATTGCTTGTTGCGCCACCCCTTGCAGATCGTTCTGCGCAGGCGGTGTTGCTTCTTGGGATCGTCGATTGCAACGCCAGTCGGCGTCTTGTTGTCCTTGGCAAACAAGACCCGGGACTTCAGCTTGAAGTGAAAGAAAGGCCAAAAGGCCGGAATAGCCGTGACGCCGAACTGCCAGACGTGTCCCTTTGCGACATCGCGCAGCATCGAGGAGCGCCGATCGCCCTGTTTCCCCCAGGGTATGCGTTGGCCAATCTGGGCTTGATCCGATGACACGTGAAAGCCCGCAGCATTGGAATATAGATACTCGATGAAGCGAAGCTTTCGGCAATGCGCGATCCATGCCTTCTTGAACATCGTATGAATAAGATTGGATGCAACCTGTTTCTCGACCTTCATCTTCTGATGGCCAGATTCGATAAAGGTCGTGAGTGCGATCTCCTCCTTCACTGTGAACTTGCCGGCCGACGCAAATGCCTCTTCGATCTCGTCAGGTTTCGCGAAGGTGACAAACCCCTGGCCCATCAATGCTGCCGGAAACGCGAAACCATCAAGCGCCTTTTGCAGCCGAGACCTGTCGAGCGCCCCCGATGCTTCATAATAGAGAAGCGCATCAGGAATCTCGGCAATCCGCAGCCAATTGGACGTCAGGCGCTCGGGTTCCTCCACCAGGGGGACCGATCCGCGACGTCGAAAGATCTCCCAGTTCGGGTCAATAGTGACGCCCTTGGGGTCGCGCGGCACCTTTTGACGTTTCAGGGCGTCGAGCAACGACACTAGGCCTTCACCCCAACCGCGTACAAAGTCGACCGCCATTGAGTCGCCAATGCCTTTGACCTTACGGTAGGCTTCCAAGCGAAGTGGGATTAGGAAGCGCGCATCGTCGACGAGATCGGCAACCTCCGCCGCAATCGCAATATCCTCTTGAACGTTGTCGTCTTCCAAGGTCTCGTTGCGACAGCAAACAAGGACCTTCACCGCCCGGTGTTGCAGCGCGGTATTGATTTGCCGGCGCCAGCGATCGCCCGGCTGCAACGTCAGAATATCAGCGAATACGCGATAGCCCTCCGCCTGAAGCTTTGGTGCGAGCCACAGGGTAAATTCGTCGTCGCGAGGCGACGACTTGATTATGTAGATGACGTCCCGCTCGCTCTCCTCAGCTGCTGTCGCTTCCCCGTCCGGCCGCTTCTGCTTCGGTAAAAGCGCAGAGAGTGGCTCAGGTGGCTGCTCGGAACGTAAACCGGATCTTTGGATCACAGAGGCTAACACGCTCTCCATCACGGCGGTCGAGCCCATCCAGAGCTTTGAATGTGCCGTCTCGATATCCGGGTGTGCCCGCAGGAGAGAGTTCAGATCGTCGGGTCCGATAATGTCTCCCGGCGACAACAGAGACGGACCGATTATTTCCTGAAGGACGCGCTTGTTGGCGGGTGTAAGCGGCGTCGACGTTACGAGCACATATCGGTGTGGTTTGAGGGCGTCAATTGAAGCCCGTTCGCGCTTCATTGTCGACTTCAGAGCCGAAAACGATGACCTGCCATAATGCTTGGCTTGGAGTACGATGTCGCCGTCCGCGGTCGCGTGACGTCCATCGATGCCATCATCCGGACCCGCAGGAAAGGCCTCGAAGCGGACACCGAGCGCCCGTCCCGCAAGAGCACGGGCAAGTTCTTCGAAATCGGCATGATGTAGACTCGCGAAGTCGTAGGTCATGCCCGAAAGTTGAGAATGACCCGTCGGATTCCGTCAAGCGCTAAAGATCAAATCTCGCAACCACGATGCACTTCCAAACAAGTTTTCAGACCGGATTGCGTGCAATCTGTGGATACTTTGCCGGAACCGGACGATTTCGCTGAAAGTCTGGCAGAGAATCGGTTTCGTATGGTGCGAACATGCCCGAATAACTAGGCGTTCGAAGTCTCGAACTTGCTCGAACCGGCCGCAAGGTGTGTTTGCCTGAAACGGACTGCGGTGGCTTTTCAATCCTGGAGACAAGATGCCAACGACAGCATTTTCCGCACATTTCGCACGCGAGCTGGACGTGGAGCAGCTCGGATGGCTGCTGAGCGGCAATCGATCTGGGAGCAGCGAGGCAACCGCTGCGGACCTATCGCAATGGGCGGACTGGATCCGCAACGACGTTCGCTGCTCATCCTGCGGAAAAACGGGGGCACAAGTCGTGCGGCCGAGCAAGGCTCGCGCCAGCCAGGCCGTGCTTCGCCAAGCGCATTTTCGTTTCGTCGATCAACAAGGCGGCGATGCTCATCATCCGTTTTGTGAGTTCTACGGCAACGACACCGGCGAGACGCGGCAGGCTGATAGTCTTCTGAATTTCGGATCTGAAAAAAGCGCCGAAACGCGCGCGGTCCGTCTGCTCGTCTGCAAGGGCATTGAAACAGGCCTCTTTGACCAAGCCACTATCCGCGCGATGCGACAATGGTTCTTCGACATGAAATCGGGGACCCGCTTCAAGGTCGAGGCAACACCGGAGACACTTGCTTGGGCGCGTTTGCTGCAACGACATCCAAGCTACCGGCGCTGGACATTTCACCCGGCGCAAGCAGAGATGCCTGCCTTCGATTGGGCGGCTGCGGCCAAATTTCAGTTCACGGAGGAGAACCTCACCCTTGTTGAATTGGCGAAGACGGTCGTTCATGAAGATGCTGAGTGGAAGCGCGCCGGTCTATTGGCGATAAAGCATTTCGGCCAGGACGTTTTTAATGTTGTTGCGCTTCAGCGTTACTACGAAGACACGCTTTCGTTATGCGCGTTCGTCGCAAAAAATAGCGGTATCGTCTTCGGGAAGACGCAGCCGGACTACTATCGATTCTACGGAGCACCGACCCCTCTCCTGGCTTTGTGCGCCCTGATGCTGTTCACCTCCGAATGGGACATGAACACTGCTATCGGCAAGTTCGCAAAGGTCCTTGCCGCTGCGGAGCCCAGCGACCTCTCGCTGGGTAACGTGATCGGCCTGAACCCCTTCCACGACTACGCGGCATGGCGGCTGGTGATCCTTACCGCGGAAGTCGTAGAAAAGTCGTTGAAGGGGTTCGACTATCCAGCGCAACTGGCTGCAATCGAGGTGGAGCTACGCCGGCAGCACGCAGTCTGGAAAAATGGGGCTGACACCGGCTGAGGAGCATTCCGAATGAGCTGATGGCTGGAGGCGTGCGGTCTCACCCGAACCATCAGGCGACCTCAATAGATCCCAGATCGTCGTCAGTATCTGTTTCCCTGTGAGGTCTCCAATGTACTCGCCCGCCTTTCTCAAGGACGAGAAAGGGCTCGTCCAAGGGCCGCGGTAGGCTCCCGGTAATCCGTCTCCATTGCACCGTTTCATCGAAGGCCCACCCTTCGGAAGGAGGACTTTCCGGAATAAAATAGTGGCAATAGACGTAGCGCAGCGGCTTGCCCTTCGCGTCGAACCTGCCGGTGCTCGCAAGGATCTTTTCGAAGCGAGCCTTTTCCACGTCGTCGCCTTCGACTGCTTCAAATCCAATATGGACGATCGAATCTGTGTCATGGGGAAGCTGATCGTGGGCCTCAGCCAGCTTTCGCAGAACGTCGCGCGACTTCGCGCCGATCAAAGCGCTCGAACTGTTTTGCCAACGAAAGAGAATCGCCAGATCACATTCGCCGATGTATCGGGGTGACATTCCCTGCTGGAAGCGAACTACCTGATTGTAATTTGCATGGCGAATGTAACGCCCAGCCAGAAGCTCGTGCAGCCTCGTTCCGGCAGAAAGAATGTCGTCAGTTTCCAGTTCTTTCTGCAGCGGCTCCATATCCATTTCGCCGACGACACCTTCGACGATATCGTCCTTCCACAACAACGACGGCTTTCCGCTGGACAGCCATTGCGCGACCTTCTTGATGAAGTAATCGTTCGGCACTTCACTCGCCGGCTTGAGGATGTCGACGTTGCAGAACGTGCTGATCTCATGGTGGGCAAGCAGTTGGGAAGCAGGCCCCCACAATTCACGCATCCGGGCCCGTTCGCGATCGCCGTACTCGCTTGTCTCCATCCGCTTGCATTCGACGGCATAACGGCGGCCACCGAGCTCCACGTCCAGATCCCACGAGCGCGCTATGCCCCTTTCCTCTGGTCGAAACGCCACTTCTCCCCCTTGGCGGCAGTAGGCAGCAGCGGTGAGGAGTTCGAAAATTCCTCCGTTGGGTTGGCTGCGCTCCGAGCCCACAATTCTTCGCATTCGCTCCTCGATCCCGTCGAGCCTTTCCAATAGAGCTCGATTTCGACCGACAGCTGCCAGAATCGGAACGACACGCGAACCGAACATTGGTTCATAGTTCCACATGTGGTCGAGGAATGCCTCAGCCAAGAAGAGATACCAGCCGAACGTATCGCGAGAATTGAAAAAGCGGCCTTTGACGTCCGGATCGCTCATCCCGTAAGCACGCTGGTGCAATAGAACAAAGGCTGTGGCCTTGCCCCCAAGTTTTATCCAGCTTTGAGTTCGCTCCAGCGGTTTTGGGTTGCTGTGTTTGGGTCGGTAGCGGCGGGTTGCGGTGCGGAGCCATTTCGGCTGCGCAGCACCGCATCGCGTCGCGGGTTGATGGTCTGAGCGAACTCGGCGGGTGTCAGCCAGCTGAGGCCAGAGTGCGGTCGGTGGTCGTTGTAATCGCTGCGCCAGGTTGAAAGCGCTGATCGAACATGGGTCAGTGACGAGAAGAGGGTTTCATTCAAGAGCTCGTCTCGCAGCCGCCCATTGAAGCTTTCGATGAAGGCGTTCTGGATCGGCTTGCCAGGCGCGATGTAGTGCCAATCCACCTTGGCCCGGTCCGTCCATTGCAGGATCGCGTTGCTGGTGAACTCGCTACCGTTGTCACTGACGATCATCCTGGGTTTGCCGCGCGCCTCGATGATCCGGTCAAGCTCACGGGCAACCCGCAGACCGGAAAGCGATGTATCGGCGACGAGTGCCAGGCATTCCCTCGTGCAATCGTCGACGACCGTCAGAACCCGGAACCTGCGTCCATCGGTGAGTTGATCCGACACGAAGTCCAGCGACCAGCGGTCATTGGCTGCCATCGGGATCAGCATCGGTGCTCGGGTGCCTATCGCTCGCTTGCGACCGCCACCAAACGTGTGCCATGTGGAGGACGCATTGCCGAGAGGGCCTGGAACGCCGACGCCGCAGACTACGCACTCGTCCCGCGGTCTCGCGCGACAGGGCGCCGAGAACCGGCAGCCGTCGGCGATGGTACGTCGTATTTCGACTGTCGAGTCATCTGCCTCTTGTCCTCGCTCCGCCAACTGCGACAGCTTGAAGCAGATCAGCTACTGGCGGGCTGTGCGCTCATTGACGCCCGAGGCCGGCTGCTTTGACAACAGCGAGGACAAAGCCATTCCGATCATCGTTTAGTCGCCTCGTCCACGTGGCCGGAAATGGCTATCCCGTGAGAGCAGTTCGCTTAGCTGACCGCAAACCCGAAGTTGCCGCACCGGTTCGAGGAATCAGAACGTGAGTTTGAAGCCAGCCGATATCGTAAAGGCCTGGAGGTCCATGCCGGTTCTATTCTTGTAGGTTCCTGTCGCGGTATCCTTCGACTTATCGATCGTCCAGTCGCCTTTCTTGCGAAAATACTTATCGAAATTGCCGGCCAGGAAGAGGTTGACGCGGTCAGTCACTTGATAATTGGCCTTGGCGCCGAACGAGACGAAAGGCTCCGTGCCGAATTCGCCTTTGCTATGCATTGTGCGAAGCCAGTGGTCGTCGATGTCACTTGCATCGATCACTAGGCCTCCGCGCAGCAGACCGGAGAGAGTCCAATCGCCGAGTCTTGTGATTGTCTCGGCGCCGAGGAAAACGCCGGGATAACGCTGTTCGTAGCTAATGACGCCTTTGCCGGGTTCGAAAGTTTTCTGGGTGTCTCGGAAGGCCCTACCGCTATAGATAATTGTGCCGCCATAAGCGGTCCATTTCACGTCGGTGTACTTGAAGCCGCCATGCAGGTTGATGGTTGTGGCATCATTGATCCCGAAGTCGCGACCGGCTGCAATGTCAAGATTGATGTAGCGATCAAGCGCGGTGTCGGGGCTTATGCTTCGCGACGCCCAATCCCCTTGACCGAAACCCGGCGAAAAGCCATACCAATCATAGTCCTCCATGCGGCTCTCGCCTGAGAACCCGATCACGGAGTTGGCTGCGATGGTCCAGCTGTTACCAAGCGCAGCCTTGAAGCCGGTCGTCAGAACTGGCGCATCGCTTTCCCAGATCAATTTGCTGACACGATTGCCCGCGGAGTCGTAGACAAGCTCGTTGGCCCTGAGCTGAGTGTAGCCGACACCACCAACAAGTACGTGGCTGCTGTCGGGCGCAGCATAGATCGTTTCCTCGGCCGCCATGGCGACTGTCGAAGTCGCGCAGAAAGCGCCGAAAACAAAAAGTGGGAATGATGCCCGGAAGCGACGCCTTACGCCGACCGTACCTGCTGCAGCCTCCGCTGGACTTTTTGATTGGCTAAGCGACGTCGCTGCAGCATTGCTTTGCGAGCTGCCGGCCAGCTGGAGCAATTCATCACATGGATGGTACTGCATGGCATCCCACGGTAATGAGCTTGCAAAGTTCGACGCATTCCGTCCGTGATCTTCTTGCCGACAAATCCTGATGTGAAGTGTCATTCGACCCCTTTCCTGAAGATCGACCAGATAGGCCGTTAGTGAGCGAGCTCTACCCCCACCACAAAGACGGTACCGTCACGCCGGCACAGCTACCGTCGGGGTTACATCGGCTAACGCCGTCGTCGCGGCGACCACCGTATGCTGGCGAGCCGTTCCTCATCCGAAGGCAGCGCGTTTGCGGAATGGCATGCAAGCATTGTGCCGATGGAAACATTGTTTCAGAACAACTGGAGCGCACCCACGGCATCTTGTGCGATGTCTGACAGTTGTCGAAGTTCTAACAACGCGTGTACCCGGCGGAGGGTGCGCTTTGTCGTCTCCCGCCCAGTATGAAGCTGGAGCCACCGCTGTCAGCGACACTGTAGGCTCCTGCGCACGATGACGAAGTGAATATTGAACATGGCGCACCTCCGCCGTCTTCCTCGTGCGGTGCGTGCCAGCACTTGGCACACAGATGACCGCGGATTGACCCCAGAACCGACTGAACCAGACGACGCAATCGAAGGAAAATTGCGGGCGCGAAGGTTTATCCGGCGCCGCCGCCGAGGAGCTTTCAACAGCTCAGCACCAACGGCCGCTCCAAAATCGTGTAAGCGCCGATGCCCCGTCGCGTAAGCGATGAGTATCGCCGCGCCAATCGAAACCGCTGGATCAAGGTCAAAAATGGCCTCGACTTATGCCACAACCGAACGTGAGCTAGGTAGATTGAATAGGACGCCTGCCGAGAAGGACCGGGAGACGCGGACTAGGCACTTGTCCCGCGGCCTCGAGCGACAGCGCGCTGAGAACCAGCAGCACCGCCAAGTGGTCGATCGTTCATTCGTTGAACGGCAGATGGATTGGTCCACAAGGGGTCAGTTCCGGTAGTGCGCCAATATGGCCGGTTTCGCCAGACAACAGACTTTGGACGGGCGTTTTATAGGCGGTAGGGTACGACCCACTCCTGCCGCTCGTGGATACCGACCTAAATTTCCGGTACGGGCCCGAAGCAGCCTTAGAGGCGGCGTCATCGTTGGCCGCTTGCGCCCCATCCCGACCGTTTAGCAAATCGGCACCTGATCCTGAAAGCGGCCATTCGCTTAGCCGAAGGATTACCCGAAGCTATTGGGGTTACTGATTTACTGCAGCAACCGGACCTCGATACGCCATGCCTCAAAGACCTTGCACCAATTGGGTAAAGAAACCCCGAATTCGTTATTTCCGGATTTCGTTATTTCCGGATTTCGTTTTTTCCCACATTCCGTATTTGTGGATTGCCAGAAACCCCGAATTCTGTTTTTCTTGCGGCTGGATATAGCAGTGCGCCGATCGCAGCGAGGGGAACGCATGACCACTAAGGATCCTGCCGCGGCTGCGACCGACGAGCCGGCGGACAGCGAGAATAAATCACTCAACTTCAAGGTCAGCTCGGACTTCAAGAAGCAGTTCAAGGGCTTCGCCGTTGCGCAGGGGATTACGATGACTGAGCTCCTGAAGGAAGGTTTCGGTCTGTCCCGGAAGATGCGCCAGAAATGACGCAACTTCGAGTAAGGCAGACGGTGGGAACGGGCGCATGACTATGCAGGAGTCCAGCGCCGCCTTTGCGGGCGCGCAATGGCTGTTTGCGATCGGCGACGACGCCGGCGTCCCCAGCGTCGACGGCCTCGTATCCGTGGCAGAGTTCGACCCTCACGGCCAGCGGCCTGAGGTTGTGGCAATGGTGGAGCGCGCTCGCTCCTATGGCGCGCGCGCCGTGTTCTTCGAGGCTCAGCGGCACGGTCACCCACCTGTCGCGCAAGCCTTCATCTTCGATGCTAAGGACCATCCGGACGAACGGCGCTTCGCCGAATTGCACAAGCGTCTGTGGAGCTGGGGCGGCGTTCCGCTGGTCTATCGAGCAGCACCGGGCGTGATCCAGCTATTCCGTTGCGCGCATAAGCCGGATTTCGCGGGTCCTGATGATGTTCCGGTATACAACCCGAACGATACGCTGCGGATCGGCGCCGAAATAGCCAAGCTCGATGTCTGGTGGGACGCAGAGCGCATTCGCAACGGTGCGATTTGGGATGATCCCGACGCGTGCAAGCGCATGTTGTCGGCCACCAAGTCGGCGCATCGCAAGCTGGTCGCCGGTGTGCGTGTGCTTGCGAAGCAGCTCGCCGAGAGCGAGCTTCTCAGCGCCGGCTTGCGTCGCCGCTTGCTGATCCTCTCGCTGCTCATAGCCTATCTCGAAGAGCGGTCGGTCTTGCTTCCCGAGGATTTCGACTGGGCTTTGCCCGGCGCGAGCCGCTTCTTCGAAGTGCTCGGTAATGGTCCCGCCTTGGTCAAGCTGCTCGGCGCGCTCGAAGAACGCTTCAATGGCCATGTCTTTCGGCTTGGCGAGAATGAACGCGAAGCCTTAGCGACGAGCGTTGAGCTGTCAAGCTATGCCCGGCTCGTTCAAGGCTATGAGGATGAGTCCGGCCAGGCGAGCTTCTGGCGCCTTTACTCGTTCCGCGATCTCCCCGTCGAGCTGATCAGCAATATCTACCAGCTGTTCGTGAAGGACGCCGCGAGCTCGATCTATACCCCACCTGCCTTGGTCCGCCTGATGCTCGAGGAGGTGCTGAGCTGGGAGCGGATCGATGCGCTCATGTCCGGCGAAGGTGTCATCCTCGATCCTGCATGCGGCTCGGGCGTTTTTCTTGTCGAGGCTTACAAGCGGCTCGTGCTCCATTGGCGCTCGCGCAATGGTTGGGTCCGTCCCGGCGTCGATGAACTTCGCCAACTTCTACAGCGTGTTCATGGCATCGACCTTGAGGAAGCCGCGGTTGAACTGGCGGCGTTTAGCCTTTGCTTGAGCTTATGCGATGCCCTTCAACCGGAGGAGATCCGCAGGAGCATTAAACTGTTCCCCCGCCTCGGCGGCGAGACATTGCACGCGAGCTGCTTCTTCGAGGCGAAGGCGCGTGGCCTGATAAAGGCACCGGTCGCGGTGGTGGTCGGCAACCCTCCATTCGAGTCGTCGCTTACGACAGATGCGGCGCTCGCCTGTGCAAGAGACTATGTTCGCGAACATGGCGGGCTTGCCGATAAGCAGATCGCCTATCTGTTTCTGCACGAGGCGATGAAGGTGCTCGAAGCGGGCGGCGTGCTAGCAATGATCGAGCCGTCGGGCTTTCTCTATAATCAGAATGCGTTAGGCTTCAGGCACACGTTCTTTAAGCACTGGAACGTGCGCGAGTTACTCGACTTCGTCTCGGTGCGCGGACTGTTCAAGAAGGGTGATGCCGATCCCAAGGTCGTCGTGGTGGTCGGCGAGGCCGCGCCACCACGTCCAGATAGCCGGCTTCTCCATGCCGTCTTTCGCCGCAACGGTCGCGCGACCGCCGAGCAAGGTTTCGACATCGATTACTACGACCTCCACTGGGTGCAGAGCGCCGATGCCGCGATTTCACGCGATATTTGGCGCGCCAATCTGCTTGGCGGCGGCCGGGTACATGATTTTATCCAGCGACTGCGCAAATATCCGACCCTGCGCGACTATGCGGTCAAGCAGCAATGGGATTTCGGGGAAGGCTATATCGCCGGACAGAAAGGCATTGCGAAGCCGGCTGATCATATAATTGGCAAGACGCTGTTGCCGACGACCGGACTTTCCTACCGTGGCATCGATATCGCGTCGTTCGGCATTGTTCCCAAACAAGCAATCAAGGACACGAAGACCGAACGTCGCTTTACGCCGCCCCTGCTGCTCATCAAGGAGCATGAGGACTTATATCACGGGCTGTGGGACGAGCATTACCTCACGTACAAACACGAGATCGTCGGCCTCGCGGCGCCTCGCGAACAGATTGAACAACTGCGGACGATCGAACGGTGGTTGGAGCGAGAATCGACGGTTCTGCGCGCCTATATAGCAGGGATCAGCCCGCGTCTGTTCACGCAGCGTGCCACGGCGATCCTCAATGCCGACGTGCTGGCACTCCCCTATCCGGAAAATCAGAACCTCGACCTCAGCGCCAATGAGCGGATCATTGCCTCCGACATCGTCGAGCATCAGCGCGATTTCATTCGACTCGGCACGGGTGCGCCGGTCATGCGCACCGTGCCGGTAGAGGCGCTGGCCGCGTTCGATGACATCTTCAAGCGGCAGCTCGAGGCTGTCTATGGGCGCTCGCCCATTCGCGCGCTACCGGCACAATTGTGGTCCGGCACGATCTGCAAGGCATACGTGTTCGGGAAGGGCGCCGTCGATTGGTCCGGTGCCGACGAGCTGCGCGGCAAGCTTGACGCGCTGCTGCGAGAGAAGCGCGGTACGAGCCTGACGATCACGCGCATCGTAAGACTCTATGACGAGAACTTCCTGTTTCTGCTCAAGCCCGACCGACATCGCTTCTGGACTGGTTCGATCGCGCTCCGAGATGCCGACGACGTCATGGCCGATCTGCGAGCGCAAGGTTTCTGAATGTTGGCGGACGAGGGTGACAATACTGGCCATGCCGGGGCGCTTGACGCAGGGGTCCATCTGCCGGGTGAATGGCTGAGTTCACTCATCAAGTTCATCGCGAATACGCTTCCCGACTGGCGCGACGACCCTGAGCGAGAGGCCGCGACCGGCGAGACAAAGCTGACCTCCCAACTCTGCTCGCGGCTGAGCAGCCTCACGCGTCACGCGCCGGGGTGGGATATCGTCCAGTTCAAGCGCGAGGAGCCGGACGAGAGTGACGGGCGGCGGGCGATCGACCTGTCGGTCGCACCGCGCGGCGAGGTCATTTGGATCGGCACCCGCCGATACACCGAATATCAGACCGTCTTACCGATCGAATGCAAGCGGCTTCCCACACCAGTGGCTGCTGATCGCGATGAGCGCGAATATCTCTTCGACAAGTTTAGGACCGCAGGAGGGGTTCAGCGGTTTAAGGCAGGGCATCATGGGGCAGCGCACGCGCGCGCTGCCATGATCGGCTATGTCCAGAGCGGGAATGTGGCGTTCTGGCAAGGACAGTTAGACGAGTGGCTGGATGGCATTGTCGCGGAGCCGGTCGAGGGATGGTCAGCCGATGACGGGCTTGCTTTGGTCGAGCATGACGAAACGCTTCGCGTCGCCGCGCTGACATCCAATCACAGACGGAAGCCGGGGTTATCGCTGATACGGATCGATCACCTTTGGATTGAGATGTAATCGGTGAGCTAAATTTCCCCACTTGCTAACACTCCGTCCAGCTTGCGGCATTACCCAATTCTCCAACCGCCCTGCTAATGTCTGCTTTTGCGAACTCGCCCGAACTGAGCTGCCAGTCCGCTGACGGCCCGAAATCGGCTATTCACCCAAGCCGAGCCAATGACAGCAATTGGCGCGGTGCCACGGTCGTTGCCGTACGGATAACTGAACTGCGGCAGTGGGCGGACTTCGTCATTTGCCTTCCGAGCGGCTTCGCGTCGCCATGTCTGCAACCGTTTTCTTACTGATGGCGGATCACGGACGATCCACCGATAGCTACGACCTTCTTCAACAAAGGGCTCGTACCTTCGGAGCCAGCCGGTCCGATGCGGTCGTTGTTCGGGCTCGCGTCCCAGCTTCTTCCAATGCGATTTGGCTACCGCCTGATCAGATTTCACGCGTTGGCTGAGAATGACGGCCCGCGTATAGGTCAGCAGCACCGCGTTTTCGGAGTCGGCTTCAAAGTCATTCTCGACAATCATTCAAGTGGAAGATTTTGTATCCGAAAGGATGCACGTTTCGTCCCAGTAGGCAAAGGCGATGCGACTATCGCGGACAGCAAAGGCGCCACATCCGCGCCGGCCCGATGGATCGCGCCATTCGAGTACTACGCTAGCACCTATTTCGTATATCACCGCTGGAACGCAGGTCATTCCCGCCGCCGCAAAATCCCGCTCAAACATTTTTTGGATTGCAGAGCGACCTTCCACGCAATGCTGCCTTGCCGGAAGATGCAGGGCGTCTTCACGATACAGCTCTGCAACGGCGACCGCGTCACACCTATTGAAGCGTCTAACCCACTCTTCGACCACCTCCCGCAACTCCATCAGGATGTTCCTTCCGTCGGCCAGTATCATCGGAGCACGCCCTGAACTACGGCTCCTTGACAGTGATAGGAGCACTCGAAACGCCGTCGTCAGTTCTTCAAAGACGATGATCGCCGCACGCCCATGCACGACACCTTGGCACGGGAGACGCCAGGGATCGCCTCGCCGGCATCGATGGCGATGCGCTCGAGCACCTCACACAAGGACGTCATTTCTCCTCCGTCATCTGGTCGAGATATTCCTCGATCTTGAGGGCCAGCGAGATCGGCTCGTGGCCAACCGTGTGAAGATGCAGTTCCGGATTTTCGGGGGCCTCATAGGGCGAAGAAATGCCGGTGAAATTCGTAATCTTGCCCGCCAGCGCCTTTTCATAGAGGCCCTTCGGATCGCGGCGTGCGCATTCTTCCAGGGGGGTATCGACGAATATCTCGATGAACTCGCCCTTTTCCATCAGTTCGCGCGCCATCCGCCGTTCGTCGCGGAACGGAGAAATGAAGGATACGAGCACGATCAGGCCGGCATCCGCCATGAGCTTCGCCACTTCCGCCACGCGGCGGATGTTTTCCACCCGATCCTCGTCGGTGAAGCCAAGGTCCCGATTGAGACCGTGGCGCACATTGTCGCCGTCCAGCAGGTAGGTATGCTTGCCACGCGCATGCAGAACCTTGTCGAGGGCATTGGCGATCGTCGATTTTCCCGAACCGGAGAGCCCGGTGAACCAGAGGACCGCGGGCCGCTGGTTCTTCATCGCGCTGCGCGCGCCCTTGTTGACGTCGGTCGCCTGCCAATGGACGTTGTCGGCGCGACGCAGCGGGAAATCGATCATCCCCGCACCGACCGTCGCATTGGAAATCCGGTCGACGATGATGAAGTTGCCTGTCGTCCGGTCGTCCTTGTATGCGTCGAAGACGATCGGCGCCTGGGTCGAGATATTGCAGACGCCGATTTCGTTCATCTGCAGGGACTTCGCCGCCTCGCGCACGAAGCTGTTGATGTTGACCTGGTGCTTGAGCGCGGTAACAGTCGCATTCACGCTGTCCGTCTCCGTGCGCAGGATATAGCTTCGCCCGGGGATCATTGGGCTCGGATCGAACCAGATCATGTGGGCCTGGAACTGATCTGCAACGAAGGGTCTGGCGCCTGGTGCGGCCAACATGTTGCCGCGGGAAACCTCCACCTCGTCCGAAAGCACCAGCGTGACCGCCTCGCCTTCCACGGCCTTCTCAACTTCGCCGTCATAGGTCACGATGCTCCTGATCGAGGTACGCTGCCCCGATTTGGCGACGATCACCTGGTCGCCGACCGAAATCTTGCCGGACGCTATCTGCCCCGCATATCCCCGGAAGTTCGCGTCGGGCCGCATGACCAGTTGAACGGGAAAGCGGAACGGCTTCTGCGCCTCCTGGCGATCGAAGTCGATCGTTTCGAGATATTCGAGAAGGGCGGCACCCTGGTACCAGGGCGTCTTCTCCGAGTTGGCGATGACGTTATCGCCATAGCGCGCCGAAATGGGTATCGGCTTGATGCTCTGAAAGCCAAGTTCGCGCGCAAAGTGCAGATAGTCTTCCGCTATCCCCTCGAACACCGTCTGGCTGTAGCCCACAAGGTCGATCTTGTTCACTGCCAGCACGACATGGCGGATGCCGAGCAGCGACGCAATGTAGGAGTGGCGTCGTGTTTGCGAGAGAACCCCCTGGCGGCTGTCGATCAGCAGCACCGCAAGAGCCGCCGTCGAGGCCCCGGTGACCATGTTGCGGGTATATTCTTCGTGTCCCGGAGTGTCGGCCACGATGAACTTGCGCTTCGAGGTCGAAAAATAACGATAGGCCACATCGATGGTGATGCCCTGCTCGCGTTCGGCCTCGAGACCGTCCAGGAGAAGGGCGAGATCAATGTCGTCACCGTTCGCGCTGCGCTGCGCGCCGACGCGCCCCAGATTGGCAAGCTGGTCCTCATAGACCAGCTTCGCATCGAACAGCAGCCGGCCGATCAATGTCGACTTGCCGTCATCCACCGAACCGCAGGTTATAAATCGAAGGATCGACTTGTTGTCCTGGTCGGCCAGGTGCGCCTGGATGTCGAGCGGCGCAAGAGTAGGAAGATAGGACATCAGAAGTAGCCCTCCCGCTTCTTCTTCTCCATCGCGCCGGCCTCGTCCCGGTCGATGAGCCGGCTCTGTCGCTCGGAGGTGCGCACCGTCAGCATCTCGCGCAATATGTCGGCGACGGTCGCGGCTTCCGACTCGATCGCGCCCGTGAGCGGATAGCAGCCGAGCGTGCGGAAGCGCACAAGCCGTTCGGTCACGCTCTCCTCCGGCTGAAGAGGCATGCGATCGTCGTCGACCATGATCAGCATGCCATCACGCTCAACCACCGGGCGTCTCGCCGCAAAATAAAGCGGCACGATCGGTATGTCCTCGGTCATGATGTATTGCCAGATGTCGAATTCGGTCCAATTCGAAAGCGGAAACACCCGCATCGTCTCGCCTGGACGAATGCGCGTATTGTAGGTTTTCCAAAGTTCGGGACGCTGGTGTTTGGGATCCCAGCCGTGCTGGCCATTGCGGATCGAGAATATGCGCTCCTTGGCGCGCGACTTCTCTTCGTCGCGCCGGGCGCCCGCGAGCGCTGCATCAAATCCGTATTTGTCGAGCGCCTGCCGCAAGGCAACCGTCTTCATGATGTGCGTGTGAATATTCGACCCGTGCGAAAATGGTCCGATGCCCTGGTCCAGGCCGTCCTGATTGGTATGGACCAGAAGATCGAAGCCGCGCTCCTTCGCCATCCTGTCGCGGAATTCGATCATTTCGCGAAACTTCCATGTGGTGTCCACATGGAGGAAAGGGAAAGGTGGCTTGGACGGAAAAAACGCCTTCATCGCCAGATGCAACAAGACCGAAGAGTCTTTTCCGATAGAATAAAGTACAACCGGATTTGAAAACGTCGCAACAACTTCGCGAATGGCGTGAATTGCTTCAGCTTCAAGTCGCCGAAGGTGGGAAAGAGACATATCACTTATCCCTGCGGGACTATAGCGTCATCGAGCTCGAAGAATCTCGCGTAAGGTCCGCCTGCGAAGTGACGCCGCAACTCTTCGAAATTCTCTACGGTTTCCTCCAGCGGCCGCTTTTCCAGGCGCTGAAGAGTAGCGCGGCCAGAAAGTTGCAGCGGCTGAACCCCCAAAAATCGCCAAGTCGTTTCCAAGCATGCCGCGGGTTCAAGAAGAAGCCTTTCGTACTCGATCTCAAGCAAGCTGGTCGAAGCGTAGGAGTGCGCAACTCGCGCGTGGAAATCGTCAGCGGCCTTGAAGTAGTCTTCGCAGGAGGCGATCGGCAATTTTACCCGTGGCGGCGGAGCCGTATCGTCATCCGAGCTGAATTTGAGCCATTGGCGGCTTTGCCTTGCCTGCACCAACGAGCGCAGCGACTCCAATGTATTTCTGCGAGACAAGAGGATGACCTTGAGCCCCGGCCAACGCGCCAGCTCGTCAAAAAAGCCTGGACGTTCATGAAACTGCGGTTCGTTGATCTTGCATCCAACATGCGTGACCTTCTTGTCGCTCCGTGCCGGGAAGCGCAAATATGCGAGCTCAAGGAGCTCGTGATCGCTGCGTTGCAGGCGGTCCTTATCGGGCCAATTGGCATCATACCTGTTGAGTAGCTCACCGTTGCTCGACACGTTCGGGTGCTCGTTCAGCAACTCTTCGAGGTAGTGCGTTCCAGTCCTTGGCATCCCAAGGATCACAAATGGCGCAGGCGCTGGTTGGGAGTGGGTCATTGCATGTGTTCCCGACTGAAAATAGTTCACGAAGGATTGGGGGGGTGCCCCAGTGCAAGAATCTGCGGTCGCTTAATATCGGCCCGAGTTCGCATGTCTCGCCCCCCGTGACTCGTTAGGCAGTTTTCCCAAACACAGTCACGGCACCACTATCGGCGGCGTGAGTTTGCACCAGGAGCCCAACACCCGAGTTACGGCGGCGCCGTTCCATAGCGCTGATAGATCGACTGGATTCCATCCAGTATTTCGCCTGACAGGCTGACTTCCAGGCTGGCAATGTTATGCTGCAGTTGCTGCACGGAGGTAGCGCCTACCAGAGTGCTTGCGACAAATGGACGGCCCCTGACAAACGACAACGCGCCGTGCACCGGATCGATGCCATGTTCACGAAAGAGCGTCGTATATGCGAGCGCCGCATGCTGCGCCCTCTCGTTGCTGTAGCGGAAGAACCGCCCGAACAAGTTCAGCCGCGAGCCAGTTGGCCGCTGGCCATCCAGGTATTTCCCAGTCAGCGTCCCCATGGCAAGCGGCGAGTATGCAAGCAGTCCCACCTGTTCGCGCAGCGCCGTCTCGGCGAGACCATACTCGAAATCCAGGTTGAGCAGATTGTACGGATTCTGAGTGCTTATCACGCGGGCTAGCCCTTGTGCCTCCGCGTGATGGAGGAAGCGCGCCAGGCCCCAAGGCGTTTCGTTGCAGAGCCCGATGTGACGAATGCGGCCGCTCTTGACGAGCGCGTCCAACGCTTCCAGCGTCTCAAGGATAGGAACCGTATCGTCGTCTTGCTCGTACTGGTAGTCGAGCAGCTGGAAGACGTTGGTGCTACGGTCAGGCCAGTGCAGTTGGAAGAGGTCGACAAAGTCCGTCTCGAGCCTTTGGAGGCTTGCGTCTACGGCCTCGAACAGGTTGGCGCGGGTATAGCTGACCTGGCCGTCGCGCACATAGGGTAAGTTCGCCTTTCCTGCTCGAGCGGGCCCGACCGCCTTTGTTGCGAGCACGATGTCTTGCCTACGGCCGGTCTTGCGTATCCAACTGCCGATATAACGCTCCGTAAGTCCATGTGTCTCGACACGGGGTGGCACAGGGTACATCTCTGCGGTATCGACAAAGTTTATGCCGGCATCGAGGGCTGCGTCCAGTTGCGCGTGCGCCTCCGCTTCCGTGTTCTGCTCTCCCCAGCTCATGGTGCCCAGGCCGAGCGCGCTTATCTGCAGGCCGCTGCGGCCAAGTTCGCGAGACTGCATCACGTTTCTCCTTCTCGTCTGGTGGCGAGTAGCGTCAAGACATCAGACGCCGACGAAACAGTGCCGCCGACAGGAAGAACGGCAAGACTGCGTAGATGCAAAGCGCGCCTATATGCAGACCGATGCTGTCCGCCGGGCGGCCAAGCATTGCTGGACGAATGAGCTCGATTGCATGTGCCAACGGCAAGAACTGCGCAGCCTCCCGAAAGGCGCCGGGCAGCTGATTGATCGGAAAGACCGCGCCGCACAGGAACAGCATGGGTGTGAGGACGAGCGTCTGGTAAAAAACGAAATAGTCGTAACTGGGAGCAAGCGCCGTGACGACCATCGCCAGGCTCGCGAAGGCGAAGCCAGTGAGCACGATGACTGGCAGCGCATAGAGGATGGACGGCCACGCCGCATAGCCCAGCGTGGTGGCAACAATCATAATACCCGTACCGGCGAGAAATGCCTTGCTGGCTGCCCAAGCCAACTCACCGAGAACAATGTCGCCGAGCGTAAGTTGTGTGTAGAGAATCGCTTCCCAGGTGCGCTGAGCATGCATCCGAGCGAAAGCCGCGTAAATCGTCTCGAATGTCGCAGACGTCATCGCGCTTGTCGCCACCATGCCGCCTGCCAAAAAAGCAACGTACGACGTGCCGTCAACGCGACCTATAACAATCCCGAGGCCAAGGCCGAGGCCGAACAGGTAGATTATAGGATCGGCCAAATTCCCGAGAATCGACGCAAGCGCTACTTTCTTCCATGCCAGATAGTTACGTCGCCACACGGCGATCCAGTTCCAAGCGTTGGCGGGCAGAGCCGCGGCACGACCTTCACCCATAGCTCACTTCTCCATCTCGCGCCCGGTCAGCCGCAAAAACACATCCTCAAGATTCGGCGGACGCTGCAGAACACGCAAACCTATGCGCTCGCGCAGCCGCACGCGCACCTGCTCCGGATCGGACGCGTAGCAAAAGAGTGTCTCGCCGCTCACTTCGATGCGTTGGGCGTAGGGGCTAATCAGCGATTGCAGTTCATGCGGATTGCCGCCGTAAATCTCGATGACCTCGCACCCGATCAGTTCGTCGATCAGCGCATGAGGGCGGCCTTCGGCGATGTTGCGACCTCTTTCGAGCACGCACAGCCGATCGCACAACCGCTCAGCCTCTTCCATGAAGTGGGTCGTCAAGATAATCGTCATGCCGCGCGCCAGCAGGGCACGCAGGCGCTCCCAGATCAGGTGGCGAGCGTGCGGATCGAGACCGGTGGTCGGCTCGTCCATTACAAGCAGCTGCGGGTCGTTGATCAACGCACGCGCCAGCGTCAGGCGCCGTTTCATGCCGCCGGACAGTTCGGAGACACGGGCATCCACCTTGCTCTCAAGGCGGGCGAACTCGAGAAGCGACGGCATAACCGCTTTGACCTCGCCTGTGCTCATGCCGAAGTAGCGCCCGTAGACCAGCAGGTTCTCGCGTACGGTGAACTCAGGGTCGAGGTTGTCGAATTGGGGGACCACGCCGATGCGCCTGCGCGCCAAGCGGGCCCGCGCCGGTACCGGGACGCCGAGCACGGTAATCTGCCCCGCATCAGGCGACGTCATGCCGAGGACCATACGGGCAATCGTGCTTTTGCCCGCGCCGTTCGGTCCCAGCAGGCCGAAGCATTCGCCCGGCGCCACGCTCAACGACAGCCCGTCAACCACGAGCTTGTCACCATATCTCTTGGTTATGCCGGCAAGATCGATTGCTCGCATGGACATGCCCTCATCTACCCGTGAAGACGCTGGCGACTGGCTTTTGCTGAATTGCCTGGGTCGTCAACAGCGTGCCGTCGCACCATATGTGTTCAACGCGCCCCCACTCGCAGGCTGCCGCCGCATCCGGGAAGAAGCCGCGTCCATGGTAATTGGCACTCGTGTTGCAAAGCAGCGGAATGCCCGTGAGCTTTTCATATTCGACGAGTAGTTCGGCGACTTGGTGCTGAGAGCTCCTAGCGATCGTTTGCAGTCGCGCAGATCCGTCAAGGTGCACAACAGCGGGGACTTTGTCCTGCCATTCCATCCGTGTCTGGTGATCGAACAACATGTAGGGATCGGGCGTTCCGGGGCTGAATATATCCGGCGCACGGTCTTCCAGGCATATCGGCGCCACCGGCCGGAAGTGTTCGCGAAATTTTACTTCGTTGAGAAAATCCTTCATTTCCGCCGAAGTCGCGGCTGCGAGAATGCTTCTGCCTCCCAAAGCCCGAGGTCCAAGCTCGGCGCATCCGGAAAGGAAAACCACGGGCTTGTTGCTGGCGAGGATGTTGGCGAGTTCCTGCATGCTGCAAGGCGTGGCATCCCATCCGACTGGCACATGCCCACTTTGCAAGGCCGGGCCACTGTAGACCGACCATTCCAGCGGTACGAAGCCTTGCTGCGCCACCATTTCAGAGCAAGCCGCACCGATTGCAGAGCCGCTGTCATTCGGGAAAGGCGGGACCCAGACGTCATCAAACAGGCCCGTCTCGCGCAGTGCACTGTTCCATTTGATGTTCAGACCGCAGCCGCCGGCTACACACAAATTGCGCGGCCCTGGAAACGAGTGGCGCTGCAAGGCCATTGTCATTTCGTGGACGAGGAGGCGCTCGAGGAAGAGATGAAACGATGCAAGCACATCTTCGGGTGACCTGGCCTCCAATCGGAGTACGCTGGCATCGAAGAAATCATGCACAGCCAAGAGCGAGGTCTCGGCGTCATTGATGTTTGCACGGTAACGGCTGGCAAGCTCCGTATCGGCCGCAAAGCGCTCCTCGTAAAGCTCCTGAAACACCGCGACAATGTCTTCATCAACCGACCCCAGCGCGATATAGGCCATCAGCTTGCCGGCGACCCCTAAATCCCAGCCTCCCCGGCTCGCCTTCTTGTAAGGTCCGAAATAATGGCCCGCGGCAGCGTAGGCTTGGCCTATCACCGGGAAGAGGCATTCGAGGAACCGGGCGCTTTGGCCATCCACATAATAAAGGCGCGGGAAGATGCAGCCGTCCCACACGAGGCAGAAGGCCGGTCGTCCGGCCTTCGCGAACGGACTGGTGCAGTATGCGGAGGCCACGTGGCCCGTTACATGGGGATAGCTCTTATAAGGAAAAGCCCAGTCATCGAGAATCAGACCGGAGCCGTCGAAGCATTCGAGAAGGCCGTCGGCGTAGCGTTCGACATAAGGCGCCCCTTTAAGAGTTAACGGAGCCACCCCACTGAGCACCTGGAACTGCGACTCGTCCTCACCGTCCCAGCCGTCGATAACGAATTGATCAACATCGCGCGGTTTCAGACCGTGTTGCGCCAAAGCGGCGACAACTGCGTCGAGATTATCGATGGTTTGATATCGCGGATTGTTGTCCTGCTTCTCCTGCTCAATGCAGAAGACGAGCCGTCCATCCTCGACAAGCGCGATCGCCCCGTCATGGGTCAGCTTGATACCACAGATGCGCATGGTGTCTCCAATGTCTAACGTCGACAATTCAATTCATAAGGAACCAGCAACCGGATTCCGGAAACGGGCGAGCAAACAGTCTTCGTTGACCGTCTCACCCCGGCACTCAACCTGCTCTACCTCGATCAACGTCTCGTTCAGCATGGCGATGACCGTCTCAGCACCGGCAGCGTGGCCCCAGCGCCGGCAATTGGCATCGCGCGCCGATCCGAAGACCAGATGCCCACCTGGCGCAAGCATCCGCACCAGATTGCGGACGGCCGCCCGCATATCGGCTATCTCTCCAACGTAGTAGAGCACTTCCGCCACAACGATCAGATCGAACCGCTCATCAGGCGAAAACTGTTGAACATCGGAGACCGTCCAGAGGATGTGCGGCGGCTCCTTCATCCGTCGACGCGCTCGAGCAATTGCTTGCGGCACGACATCGATCACCGTGAGCCGTTGGCAGTGGGGCGCCAATTTCTCAGTGAATGCGCCGGCAGCGCATCCGACTTCGAGTGCATGTGTAATAGGACCTTCGGCAAGCGACAATCGGAGCATTTGCGCGTAACGCTTCTGCTCGAACGGGTTGCCGTCGAGCCGCCACGGATCGTCTGCGGCCAGTTCCCGATTCAGCAATTGATAATTTTGTGTCAACTCGTCCACCTTGGTAAAGTAACGATCACTCGTCGCTGCAAATGCAGTCAGACGTCACTAAACCTCGAAGAATCGCGCGCGAGGTTGAGCCTTCGAAGCGGCGTCGCATGTGCCGAGAATTCTGCATTGCTTAATTCAGTGACCGGACTTTGGATGGGAGCCTGTTTCCCCGTCTTGTTCGACGAGTTGCCGGCGGAGCCGCGCGACAGCCAGTCGCTATTGCTCAATGTACACAACGCATAGGCTTTCAACGGCAGCAACAGAAAGATGTTGATGAATGTGTGCAAAGAAAAGCCCAGAAATCGAAGTTGGCGGGCCCGAAACGCCACAATGCTGCAGCGAATGCCGGTCATGGCCACAATCATCAGGATCGTCCACCAAGGCGCGGTGCCAGTCAGTGCAAGCTGTGCGAGGCCCGTTAGTACCGATAGCGCAAGAAGCAGCGGCCCGAGATTTTGTCCGACCACGTCCAGCGTTAGAAAGCGATCAAGGCCGGGCAGTAGGCGAAGCCCCAGCAACGTATCCCGAAACGTGCTCCGTGCCCAACGCAGTTGTTGGCGCAGATACGGCCTTAGCCTGTTAGGAACGACTGTAGCCGCGATGGCGTCCGGCACGTACTCAGTTCGAAAGCCTGCCTTCAGCATGAGAATAGTGAGATGGCGATCCTCACCGAAGTCGCTCGGCTTGCCGCGAAAATATTGCGACTCGTACTGGTCCAGCAGCATAACGAGCGCAGAGCGGCGATACATGGCACATGGGCCGCAGCAGCACATAACGGCACCGAAGCGACCCTGTGCAGCACGCTCCTCGTTGCAAGCCAGCCAGTACTCCATGTCGATCAACCTGGTCAACCAACTGTCGTCTCGGTTGCTGGCCGTCAACTGCCCCATAGCCGCCCCGACCGCTGGATTTTGCATCTTCGGTACAAGCTTCGAGATGACGTCCGACGCGAGTATCGTGTCGGAGTCGACGTTTAACACCATATCTCCATCTGAGCGGCGTATCGCGGCGATCTGCGCCTTGCGCTTGCCAACATTCTGCGGAAGCAGAATGATCTTGAACCTGGGGTCGCGCGCGTAGGTCTCATGCACAGGTCGCAAGACGTCGCGATTTCCAGAACCGTCATCAACCACGTAAACCCGCAGTTGCCCCGCGTATACCTGGTCCGCAATGGAAGCCAAGCAGTCCGAAAGCGTGCGCGGATCCTCGTTGAAGCAAGGGACGATGACATCTACGCTCGGTAGTTCGTCGAAGCCGGCCAAGCGCTCAGACGCCGATGAATCGTATGCCGGCACAGAGTAAATGGCCTGCATGCTTTTATAGGCAGTCGAGAGCAGCGCATAAAGCGAGATGGCGACAGTGCTGGTTGTGTCAAGCAAATTCATGGGAGTCTCGTCTTCAGTAATCTTGAGGAAGCGAGCGGAATACAAAGCCGCGGCTTTGCAAGGCTGGAATTATGCTGGATAACGCCACGATGGTCTGGTAGCGCAGACCGCGGTCAGTGCCTGGTTGCAACTCGCTGGGAGGGCATCCGTCGTGCAGGAGCACAATTGCGCCCGGCCGGACGGTGTCGAGCACTCCATCGATAATCGCGTCGACCCCGGGACTGGACCAATCTCGCGGATCCACCGACCAGTGGACCGCATTCAGTCCAGCGTCCGCTGACGCCGTGAGCACTTCTTCGGTCCAGATCCCATACGGAGCGCGGATGTGCCGCACCGAGGCTCGCGGAGATGCAATTGTGATGGCTCTGTTCGCCTCGAGTATTTCACGCTGTATTTCGCCGGGTCCGCATTTGGACAGGTCCGGATGAGTCATTGTGTGGTTAGCGACTTCATGCCCTTCGGCAATCATTCGTTGGATCAGGTTGGGCTGTTCGGCCGCGTACTGGCCGATGACGAAGAATGTCGCCGGCACCCGGTGTTCAGCCAGCACATCGAGGATTTCCGGTGTGCAAAATGGATGAGGCCCGTCATCGAACGTCAAATAAACGCTGTGCTGACCGGTACCGTCGGTGCACACACTGTGCACTTCGGAAAAGTACTTAACGCGCGTCACAGCTCTGGTCCGTTCCGATCAATTGTCGTACCGGCGGGCCAGTCTGACATCGACCGTCCGACTGGCAGAACGATGACAAGTGCATCTTCGGTGCGCGTGGGCGGCTTGTCGAGGCGCGCCTCTGGTAGCGTGAAGCGCACATGAATCCCCGACAAAATGGTCACCAGACCGTATCGGGCGAACCGCTCTACATGCTTGCGCAGCGCGTGCCTAACGGTGCCGAAAGCGAATGGAACGCCAAGCTCCTGCAGTACTGGAAGCATGACATGGATCGAATGGGAGATTCCGAGTCCCTCAAGGTCCGGACGGACCCCGTACAACCCTAGTTCAGCCACTAATTGATCGACCTCGCCTACCTTGATGAAACGGCGCAACAAGCCCATATGGGCGGCGATACCATGAGAATCGTAGGCGATTGCGCGGAGCTCGGGCCTGGCTCCGGCCCAACTTCGGCTGCCCTCGAATGGTTTTGCGTTGAACGCCCCGGTAGGCCCATAGGCCTTCCGAAAGAACTCGGTGAGTTCGATATGGTCGGACAGTTGCAACTCATTTTCCCAACATAGACTCCACCGCACCTCGCAGCGCATGCAAAGCCCTCCTTGTTGTTTGCTGTTTGCTAGAGGCGCCCGATCACGCGATCGAAGCTGTGGGCGAATGGTCAATGTCAGAGGCTGCTGTCAGCGGTCCGATGACATGTAATTGGAACGTTCGAAGCCTTGGTGGGGCACTCCGTTCCAGAGCTGATGGGCTCTCTAACCACTCCCGGTCCCTTCCTGCGCCACTTGCAAATGTGCCGTCGATGACCTTGATTTCCGTCAAGTGATGGTCTTCTAATGCAGTAGGCCGATAAATTCGTAAAATCGATTGTTTGGATAGCACCCATCCACGTTATGGATGATGAAGGGCCTTGATCTGAATCTTCTGGTCGCGCTGGACGCTCTGACGAGCAAGCTTAACCTCACCGCGGCGGCGCGCAGCATCAACCGGCGATCAGCGCGGGCGTCGCGTTTATGCACGTATTTTCAATAGGTTGACGATGCGCGCCTCCCCCAGATCGAATACCAAAGATCCTACACCGCCGCGTATAGGATCGCGCTACCAGCCGTCGTGGATATGGAAGTGTCATTCCTCTCAAGACGCCGCCCAATCGGACGTCCAATGTTTCGAAACACGACCATTTGCAGACCCCAAGCATGCCTGCGGCGCATCCACCATGTGGATGTGTGGCATCCACACAATCGATTTTACCGATGTTGCGGAAAGCTGCATGGATGAGAGCGTGACTTCTCGTGCAACAACATTTGCACCGGCACGACTAATGTTAACTGCTGACACTTACGCTAGGACATGCAACCGCTAACAGAAGACAACAGTATTCAGCGAGGTGGGCATCCCTTCACACGCCCGGACCTCACAGGAGATTCTTTGTGATTGTGTGCGTCCAACTGGTCTTGGCCGCCACTAAAGCAAAATGAAGACTGACCAATAGTCGCAAGACCGATTGTCCGCAACGAAGGCAGACAGAGCTAGTCCGCTCAGCGTTGTTGCAAAGGGAATTGAACGAATAAATTGGGG
Organism: Sinorhizobium sp. P24N7; assembly: GCF_042436655.1. Classification (NCBI taxonomy): domain Bacteria; kingdom Pseudomonadati; phylum Pseudomonadota; class Alphaproteobacteria; order Hyphomicrobiales; family Rhizobiaceae; genus Sinorhizobium; species Sinorhizobium sp. P24N7. The sequence goes on along the minus strand of NZ_JBHMIW010000002.1, from coordinate 354,234 downwards.
AAGGCAATGGCCGATCAACTGGCAACCGAGATCATCGAAAAGATAAAAGTTCATGCGGACACCGACAAAGAAATTACCGTTGACTCCAAGCTCCGGGATCTTGAAATCCAGTCGCTCGAACTGACCGACATCGTGTTCGATCTTGAGGATTCCTACGATATCCGCATTGAGATGGACACTTCCGAGGCTTGGAGCAACCTCAGGACCGTCAGCGATCTCATCGAGGAGACACGCGCCTTGATTGCAGCTAAGGATTAGCATCCGTCATGGCCCGTTCCCGGATCGTTATAACCGGCCTCGGCGGCATCTGCGGCATGGGCGTCGGCGCGCCCTCCATCTGGGAGGCGATGCGCGCAGGCCGATCGGCGATCGGCGAGATCACCACGACATCCTTCCATGAGTCGAGAATCCGCACAGGCGCAGAGGTCAAGCAGTTGCCCGAGGTCGAGTTCGATCGCAAGCGCCTGACGACAATGGACCGCTACAGTCTGCTGGCTGTTCTTGCTGCCGGCGAGGCACTGCGGCAATCTGGGCTCATCGTGGACAAAACCAACACCGATCGCATCGGCGCGGTTGTCGGCACCGCCATCTTCGGTGCGGAGACGCTGGAAGAGAACTATCGCGGACTGTTCGTCGACGGGAAATCACGCACCAATGTCTTCGCGGTGCCTCGCGCGATGCCAGGCGCGCCGGCCAGCCAGGTCAGCATGGTCTATGGTCTGCGCGGACCGGTATTCGGCGTCACCTCGGCCTGCTCGTCGTCAAACCACGCTTTCATATCAGCGGTCGACCAACTAAGGCTCGGCAGGGCTGACGTCATGCTGGCTGGCGGCACCGATGCTCCGCTCGCCTGGGGTGTGTTGAAGGCTTGGGAAGCGCTACGCGCTGTCGCCCGCGAGACCTGCCGACCGTTCTCGGCCGACCGTAACGGCCTGGTACTCGGCGAAGGTGCGGGCGTGGCTGTCCTCGAGACCTATGCGCACGCAGTGGCGCGCGGCGCTCCGATCCTCGCAGAGCTTGCCGGCACTGGGATGTCCGCAGACGCGTCCGATGTCGTCGCTCCGACCGTCGAAGGCCCTGTCGCCGCAATAAAGGCCTGTCTTGCCGATGCCGGGCTCCTTCCTGAGGACATTGACTATGTCAACGCGCACGGCACAGGCACCAAATATAACGACCGACTCGAGACACAGGCAATCCGCCGCGTCTTCGGCAAGCACGCCGATGCCCTATCGGTGTCCTCGACCAAGTCGATGCATGCCCACTGCATGGGGGCGTCCGGCGCCCTCGAACTGATTGCCTGCGTGATGGCGCTCCGCGACGGGATCATTCCGCCGACTGCGAATTATCGAGAGAAGGATCCGGACTGCGACCTCGACGTGACGCCCAACATCGCCCGGCAGCGCAAGGTGCGGGCAGCGATCAGCAATGCCTTTGCCTTCGGCGGCACCAACGCCGTGGTGGCGATTACGGCAACCTGAGGCTCCGGCGAAATAGGCGAACTGAAGCCAGAGAACATTCTGCCGCAAATGTGAGCGCGCCCAAGCTATTTTCTGAGCTCACGCAGGCCCCGGCCTGACAGGAAGAAAGGCACAGCGATCGTCGCGAGCGCAATCATGACATAGGCGCCACGCAACAGACGCTCCGCGTTACCAGAGGGCCAATCGGAGATCGACCGTCCAACTGGTAGAACGATGACAAGTGCATCTTCAGTGCGCGTGGGCGGTTTGTCGAGACCCGCGTCTGGCAGCGTGGACCGCACGCGAAGCCTCGACAAAACGGTCACCGGACTATGTCGGCGGAACCTCTCAAGATGCCGCTGCAGCGCGTGGCTGACCGTGCCGAAAGCTGAGTTCGCAGAATCCTTCATGGGACCATGTCCAGAGCTGATGGCTATCTAACCACTTTCACTGTCTTCCTGCGCCACTCGCAATTTGCCGTCGATGCCCTTGATTTCCATCGATTGATATCCTTCTAATGCAGAAAGCCGATAAATCGGTAAAATCGATTGTTTGGATGGCGCGCATTCACGCCACAGATAGATGAAGACATGCGGTTCAAGGGCCTTGATCTAAATCTCCTGGTTGCGCTCGACGCTCTGATGGCCGAGCGGAACCTTACGGCAGCCGCACGCAGCATCAATCTGAGCCAGCCGGCGATGAGCGCGGCCGTCGCCCGATTGCGCACCTATTTCGACGATGAGCTCTTTACGATGAGTGGCCGCGAACTGATCCCAACACCGCGTGCGGAGCAGCTCGCCCCCGCGGTGCGCGAGACCCTGCTGCGCGTTCAGCTTTCGATCATTTCCTGGGAGCCGTTTAACCCGGCCCAATCGGATCGTCGTTTCAGGATCATCCTTTCCGATTACGTCACACTCGTGTTTTTTGAAAGGATCGTGGAGCGTGCGGCGCGGGAAGCTCCCGGAGTCAGCTTCGAATTTCTGCCTCTTGCCGACGACTATGCGGACCTTCTCCGGCGCGGCGACATCGATCTTCTGATTCTGCCGGAAATGTTCATGTCAAACGCTCATCCTCAAGCGAAACTGTTCGACGAGGTGCACGTGTGTGTCGGCTGCCACTCGAACGAGCAGCTGTCAGAGCCACTTACATTCGAGAGATACATGTCGATGGGGCACGTTGCCGTCAAGTTCGGGAATACCCGACAACCCACCATCGAAGGGTGGTATTTGCGCGAGCACGGTCTCAAGAGACGTGTCGAGGTTGTCGTACAGGGCTTCAGCATGATTCCCCCCATGCTAGTGGGGACCAAGCGTATAGGGACCATGCCCCTGCGGCTGGCGCAGCATTTCGCAAAAACAATTCCCCTGCGAATCGTCGAGCTCCCGCTGCCACTTCCCCCATTCGCCGAGGCCGTCCAATGGCCTGCCCTTCACAATAGTGATCCGGCAAGCCTCTGGATGCGCGAGATGTTAGTACAGGAGGCGTCCCATATGGGTTTACCTCATGAGTTCCCGTGACGCTATGCGGCACTCTCGAATAGTCGGAGCTTGGAAGTTGGCGGATTTCGCCGTTAGCCCACTGGATCCATAATTTCGGATCGAATGGTTGTTGCGGTGTAGAGCGAAGCCTCTAATGGCAGATTTCCAAATGCGAGTTGACACAGAAGATAGTTGGCGCCTGCCGCTTCGAGCTGACCAAGAAGAGCTTGTCGCACAGAAGTCGCCGTTCCTGCTACGCACAATTCACTTTCAATCGCCGCATCGAAGGTCAAGGGCAGGTTTGGCGGTGTCGGGATTTCATTGAGGTCGTAGAGGAATTTGAAGCTCTTGAGCCATTGTTCGTAAGCAGGCACCGCGAGCGAACGCGCTTCTTTCTCAGAGCGTCCAACGACGACCATGCGGAGCAAACCGAGAAACGGTGCTTGATCGTCTACGCCAATGTTGCACTCTCGATGGGCTCGGTAGGCGTCAGTTATCTTGCGGACTGTCCAGGACGGCCCAACGCACGCGATATTTGCGCCGTTCGCAGCCGCCCAGCTTGCGGACTCGGGTCGGTTGGTGGCGATCCATGTCGGGGGATGCGGACGCTGATGAGGCCTGAGCGTCAACGGAACGCTGTTCAGCTCAAAATACTGACCTTGATAGGATAGCGTTCCGCCTCTCATCGCATTCATAAGGATTTTGCTGGCTTCCGCATAGCGTTCCGGTGCCGCGTCGGCACCAATTCCGAAGTAACCCAATTCGATCGGGAGGGAGCCGCACCCTAGGCCCAGTTCGAGCCTGCCGCCGCTCAATTGGTCCAACATGCAGATCTCTTCAAACGCGCGCAGCGGATGGCAAAGGCTAAGCAGCATTACGAGCGGGCCGACACGAAGATTGTGGGTTCGCTGTGCAACGCTCGACAGGAACAGATTTGGCGCCGGGCTTCTCCCATGAGGGGTAAAGTGGTGCTCTGCGAGATGATACGCGTAGAAACCGAGGCGATCACACGTCTCAGCTAACGTCAGGCGATCCGCGTATTGTCGGGCGATATCGCTGCCATTTTCGTCCAAGTGGTCGAAGATGCCGATGGCGAGTTTTGAAGAAGAGCTGTTTTTCATTCAATTATCTCCAACTCTGGCGCGGAAGTTTCGGCCGCTGCCCCCAAGCGACCACTGGCATTGATGCCTTTCTGGTTCGAGAATGGTCTTGTTCCTCAAGTAGATATTGTCCTTCCAAGTTCGCCGCCGGCGGCGCGGTCTTGAAGCGGTCGCCGTCAACTCGCACCGCTTATACCCCCAGGAGTTTTCCTGAGCGGCTCCAGCGACAGGTGACGCCCGTTCTTCGTTCGCAGCTTTACAAAGCGAGGATGTGGGCTTGCCTAAGTTTGAAGATCAGTGGAAGTGCGATGCACACCGGAGTCGTTTCGAAGCCAGTGAGAAATGTCGCTGACGGCTGCGAGAAATGCATCCATTTGGGGTTTGGTACCGATGCTCACGCGGATGCAGTTTTCCAGACCATCTTCAGGGAAGACGGCAACGAGTATCTTTCGCCTTTTCAGGGATGCTTGCCACCAGGTTCCGTCTTGTCCCGAAGGCACTTGGGCCAGCAAGAAATTGGCGTGGGAGGCTGTTACAGAGAAACCAAGCTGTGACAGGGCGACGCTTACTCTCTGTCTTTCACCTTTGATATGTCTGTGGTTCTCTTCATAGGCAACGCGATGGGAAAGGATGCTGATGCCAACCGCGTGGCCGATCACGTTCATGTTGAAGACGTTCTGAAGGTTGCGCAGCCTTCCAATAATCTCGGGATGACCAAAACCGAAACCAACGCGAATGCCGGCGGCGGCATAGCTTTTCGAGAATGTTCTCAAGACCAGAAGGTTCGAATAGCGATCGAGAAGGCGTAGCGCATTGTCCGGTGCAAAGTCGACGTAGGCCTCATCCAGGACGATCAACCGGTTCGATTGGGCTACGAGGCCTTCGATATCGGCCACCGGCACAAATGTTCCGGTAGGGTTGTTCGGATTGGCTACTAGAATGAACTTCGCATCTTTGGCGGCGCCGGAAAGCAATTGCTCTGTCGGCAGCGAATAAGCTTCGCTCAACGGGACCTCAAGAAATTGTGCACCCTGCAACGTGGCGAGTTTGCGGTTAAACGAAAAACCTGGCGAAACCATCGCCACGGCGTCGCCCGGACCAAGGAAAGCCCTATAAATGAGCCCTAGCAGTTCAGACGATCCGTTGCCGGCAATCACCTGATCCCTGCAGAGGCCATAAGCTTTGGCGGCTGCTTCCCTCAAGCTGATGTTATCATCCTGCGGGTAGAGATACTGGCGTTCGAGCGCCGCAACGGCGCTTTGCATCACGGGTGGCGGTAGCGCAAATGGATTCTCATTCGTGTCAAGTTTGACACAGCGAGCATCAGGCACCGGCCAAGTGGACGGCAGAGCATTTAACTCACTCGCCTGCTGCGAAAGAGATGAAAGCACGCTCTGCAATTTTGCGTCAGGCATATATTTCTCCGTTTCAGTCTACCCGTGCGAAGCACCGCCGGTAGTTGAGTGTTAAGCGGAGCGGGTGACGCCTAGCTTGGGCGTTCCTCTCTGGAGCGCGGCCGAATCTTCTGCGTCAGACCGCCGTGCCGCAGAAACACGCTCACGAGATCAGACTGATGGAGAGTGGTCAACGAATTCACTGAGACAATGATGGGATTCTATCTTTATTCTATCATGGTGATAGAATTCTCAGCGCTTGCGGATCTCGGTCGGGTATGAAGTATTTTCTGGCAAGTAGATATCGAACGGCAGGTCGATTTGCCCTGAAGGATCTGCAGTTCCGGTTTCGATTACCCGTGCCATCAACGTCGTCAGCTCGCGGCAAAGCCGCCCTAGCGGCGTGGCGATCGCCATCGTGATAATGCCATCTACGAGCGCCGCCCGTGAGTCCGGCGTAATCTCATTGACGATCGCGACAAGATTTCGGCTTTCGCGCCTCTCGCGTAGAGCCGCGATGGCTCCCTCCATAGCGCCACCAGGCACATAAAATCCGACGAGCTCGGGTTCATGGTGAATGAGATCGAGAGTGGCCTCATAGGTGAGCTGCCGTGTCTCAGGGCTTACGAGCGTATCGAGCACCTCGAAGGTCCGCGCGTTCTCACGGAAATACGAACGAAATCCGATTTCGCGAAGCTCCTGCCCCTGGGAACGGTGACTTGCAACGAAGACCGCCACTTTGCCCGGCCGTTTTGCGGCCTTGGCCACCATCCAGGCCGCCGTCCGCCCAACCTGCCGGTTGTTGAGCCCAATATAGCCCGCGCGTGCGCCCGCAGCGAAATCGGAAAGCAGAGAGAAGACCGGGATGCCTTTTACCTTCAAATCTTCGACTGCTTCCGTGATCGTCGGGTGGTCCGGAGCGACCATGGCAATCGCATCGCAGCGTGCGCCCAAATTTTTGAGTAGCACGACCAGGTCGCCGGGTGCATTCGACGTAACGAACTCGATGGACGGAATGCCATGAAAAGATGGTGCGGCATTCACTGCCGCCTCGACTTCGCGTGCAAAGGCGGCAAAGAAGGGGTGTGCGGGCTTTCTAAGAATAAAACCCAGCCGATAGTGAGGCAGATGGCGCGGCCCCGGCTGCTCCATGAGGCGAGCCGTAGGATAACCGAGCGCGCGGGCCGCCTCGTAGACGCGCCGCGCGGTCTCTTCCCGTACCGGATGGCGGGCGTTCAAAACCCGATCGACCGTCGCAACGCTGACTCTGGATTCGCGTGCGAGATCGCCAATTGTGGGACGCTTGGTCATGGCTCTATCTGATAAATTGTCATCGAGAAAGATGCAAAGACATGATGTATTTTGATGGATATCTATCAACCCATCCACGGCTTTGATGCTGATTTCCGATGCACCGCGGCAGAAAGGCGCCCGAGGGCAGAGACGCAAGAAGTGGAGTAAATGAGCAAAGGCGATTTCAATCCGTCGTTGTGCATCACCGTTCCCCTGAAAGGCCAAGCCGGACCGCGCAACTCCCTCAGCAAGATCTGGACGATCACCTTGTGCAACGGAATCGCGGCGGCGAAACAGAGCCGCGCTATCGCGTTCCGGCGGGCGGCCGAGCATGGTCAACCGGATCGCCCGCTCGGCGACGTTGTCGTCGGTCTCGATCTCCCGTCGTCGAGGACGCGGCAAAGCGACGCACAGCAGGTAATCGCATAACGGATCGCCTCTGCCGCGCTGCTCGAGCGTGGTAGTTTCGTAAGCATCTTGTCCCACCACCGCAGACAAGCTCGTTGGCCCCAAGCCGAATGTAGCCGACACCACCAACAAGCATCGCCATCAGCGCCAGTGTAGGCGCCACGGGTGAGATGGGCACGCCGCGAGGGGCTCCCTTGATCCGCGACCGCTCTCGCGCATTATGCCGGTCAGACAATGACGGATCACGCCCGCGAACTCTCCGCAGCGTTCGTCTTCGCGGGGCGACCCGGACAAACATCCCTTCGCGATCCAGGCTCGATGGGGGACTCGGCCGTGGCAAGCGGCGAAACCATACTGGACGCCTCCTGTACTAACATCTCGCGCATCCACAGGCTTGCCGGGTCACTATCGTGAAGGGCAGGCCATTGAACGGCCTCGGTGAACGGAAGGTGTTGTGGCAGCGGGAGCTCGACGATCCGCAGCGGCATTGTTTTTGCGAAATGCTGCGCCAGCCGCAAAGGCATGGTTCCTATACGCTCGGTCCCCACCAGCATGGGCGGAATCATGCTGTAGCCCTGTACCACGACGTCGATACGTCTCTTCAGGCCGTGCTCGACCAAATACCGTTCCTCGATACCCAGTCTCAGGCTATCCCCGAATCTGACCACAACGTGCCCCATCGACATGTATCTCTCGAATGTAAGTGGCTCTGACAGCTGCTCGTTCGTGCGACAACCGACGCACACGTGTACATCGTCGAACAATCTCGTTCGAGGACGAGCGTTCGACATGAAGATTTCCGGCAGAATTAGTAGATCGACGTCGCCGCGCCGAAGAAGGTCCTCGTTGTCGTCGGATGGGGGAAGAAATTCGAAGCTAACGGCGGGCGCTTCACGCGCCGCACGCTCGACGATCCTTTCAAAAAAGACGAATGTGACGTAATCGGAAACGATGACCCTGAAGCGACGATCCGACTGGGCCGGGTTAAACGGCTCCCAGGAAATGATCGAGAGCTGAATGCGCAGTAGAGCCTCGCGTGCCGCGGGCGCGAGCCGTTCCGCACGCGGCGTAGGGGTAAATTCGCGGCCAGCCATCGTAAACAGCTCATCACGGAAATAGGTACGTAACCGGGCGACGGCCGCGCTCATCGCTGGCTGACTGAGATTGATGCTGCGGGCCGCCGCCGTGAGGTTACGCTCGGTCATCAGGGCGTCGAGCACAACCAGGAGATTTAGATCAAGGCCCTTGAACCGCATGTCTCTTTATCCACCGTGTGGATGTATGCCAGCCGAACCATCGATCGGCTGCTTCATTAGAAGAATACACTTGTCAGAACTCACCGCCTGTATTCGCCGACCGGTGCGCTGTCGGTCCGACCGACCGCCGGTGTTGAATTGCGGGCGTGGCTGCGTGAGATCGCAAATAAGCGTCTGCGCTTCGGACCAGCAATAGAGATAGCTCATAGCTCTGGTCCATTCCGGTCAATTATCCTGGCGGCGGGCCAGTCGGAGATCGGCCGTCCAACAGGCAGGACGATGACAAGTGGATCCTCGACGCGCGTGGGCGGCAGGTCGGTACGCGCGTGTGGCAGCGTGGAGCGTACGGTGATCCCGGTCATAACGGTCACCAGACCGTGTCGGCCGAACCTCTCGATGTGCTTCCGCATCTCGGGCCGAACGGTACCGAAAGCGAATGGAATTTGAAACACCTGCAGTGTTGGAAGCATGACATGGATCGAATGGGCGATCCCGAGTCCCTCAAGATCCGGACGCACCCCATACAAGCCTAATTCAGCCACCAGCAGGTCGACTCCGTCAACCTTGATGAAACGGCGCAGTAAGCCCATGTGGGCCGCTACACCGCTCGAGTCGTAGGCGATTGCACGAAGCTCAGGTCTTGCTCCGGCCCAGCTTTGACTGCCTTCGAACGGCTTTGCATTATAGGCCCCGGTCGGTCCATAGGTCTTCCGAAAGAAGTCTGTGAGTTCAACGTGGTCGGACAGTTGCAACTCATTTTCCCAGCACAATTTCCATCGCACGTCAGCGCGCATGCAAAGAACCTCTTTTTTTCTGTTCAGTGGAGTTGGGAGGTATCGACCTTGCGTCCAAGTTATCGCTCGCTTCCGCAAGAAGCAGTCGGACCACCGCGTAGGCGCCACCCAATTGACAGGCCCTCATGACCGCCGATGACATGGGGGATCAGAGCCTGCGATGATCGGAGCATAACGCATCGCTAATTTGCCGTCTTTCGATGAACTGACAATCTGTGTAGAATATCTGCCAACCCGTTCTCAAGGCAGGGGTCACAGTACGCGACCAGCGAAGGGGGCGCGTTCGAGAAAGTGCGCGCCGTACCGGGGTTGGGATCACGCCTTCGGTAGGGCCGACACGGCGTCGAAACGCGCCGTATAGGCTAAGCGCCGCGCCCGCATTGAGCGCGATCAGCACCCCGAGGGCCTCGGCAATCTCGTTATGTAATGCACCGAGTTCGACCGCCTTCTTCGCGTGAACGGCAATGCAGTCGTCGCATCGCGTGGTCACCGGAAAGCCAAGTGCGATAAGGTCATGCGTCTTCCGATTCCAGAGTACCGATCTTGGCCCCGCTGACTTCGATCGTGTGAAGGTCGCGCAGCACTTCCCGGCTCAAGCTTGGCGAAGTCCCGCAGACCGCCCCCAGCGCGTCGCGACAGAATCGTGCCGATCATCCAGGAGGCCTCTTCGGATCAGAGAAACAGCATCGCCTCCCAAAATCGCGTTCCGTATCAGGTTCGTTTCCGTGACACAGCTGGACGGCCTCCGCAACGCACTTCCTGGACTTGCCCGCATCCGTGATGCCCCAGCTTCCGGCCCACTACATCCCCCGTTGGGTGGGGAGCACATCGCCAGCGACTTCCTGTGGGATAGTGCCGCAGGGCAACTGTGTTCAATCTTGCTTCTACTTCACCGTTCCCGCGAAGCACCATGTCCGGGTCGCTTAACTCCCGTCAGCAAGGCTGGGACGATCGCCATATGCAAAGGTATGGCGGCGGCAAAACAAAGCCGCCCGAACGCATTCCTGCGGCGCACCAAGGTGGTCATGCCGATGACCTGGCCGTCAGCAGGGCCTTCACGAACATCCACGACAATACGAAAATGCAAGTGCCGGGCATCATAGCCGACGACGGCTTCGCGATCGTCGCTGTGCAGGAGCGGAAAGGTACCGATCAGGCCTGAATGCGCAGGGTGCGCGGTTTCGCTCAGCCCGATTATGGGCGCGAGGCGGTTGTGCCATGTCACAAGACTTTGCACCCACCCGGATGCGCTCCCAAGTGCTCGCCGCGCCGCCTCCGCCGCAGTCACCCGCTCGGTGAAGAAAAGAAGCTCGTGACGGTCGGCCCAGTCTGCTCCGGGAAGCCAAGGATTCGGCAGGCTGATGGCCACCCTTCGTGGTCTCATGAACGCTTCCTTTCGCCTTTGCTATCGGTTCGCCGGGGCGGTCACAGCAGCGCTGAATGGCTCATGATTGCGCCGGAAGCCGGCATGAGGTAGGTGGCCGCTTGTCGCAGCCGCACGCCAATCGTCGCACGGTGCGTTCACTCAAGGAGCCGCAGAGCCTTTAGGGACGACGACATTTCATCAAATCGCATGGCGTGTCGCATAAGCCCATAGAGGCGCAACCGCTTGAGCGCAAAGATAGCATCGGAGCCAGACAGCGCGGCTCAAATGCAAATCTGGTGGCAGCTCGCGTCCCTGCATAGCGAGGCCGGCAGCACATGGCCTTGCGGCGACTAGAGTCGCTCTATCAGCGGCGCTGCACGATTGTTGCGCCAAAAAGATCATTCGGTTTATGGTCGCGCAACATTACGCAGGGGTCATTTCGATTCCGAGTAATGTATTCCAATCTTGCAACGGAGAAAAACCGACCGGACCAGAAAAGAAAAACCGCCCCCGAAACAAATCTCGGAAACGGTTTGCTAATAATCAATTTCGCCAAAATTTGAGTAGCAAACCTCACTTCCTCTGTCAACTTAAAAAACACCGTTTCGGTGAACGGAGTTGCTTTGTCTGGTCTCCAACACAGGAGACGACTGTGCGAGAACCGATGCCACCAAAACGGTCGATCGGCCGTAGACAGACGCCCAAACGTGCCGAATTCCGACGCCTGGCACTATCGGCTGAGATCGGGACTGTGACACGCGGACAGCTCGCCGTGCTTGCGCAAAATCTGCCCTGCACGGGGATGGTCAATGCGACCGAGGCGTACCTATTGACCACACTGATCAACACGGCACCTGCGGACGCTTTCGAAAAGGGCGGCCGGCCAATCATCTTCAAGTCGAACCAGCAGCTTGCTTTCGAAATCAATCGTTCGGCCGGACGTGTCAGCCGGCTGCTGTCGAACCTCTTCGACGCCGGTCTGATCACCATGCAGGACAGCGGCAACTATAAGCGCTATCCTACCCGAAACATCGAAGGCACGGTTGTAGACGGTTGCGGGATCGACATGCGAATACTCATCGCTCGTTACCGCGAGCTTGATGAACTCGTAAGGCAAGCCAGAGTCGAAAAGGCCGCCGCAAATGCAGCGCTGCGGCGGTATCGTGGGGCGTTGCGTAATCTCCGTCGTGCGCTCGCGTTTGCTAACTGCATTCCGCAAGGCACGCGGGCCCGGCTCGAGGTGCGTGTTGAAAAAGTCATCACTTTGGTCGGTATCGCGACGAGGGCACCGAGCGTGCTTTTGCGTCGCGCGACCGCGCTTTTAGAGTGGTTTGTGGAGCGCGCTATGCAACTCCCACGACGGCCTGAACTTGCGTTCGCACCGCAGGATTCGGCATGCAGGTGTGCCGGAAGCGACACGCACAAACAGACTACAAGCCCTAATTCACATGAAGAGAGTAATGATGACCGGCCTTCGGCTACCCCCGAACTGACATCAGTTAGCGCTGGCTCCGCCAGCGAATGTGCTTTTGAAGCAAGCCTGAGGCGGCGCAGGAGCGGAATCAAACAACCACGTCATTCGCGGCAGGAATTGGTTGCGCTGCAGGACCTATTGCGAGCCATACCGGCACTAAGCACTTACGGTTTCGCGCCGCCCAGCAGTTGGGCCGATCTGGCCCGAATCGCTCCGCAAATGTGCCGAATTGCCGGTATTTCGGACGATGCGCGGCGCCGCGCCGTCGATCAAATGGGCGAGCAGCAGGCCGCCGTTGCCATCGCCATAACCCTGCAGAAGCTCGATCGGCAGGAAATCTCTTCGCCAGACGGTTATTTGCGGGCAATGACCGGGCGTGCGGTCGCCGGCGAACTTCACCTTTCCCGTTCGATCTTTGGGCTCGCGGCGCGCTACACCATAGAACGGCTGGAGTAAGTTCTCAGTTACATCGCTGCAGAGCCGCGAGGATCTGCCGCTGTCGATGAGTATCTCGACGCGGCACCTCTTTTTCGCGCGCTTGATCCTGCGAAAACTCATCCAGGGAAGATTGCAATTTCGGCGGCCGGGCACGGGAGCCTTCGCCGCGGAACGGAATGCAAGCGTCGTTCAAGCGCGCTCCTGCGTTGTCGTATGCCCGACAATGTCGGACAAACATAGCGTCGGAACTAACCTAGCACGGTATTTCCAAACGACTTTCTCCTTTGGCACGCTACATGCAATGCCGTCTCCAGCCGCATCACAGGCTAGGGAGAAAGGCTTTGTTGCACACTGATTGGCAACGGCACGAGTGCTCGTCGTTTTCACGCGCTGTTGGCGTGAACGCGCCATTGCGCATTACCGTCGCCGCCCCGAAGGGTCCATTGCTGCAACAGATGCTGGTGCGCAAACTGCGGATGTTGGTGGCGGACCTCGCAGGCCTCTTCGGTCAAAGTTGGGTATGGCAGAACTTTCGGCAAGACTTGATCGGACGAACCAAGGCCCTCCATCGTGCCAGCGAGCACGCTCAGGCAGAAGTGGATCCGGTCCGAATCCCATACGGGGCCGCAGCCCAGGCGCTGCACCAAGAGGCCGGACAGATGGCAGCATCCGCCAACGTGCAAACGGTCCAAGAAAACTGCTTGCGTCTTACGGGGCACCCACAGTTTCCCGATCGACGGTCAATACGGCGTTCTCCCCTCCTATGAGATCGACGACGACGATCTCGCCATCGTGCGCGAACATTTCCCCTGGCCGGCTCATTGAGCCGGCCTCGGCTTTTTTGTGCCGCTTGCGTGCGGCAGGCCGCAAGGGAAGCTGCGCCGCGGCCGACGTCAGCATTGCATAGTCCGACAATTGCCACCCGCGCTCTTGCGGCCTTTGCTCTTCGCGGCCTGCCGAAAGGCGCCCACCAAACAACGGGCAATGAAGGGTCATGGAGGGCGGTCGCTGCGCGATCGGAAGCAAAATGAAAAGAAGAGAGATAGAGGCGTTACGCAGCAAAGTGAGCTGCGCGATCGTGCTCGAACAGGCGAACTTCGCAATCGATATCAAGGAAAGCACACGGCGCGCGGTCAAGTTTCGCCGCGGCGGTGAGATTATCATCGTCACGCATGAAGGACGCGGTTGGTTCGATCCGCTCAGCGACGCGAAAGGCGATGTGTTCGGGCTTGTCGAGCATCTCGACCATGTCGGTTTTCTCGAAGGCGCCGAAAAGGTTGCAGATCTCGTCGGTCTTAAGATCACTAAGCCAGAGTGGCGGAATCCAACGTGCAATGGAAGGCACGAGCTCTCCCTTCATGCTCGTTGGCATGCACGCCGCCGCCCGTGGCCCGGCTCGTCGACATGGCGTTACCTCCAAGACGAGCGCTGCCTTCCGGCGGCTTTGCTCCGGGCGGCATTAAAATGCGACCTTCTTCGGGAAGGCCCTTATGGCAGCATGTGGGCAGCGCACAAGGACCATGCCGGCGTTGTGACCGGATGGGAGGCGCGAGGCCCGCAATACCGGGGCTTCGCCTCCGGAGGAACGAAGGTTCTCTTCCGCCTTGGATCTGGAACCGCGTTTCGCCTGGCCGTCACGGAAGCCGCGATCGACGCTTTGAGTCTTGCGGCGATCGAAGGATTGCGTGAGGGCACGCTCTATCTCAGCACCGGCGGCGGATGGTCTCCGACCACGAAAGGGGCGTTGCGGGAATTGGCCTTCCGGACTGACGTCCAGTTGGTCGCAGCAACAGACGCCAATTCACAAGGTGACATGTTTGCCGAGCGACTGCGGTCACTTGCCAACGACGCCGGCTGCGATTGGATGCGGCTTCGCCCGCCCGAGGAGGATTGGAATGAGACCCTGAAGGTCAGGGAGAAGGAAATAGACACAAGACGGAAAGAGGAAGAGGCGTGCCGCATTCGCGCCGCCCACGTCAAGGAAGGCTTCGCCCGGCTTAAGCCGGTCCTTGACCCGGCCGGTCGCGATGTCGGCGGCTCGAAAGGGTCATGAAGGACCGAAGAGGATGGCAAGGTCGAGAGGACTGTGCCGCGCCTTCGGTCCGGTAAACGCGCAAGGAGCCGCAGATGACCTCTTCTCCCGCAATCCGTAAGGTGTTTCAGGGCGTCGCAAGCCGCCAGCAGATGTTCCGCATGTTCGATCGCCACGCGCAGCGACCCAACCGTTGGGAAGGAGACTCAACCCGGCTCCATGCCGGCGAATGGTTCGAGATCGCCGAGGCCGAACACGACTACATGTTCGAAGTCCTTCCGCCGCTCTGGATCCGCGGCTCGATGTTCGCCATGTGTGAGCTGCTGACTGGATCGGTGGCAAGCGTGTTCTTCGCGCTCCGGATCGACGAGGCGATCCGATATTTTCACGGCTATTGCGACCTTTCAGATAAGGCATTCGTTGAGGCGATGCGCGTTGCGATTGTCGATCGCGAGAGCCGTCCGGTGCTCGCCATGACACGGAAGGAGCGCCTCGAGCATATCTGGAGCAGCACGGCGGATGACTATCGCGGCTATGCCGGTGAGCGCTGGCCGGCGGCCTCTCGCGGCAAACGCACCGTGATGCTCTATGGCGGGAAAGAGGGGACCTTTCTGAAGCTGTTGGAAGACCTGACCGACGACGAGATCGCCGCCAAGCTGCCGGTGCATCTGCGCTATCTCTCGCCGATCGCGGCATGAGGAGGTGCTGTCATGCTCACGTTCCCGATCGCATCCGTGCGCGAGGTGATCGCGCGCGGCCGCGCCGATGCCGAAGCCAATGGCGGCTTTCGCAATCCCTATTACGGACTCCTGCCCGGCAAGGATGAACAGCCGGGCCTCTGGCTGGTCGGAGATCATGGGGTTTACATTTTGTCGAACGGTAAGCTTGCCGACGGCGCGAAAGCCCTTGTCGTCTTTGCCGAGGAGCGCAATCCGACCAGTAACGACGACTGGCTTGACGCCAAGCGTCGGACATTCGGCGGCGACGATGGTGTCGACTTTATCGATGCCGAGCGGCTGGAGGCGATGATCGCGGCGAGCCCCAATGCCACGCATCTTCGCGTCGTGTTCTTGGCCGACACCATGCAGATTTCGGTAGTCGAGCGCGCCTAGCGCTTTGCCGGCCATGGCCGCACAGCCAGCCATAAACGGCTGCCCTTTCCACCCCCTCCGCGTCCGATCGGCTGTCCCTTGCGACAGGACGAAGACGCTCGCCCTCTGACCAAGGAGCTATTCGATGAGCAATGATCCCTTCACCCTTGATATGTTCGCCGGCAGCGCGCTGTCGTCGGGTCTCGGGTTCGGCGTCACCGCATTTGGCGGCTTCGCTGCCAACGACGACGATCCCGATCCGACGCCGCCCTCCCCCTCCCCCGCGCTCCCTCTGCCGGCGGCCAAGCAGCCGGCGTCAAACAAACAGGCCCATCGCGCCAATTTCTATCTCGACGATGGCGACCGTGGCTTGGCCGCCACGTGGAAGGAACGCGCGCGAATAAATGTCGCCGCCATCCTGACTGCCAGCGAAATCGACAAGCAGGATCGGTCTGCCACACATGACGAGCAAGCGAGATTGATCCGGTTTACCGGTTTTGGCAGCTCGGATCTGGCGAATGGAATGTTCCGTCGCCCTGGTGAACCGGATTTCCGGGCGGCCTGGGAAGATCTCGGTAGTTCTCTGGAGTCGGCGGTCAGCGAGGCGGATTATGCTTCGCTGGCGCGCTGCACCCAATATGCCCACTTCACGCCCGAATTCGTAATACGGGCGATCTGGGCAGGCCTGCGGCGGCTCGGATGGCGCGGCGGCCGCGTGCTGGAACCCGGGATCGGGACGGGCCTGTTTCCGGCCCTGATGCCAAAGCTCTATCGCGACGTGAGCTACGTCACCGGCATCGAACTCGATCCGGTCACGGCGCGTATCGTCCGGCTGCTTCAGCCGAAAGCGCGAATCATCAACGCGGACTTCGCGCGCACCGACCTCAATCCAATCTACGATCTGGCCATCGGCAATCCGCCCTTCTCCGATCGGACGGTTCGCTCCGACGGGCACTATCGCTCGCTCGGTCTCAGGCTGCACGATTACTTCATCGCGCGGTCGATTGATATTTTAAAACCTGGCGCATTGGCTGCCTTCGTCACCAGCGCCGGTACACTGGACAAGGCCGACAGCAGGTGCCGAGAGCGTATTGCCAAATCCGCCGACCTAATCGCCGCCATCCGTCTACCCGAAGGCAGTTTCCGGCAAGATGCCGGTACCGACGTTGTGGTCGACATCCTGTTCTTCCGCAAGCGCAAGGCCGGCGAACCGACATGCGATCTCGCCTGGCTCGATCTGGAGGAAGCCCGCGCTGCGACCGAGGGGGAGGGGCCGATCCGCGTGAACCGCTGGTTTGCACGCCATCCGGATTTCGTGCTCGGTACCCATGCGCTCACTGTCGGGCAGTTCGGTGAAGGCTACACGTGCCTGCCGCGCGCCGGCGAGGACCTCACGGTGGTCTTGAATGCCGCCATTCAATTGCTTCCCGAGGGTATCTATGACGGCGAGCCCGGCGAAATTGACGTCGATCTCGAAGACGAGCTGGCCGAAATCGTCGACCTGAAACTCGACAGCACTCGGGTCCGCGAAGGCAGCTTCTTCATCGACAACAGGCACGGTCTCATGCAGATCGTCGACGGGGCGCCTGCGGCGATAACGGTGCGCAAGGGCCGCGGCACCGACGGCATCCCGGAAAAACATGTTCGCATCATCAAGAAACTGATCCCAATCCGCGACTCCGTGCGCGAGGTGCTGAAAGCGCAGGAGATGGACCGGCCCTGGCGCGACCTGCAGGTGCGGTTGCGTATCGCCTGGTCGAGTTTCGTGCGCGACTTCGGAGCGATCAATCATACGACGGTGTCGATCAGCGAAACCGAGGAGACTGGCGAGATCCGCGAGATCCATCGTCGCCCAAACCTTGCACCCTTTCTTGACGATCCGGATTGCTGGCTGGTCGCCTCGATCGAGGACTATGACATCGAAACCGATACGGCCAGGCCAGGCCCGATCTTCTCCGAGCGCGTCATTGCGCCCCCTGCCCCGCCTGTGATCAGCAACGCCGCCGATGCGTTGGCCGTCGTGCTCAACGATCGCGGCCATGTCGATCTTGAGCATATCGCCGAGCTCCTGCATTGCGAAAGCGATGCGGTCGTCGATGAGCTCGGTGATGCGATCTTTCGCGATCCGGCCGACGGCTCCTGGCAAACCTCGGACGCCTATCTCTCCGGCGCCGTGCGCACGAAACTCGCCGTCGCGGAAGCCGCGACCGGGCTCGATCCCGCTTATGAGCGCAATGTCCGTGCGCTTCAGGCCGTGCAGCCCGCCGATCTACGCCCGTCGGATATCACCGCACGGCTTGGCGCGCCCTGGATACCCGCGACCGATATCGTGCAATTCGTGTACGAAACGATGGGTGCCGAGATCAGGATCCATCACATGCCGGAACTCGGCTCATGGACCGTCGCGGCGCGGCAACTCGGATGGACGGCAGCCGGCACATCCGAATGGGGCACCGATCGCCGGCACGCCGGCGAGCTGCTCGCCGATGCGCTGAACAGCCGGGTGCCGCAGATCTTCGACGTGTTCAAGGATGCCGACGGCGAGCGGCGGGTCCTGAACGTCGTCGACACCGAAGCGGCGCGCGACAGGCTGCAGAAGATCAAGCAAGCGTTCCAGAACTGGGTCTGGACCGACCCCTATCGCACCGACCGGCTCGCGCGGGTCTATAACGATCGCTTCAACAATATCGCGCCCAGGCGTTTCGACGGCTCGCACCTGAAACTGCCCGGCGCCTCTGGCGCCTTTGTTCTTTATGAGCATCAGAAACGCGGCATCTGGCGCATCATTTCGTCCGGCTCGACCTATCTGGCGCACGCCGTCGGCGCCGGCAAGACGATGACGATGGCGGCAGCCATCATGGAACAGCGCCGGCTGGGGCTGATCGCCAAGGCGATGCTGGTGGTGCCCGGCCATTGCCTGGCACAGGCCGCCCGCGAATTTCTGGCGCTTTATCCGAATGCCCGCATTCTCGTCGCCGATGAGACCAACTTCACCAAAGACAAGCGGGCCCGGTTCCTGTCGCGCGCGGCAACGGCGAGCTGGGATGCGATCATCATCACCCATTCAGCGTTCCGGTTTATCGCCGTACCGTCGACCTTTGAACAACAGATGATCCAGGACGAGCTGCAGCTCTACGAGGATCTTCTCACCAAGGTCGACAGTGAGGATCGCGTTTCCCGCAAGCGGCTCGAACGGCTGAAGGAAGGCCTCAAGGAACGACTAGAGGCGCTGTCGACTCGCAAGGACGATCTGTTGACGATTTCCGAGATCGGCGTCGACCAGATCGTCGTCGATGAGGCGCAGGAGTTCCGCAAGCTTTCCTTCGCCACCAACATGTCGACCTTGAAAGGCATCGATCCGAATGGCTCGCAGCGCGCCTGGGACCTTTACGTCAAGTCACGCTTCATCGAGACGAAGAACCCCGGCCGCGCCCTGGTTCTTGCCTCGGGTACGCCGATCACCAACACGCTAGGAGAGATGTTCTCGGTCCAGCGCCTGCTCGGCCAAGCGGCGCTGGCCGAACGTGGCCTGCACGAGTTCGACGCCTGGGCTTCAACCTTCGGCGACACCACGACCGAGCTGGAGATCCAGCCGTCCGGCAAATACAAGCCGGTTAGCCGTTTTGCCTCCTTCGTCAATGTTCCCGAGTTGATCGCCATGTTCCGCAGCTTCGCGGACGTGGTGATGCCTGGGGATCTCCGAGAATATGTTAAAGTACCTGTTATCTCGACGGGCCGGCGGCAGATCCTGACGGCCAAGCCGACGCAGGCCTTCAAGAACTACCAGACGATCCTCGACGCCCGCATCAAGGCGATCGAGATGCGTGAGGGACCTGCGCATCCCGGCGACGACATCCTGCTCTCCGTCATCACCGACGGGCGCCATGCCGCCATCGACCTGCGCCTGGTCGATCCAGCCAATGACAATGAGCCGGACAACAAGCTCAACCTGTTGGTCCAGAACGCACATCGTATCTGGCGGGAAACCGCGCAAAGTACCTATCTGCGACCGGACGGCAAACCGTTCGATCTGCCCGGTGCGGCGCAAATGATCTTTTCCGATCTCGGCACCATCAATGTAGAGAAGACCAGAGGTTTTTCGGCCTACCGCTGGATCCGCGACGAGCTCGTCCGCATGGGCGTTCCGGCACCCGAAATCGCCTTCATGCAGGACTACAAGAAGACCGAGGCCAAGCAACGCCTGTTCGCAGACGTGCGCGCCGGCAAAATCCGCTTCCTGATCGGCTCGTCAGACACGATGGGAACCGGTGTGAACGCGCAGCTTCGCCTCAAGGCGCTGCATCATCTCGACGTCCCATGGCTGCCTTCGCAGATCGAACAACGGGAGGGCCGGATCGTGCGGCAGGGCAACCAGCATGATGAGGTCGACATCTTCGCATATGCCACGCAGGGTTCGCTCGACGCCAGCATGTGGCAGAACAACGAGCGCAAGGCCCGCTTCATCGCCGCGGCCTTGTCCGGTGACACGTCGATCCGCCGGCTCGAAGATCTTGGCGAGGGTGCTGCCAACCAGTTCGCCATGGCCAAGGCGATCGCGAGCGGCGACGAACGTCTGATGCAGAAGGCGGGGCTAGAGGCCGATATTGCCCGTCTCGAACGGCTGCGCGCCGCCCATGACGACGACCAGTATGCGGTGCGTCGGCAGATCCGCGATGCCCAACGCGCCATAGAGATTTCGATCCGGCGCATCGCCGAGATCGGCAGGGACATCGAGCGTCTCATTCCGACGGCTGGCGATGCCTTCGTCATGACGATCAAGGACAAGGCTTACGACGAGCGGAAGCTTGCCGGACGCGCGCTTATGAAGGAAATTCTCACCCTCGTCCAACTCCAGCAGGAGAAGGAAGTCGTCATCGCCTCGATCGGCGGCTTCGATCTGGTCCATTCCGGCGAATGTTTCGGTAAGGGAGATGGATATCGCTATACGACCCTGCTTCAGCGCACTGATGCGGACTACGAGATCGATTTGCCGGTAACTGTGACGCCGCTCGGCGCCGTCTCCCGCCTCGAGCATGCGCTTGACGGGTTTGAAGACGAGCAGAACCACTATCAACGCCGCCTGGAGGAAGCGCAGCGGCGCCTTGCCTCCTATCGCTCGCGTCAGGGCGGCGCGTTCGCCTTTGCGGACGAACTGGCCGAGAAGCGCAGGCGGCTTCGGGGCGTCGATGAGGCATTGGCGGCCGCTGCACGCGATGAAACGGCAGACGCATCAGACGCGGCTTAAGGCACCGCCAATTGCTGACATGCGTTCGCGCACATGGTTTTAGAAGCAGCAGCGCAGCAAGTGCATAGCTGCATTGCACAATAAATGTTTTCCATCCGATCAAAAAATGAGCATTGGTGCCACAGCTGATGCACATGGCGGCTTCCTCCCAGTTCCGCCGTATCAGCTGTTCCCTCTGGAGGTTAATTGACCTCCACACTTCATGGGCCGCGGTTTCCGCTGGCCCATTTTTTTCTGCAGATCACGCAGCCTCAGGCTTCGGGGCGCCAGAATGCCAGCATCCGCTTGGTTTCACCGGTTGTGCGCCGGCGCTGCCACTTGGGATCGCGCGACAGATATTGAAACGGATCCCTGTCGTCCCGCTCGGCTTCTTCCAGATAAGCCCGCCAACGATAGTGGTTGTAGGTCTGCACCGCATTGATGGCGTAGTGCATGGCGATCTCCCTGTGACCGCGGATTACGATGAAGTTCTCATCGTTGTCCCGACTGGCCGCCTTCGAGAAGTTGTGCGAACCGGTAACGACAATGGGGTCATCGCTGAACGGGTCGATCACCAGGACCTTCGAGTGCGTGATTGCGTGGCCGATGCTGTTCCTGAATTCGTTCGCGGTTCCTTCGACCGCCCATCGGCCGACGGACATATCCACGCCGGTTGCCTGGGCCGTATCGAGGAAGAACTGCTCGGGAACCTGCTTCAGCAACTTGAAATCTTCAAGCCCGTTGCTCGTCAATTGCGTCGCGACCCCGCGAACATAGAGGTCCTTCTCGCTCTGCATCCGAAGGAGGGTCCGCACCGGTTCATTCCCCGGCTGGAACATGACGAAGAAAATGCCTTGGCGCGCGCCCTTCACGAGTTCGACCAGCTCCTTGATATCGATCTCGCGGCTGACCTTGGAGAACCAGCTGTCGACCTTGGCGGCTCCAAGGGCAATATCCCGCCTTGGCTTGTTGTTCGATTCTAACAGTTCGTCCGAGAAGGCGTGGCCGGCGCCTTTGAGGAGCTCGAATTGCGCCTCGAAACGCGTGGCCAGCCCGGCATTTTCGATCAGGATGCCGTTGTTGAGCTGCGTGCAAAGGCCGGTGGGCGTCCAGTTGAGACTACCGGTCCAGACTTTTGCGGGACGAAACAGATCACCGTCCCGCTCACCGATGACGACGAACTTGTTATGCGCAAGACCGTCCGGCGCCAGGAACCTGTCGTATATGACGCAGCCCGCGTCGTTCAGGCGGGCGCGGGCCTTGGCGTTCTCATCGTCACCCTCGTGTTTGACGCTCCCGTTCGCAAGTACGATATGTGCACGCTCGCCGATGGCCGCGAGGCCATCGAGCAGTTCCTCATCGCTGAGTTCGTAAAGTGCCGCGTGAAGCTCGAGTTGAGGCGTGCGCTCCACCTCGCTCATCATGGCAAGAACGGTTTCGCGGAGCGTTCCGCCGAGAAAATTGCGAACGCTACGGTCCACTTCCTCGCTGATGATGACGGCCTTTTCCTTGAGCTCCTGTAGGGTGATTCCTTTCTCCTTCATGTACCGTGCCATGAACTGGGACAGGACAAAGCCCCGGTTGAAATGGACGCTGACCCCGTCGCCGCAATCAGCCGTCAGGCGCCATGTCGATGACCAGTCGCTCGCCGGCCCGTCCGTCAGTTTTCCATCAGCTCCGACGACCCGCGCGATGACGCGATAGGATATGACGTCGCCGAGATCAGCGGCATGATCGGTCCAGTCGTAGCGTTGAAACGGCCACATGTCGGACGGGCGCGACCTGTAGCGTTCGCCATGGGGATCGAGTTCGACGTCGTCCTTGAACCCGACGCGATTGGACAGGAACTTTGGCTCTGCATCGCCTCGCTTGCACTGGATTGCGAAGCCCAGGCATCCGGCGATGTCTTCCTGATGCGACCACACCAGGTGAACATCGTCCGCGTTCGAAAATACCTTCAACGCGATTTCAGACATCAAACCCTCCCCTTGTTCGATCTCACCGGATCGCCAGCTACGTTGACTGGATCATGTATAGGCAAGGAATAGTTGTGCGCGTGTGACAGTGGATCACTTCGAAGTGGGTTTGAAGCAGGAGTAATCGTCCAAGGAAGAAAAAAGAGCGGAGAAAAGGTGAAACCCGTCGCAGATCGGTCCGCCGGCTGCCGCTGGCGCTCAACCGCGCCTCTCGCCATCCCGGCCACTCGTCCTTCGCAGGGCTGTCAGCCCCGCTCGTCCGTCGCGGCAGCGATGCTCGGCCGCAGTTGCACCCGGCCGGCCGCTCCGCGCTCCGGGTCGTGTCTTCGGGAAGAAAGAAGACGCGAGAAGGACCGGTAGAGGGCCGTGTCCAAATCCCGAGAAGGAGCATCCCATGCAACTGATGAAGCTCGATCCGCGTGCGCTGAAGGACAACCCCGACAACACGCGCCAGTCGAAGTCGACGCCGCAGGCGGACGCCCTGCTACTGGCGACGATCAAGGCCGTCGGCGTGATCCAGCCGCCCGTCATTTTCCCGGAAGCTGGCGGCAATGGTTACATCATCGAAGCCGGTCACCGCCGCACCCGCATGGCGATCGCCGCCGGCATCGAGGAAATCGACGTGATTGTCGTCGAGGCGGCCAACGACAACGGCGCAATGCGCTCGATGATCGAGAACATCGCCCGCGAACCGCTCAATCCCGTCGATCAATGGCGTGGCATCGAACGCCTGGTCGCGCTCGGCTGGACCGAGGAGGCGATTGCCGTGGCGCTCGCGCTTCCCATCCGCCAGATCCGCAAGCTCCGTTTGCTTGCCAACGTCCTGCCCGCCATGCTCGACCAGATGGTCAAGGGCGACATGCCGAACGAACAGCATCTCAGGACGATCGCGGCCGCCTCGCCCGACGAGCAGAAGGAGGTCTGGAAAGCCCACAAGCCGAAGAAGGGCGACGCTGCGGCCTGGTGGCAGATCGCCAACGGCCTCTCTAAAACCCGCATGTATGCCCGCGATGCGCGTTTTGGCGACGATCTCCGGCAGGCATACGGCATCGAGTGGGCGGAAGACCTGTTCGGCCCGGCCGACGAGGACAATCGGTACACTACCAACGTCGAAGCCTTTCTCGGCGCCCAGCAGGAATGGATGAGCAGCAATCTCCCAAAGAAGGGCGCAATCGTCGAAGTCAACAATTGGGGCCAGCCGGAACTGCCGAAGAAGGCAAGCCAAGTCTACGGCAAGCCGGCCAAAGGCGACTGCACCGCGATGTACCTCGATCGCGACGGAAAGGTGCAGACGGCGCACTACCGGATGCCCGAGACCAGGCCCGCCAAGGGCAAGGACGACGCGGACGTCATCGATGCACCCAAAACACGGGCGGATGTCACGCGCGCAGGTTTCGACATGATCGGCGACTTCCGTACCGACGCCCTGCACGAAGCGCTTGCCCGGGCGCCGATCGAGGACGAGACGCTGATGGCGATGCTTGTTCTCGCCTTTGCCGGGCAGAACGTCTCAGTCGACTCCGGCTCGGAAACGTCGCAGCATCTCTACGGCTCCAGGCGCTTCGCGCGTCACGCCGTCCGGCTTATCGGCGAAACCGGCAAGCTCGAGGTTGACAGGGATACGCTTCGCGCGGTCGCGAGGCTGACCCTGATCGATGCGCTTTCGGCGCGCACGAACCGAACGGACAGCGGCATCGTCGCTCGCAT
This sequence comes from Sinorhizobium sp. P24N7, assembly GCF_042436655.1. Lineage (NCBI taxonomy): Bacteria > Pseudomonadati > Pseudomonadota > Alphaproteobacteria > Hyphomicrobiales > Rhizobiaceae > Sinorhizobium > Sinorhizobium sp. P24N7. The sequence continues at coordinate 329,746 of NZ_JBHMIW010000002.1, read as the reverse complement.
CGCCGGCGATGCCGTCGGAGCCGACAGCTATCTCCCGAACATGGGCACGGACGAGTTTCTGTCATGCCTGTCGCGGGCGTCGCTCGAAGCGTCAGGCGCGGCGGTAAATGTTCCGCCCCGGCCTCGGGTGAAGGACACACGGGCGGCCCTGATCGAGCATTTCAGGGAAGTGCGCTTTGTGCACCCCTCCGCACTTTTCACTCCAGACGATACGAAGCTGGCCGAATGGCTCGCCAAGAACATAGAGCATGGCGGCGAGGACGACGATGCACCTGCTGAAGAGCCGGTGCACGGCATTGAGGGTGTGGGCGGCCTTGAGCCGGAAGATCCGGCTGACGATGAAACGGTGGTCGAACCTGATCTGCAGACCGACGCCGATGGGTGCAACGACGATCTCGACATCCCATACGCGAGCGCAGCCGAGTAGCCGCCCCTCCCTATTCCCTCCGATCTATCTCTGCCGCCGGCCATCACCGGCGGCGGTTTGGTTTCCAGCAATTGCCAACTTCACGGAGAGCATGCATGTCCGCATCCCTAATCTATGATCTCGCCCCGATCGGTTCCATCGTCAGCTGGTCCGACGGCACCCCGCGCCCGCAGGAACGCTTCAAAAAGAAGCTCGCCGCCTGGCAGACCCGCAACAGCCGAGGCCGGCTGATCCACAAGGAAGGTCCGCGTCAGCTCGGCAACTACGCTTCGTCGGGTTATTTAACGCTCCATGAGGCGGACTTCGGCGGCAGGAACGTCGCCATGCGCGTTCACCGAACCTTCGCACTCGAATCCGACTTGGTGTTTAAGGTCATCGAACGTCCGCCGATCGGGTCGGTCCGCGTTTTCGATCGGGCCGGCTCGTCGCGGGAGCTGGTTCACCTCGCCGAGAACCATGAAGGCGCAAAAGCGTGGCTGCGCGAGCACGGCTATCCCAACGCAGTGCTCGAACCCGTGACGGCCGATGAAATCGCCGCCGATCACATCGAAGGGAGGGCAGTATGAATACGCCAGCTCTTCAATGGTCAGAAGCCGCCACCACCGACGAACCGGAGGTGGAGTTTGAACGAAGTGCCGACGGTTTGCCGGTCGCCCGTGTGGGCGACCTCGTCTTCGCGATGGTACCCGGACGCGACGGCCGGCACTTCCTTACGAGCGCCTGGCGTGTCAGCCGGCCGCTTGCCGACCTCAAGCGCGGTGATTTCTACTCGCATCATGGCTCTGTCGCGGATGAAGCAGCGTTCCAAGCGCGCATGATCGAACAGGCGGAACACAGCCGCGAGCTGCGGTTGCTTGCGCGACAGACAGTCCGGATGACTTTGAGCACGCCGTGGGGGCCATCGCAGGACGCCACCGTATACGCCAGTGGCATTGTATCCCACACGACGGCCGGGCATGGCGGCTTCAAGCTTTCCGCCGCGCGTAATGCCAACGTCCATCCGACCTTGCGGGGGGATGGCGGTTGGTATGAAGAGGACGCCGCATGGGCAATCATCGCGCTGACGTTTCCGGACTTGTTCACGACCTATGAGCGGAAGGAGGCTGACAAAACGGTCCGCGACAACTGGCCGGAGGCCTGGGAGGCGATCTACGGTCGCTCTCTCGAGCCCGGCGAGTCTCACGAGAAGGATCGGCAGGCGTTCGGGAGGGTGCATGCCGGCGAGTGGATCGTCATCGCCGCGCTGCGTTCGGATCATCATCCAGGCATGACCGAGGTGATCGCCACCATCGGCGGCAGCCGCAAGGAGCTGGCCGAGGAGCGCCGGTTCCTCATCCCGAGCGACGAATATGAGGTCGGCCGGTTCGGCTTCATCATCGATGAGGCGCGACATGCCGCCTATGACGGCCTTTCCAGTTTCGCCGGTCGGCGTGGGAGGGGCGCGTGATGTCCGCTTCCATAATCCGATGGCGCAGTTGCTCAGCGCTTGCGGACGAACTCCGTGCGCAGGACCAGTCCCTTAATCGTGTCGTGCCGGCAGTCGATCTCTTCGGGGTTGTCGGTGAGTCGGATCGACCGGATGACCGTGCCCTGCTTGAGCGTTTGGCCGGCGCCTTTCACCTTGAGGTCCTTGATCAGGACCACGGAGTCTCCATCGGCAAGAACATTGCCGGATGCGTCATGGACCTCCGCAGCTTTCGCGGCCTCCGCGGCGATCTCCGAAGCCGGCCGCCATTCGCCGGTCACCTCGTCGTAGACGTACTCATCGTTCTGGTTGCTCATGTCTGCCCTGCCGTCGTGCCGTGTTCACTTGATGCCGTCGTGCTCTCGGCAACGGCGGCTAAACCCGAGTGAGCCTTTATCCCGGACGTGCCGCGAAATCAAATCGCAGCCAGAATCGGCGGAAGATATCGCAGCGGCTGCGGGATCCCCTCCATTCAACGGCCTCTGTGTGTCGAACCAGCTTCTTGCCGGCTTGCCCTTCGGTTTCGTTGCGGTCTGAACCGGCGGCCGATCGTTTCAAGGCCGCGTTCCGCGCCGCGGGGCGGCCGGACCACACCGTTCTCGCAAAGCAGGTCGGCGCGCTTCGCGAGGGCAGGCTACCCTGCTTGCGCGCTTCCCGGCTTCGCTCGTCCTGGCGGGCCCGGACCCTGAAACGCCCGTCTTCCGCCGGCTCCTTTCGACCGCACCGAAGGGCAAACCGGCAAGAGCCGGAACCGCTTCGGGGAAACCGTGAAAGGAACAACCTATGGCCAAGGCCGCAACCCAATCCCGCCCGTCCGCTCGCGCTATGCAAATTCGAAAGGGCGCCACCATCGAGATGGTTAGGCTCACTTGCCCGGACGCCGCCCAGGCGCTGGCGATCGCCGAGAGCTTCGGAACGGCCGTGATCGACGGTGACGGGATCCGAGACCTGCATGAGCGCCTAATCATCGAGACGGCCGAGAGCCTTTCCGACGGGCTCGGCGAACGGGCCATGCAGATCCATCTCCAACGCATCGTCGGCGCCTATGTCGGGTCCGCTCACGGCGCCGGCCAGTTTTACAGCCGTGCAGTGTCCGAAGCACGTGACGCCACGGCGAAAGCGGCCAGTGACGCCCGCGACGAGGATCTCGACGGTCCCGTCGGTTACGACAGCGCCGCTCAGCGCAAGCGCGAATTTGCCGCCGACATGGGCGTTCAGTCCCATTCTCTCCGCATGGCTGCCGAAGGCGCCGTCGCCGCTTACGAGCAGGTGGTCGGCGAGGTCTGGAAGCCGTTCGACCGCCCGGTCGACAACCCCGGCGCATCACTCGACCGCAAGGCGGCCGAAGCGCAGATGGCGGCACTTGGCTGATCTGCTTCCGGCGGGGCTTCGGTCCCGCCTTCTCTTCTCTTTGACCGACGGCTGGCTCCTTTTGAGCCAGCCTTTTCGTATGTCGAAGGCAAAGCAAAGGGGGAAGACGATCAGCTTGGGCGCCATCGCTTACCCGTCCGGCTCTGGTCCTGCCGGGGCCGGGAATTAAGCCGCAAGGGCTTCGCCCTCCTCCACATGCGTTCCGGCGCTTGTCCAGCATGCGCCCTCCCCTTTACCCCGGCCTTTGGACCGCCGTGACGGGTCGCGATCGGCCCGGCTTGGAAATTGGAGGTATCGGAAAAATGAGCAGGAAGCATGAAACGCAGCGTGCGGACATCTATAGCCGTATCGCAGATCGGATCATCGAGGACCTGGCCCGCGGCGTGAAACCATGGATGAAGCCCTGGCATGACCGCAACCTGCATGGCCGGATCACACGCCCGCTCCGGCACAACGGACAACCCTATTCCGGAATGAACGTTCTGCTGCTTTGGTCAGAAGGCATCGCCCGAGGCTTCGCTTCGCCGACGTGGATGACGTTCAAGCAGGCGTTGGAATTGGGCGCGACGGTCCGCAAGGGTGAAACCGGCTCCACGGTCGTCTTTGCCAGCCGCTTCACAAAAACGGAAGGCGACGGCAACGGCGGTGAGGTCGATCGCGAGATCCCCTTCTTGAAGGCCTACACCGTATTCAATGTCGAGCAGATCGACGGGCTGCCGGAACACTATTATCACCGGCCGACACCGGTTTGCGATCCTGTTGCACGGATCCAGATCGCCGATCGCTTCTTCCGCAACACCGGCGCGGTGATCCGCCATGGCGGAAACCAGGCTTTCTTTGCGCCTGCCAGCGACCTCATTCAGATGCCGATGTTCGAGAGCTTCAGGGACGCGGCAAGCTACTATGCGACGCTTAGCCATGAGGCTACGCATTGGACGGCGCCGGCGGATCGTGTCGGCCGTGATCTCAGCCGCTATGCCAAGGACAAGACGGAGCGCGCGCGAGAGGAATTGATTGCGGAACTCGGCAGTTGTTTCCTGTGCGCGGACCTTGGCATCGCACCGGAGCTGGAGCCTCGGCCGGACCATGCGTCTTACCTCGCCTCGTGGCTCAACGTTCTGGCCGACGATAAGCGGGCGATCTTCCAGGCTGCGGCCCATGCCCAGCGTGCGGTAAGCTTCTTGCACGGTCTCCAGTCCGGTCAGGCCGAGGAGAGAGCGGCTGCGTAGCACCGCTCGGGGTCGGTCGTTGTCCCGCCAACGGCAGAAGCTCTTTCTGCTCTCTTTAGGTGAGGATGTCCTGTTCGGGCGTGAGGTCCAGCCTTCCCCAGATCGAAGTTTTCCGGTCGCTTGATTTCGGCGATAACCGGCTTTGCCTGCTGACGCATAGATCCTCCAGGCGACGAATCGCGAGCACGACGGTATCGCCTTGGTTCCAGGAGGCAATGGCCGGTCGGGACGGGGTTGTCGCCTGCGAAGTCGACCCCGTGAAATGGAGGCCAGGCAACGGAATTGCCCCTGCAAATGCTCCGTCACGGCGACACGCGGCGGGGTCGCCATCACCATATTCCTTCGATCTGCCGTGTTAGGCCACACCCCCGCGGGCTCGATGAGGCATGTCTGATCGGCGAGCGGCTGCGCCTCGATCGTCCTCCCGCAACCGCCGTCGAAAACTTTCTTCCCCTGAGCGCTCAGGCGCTCATTCCGCGCGGAGCAACAAAGCTTCTCCCGGCGGCCCTTCACGCTGTTTCGGCCCTTCGGGTGCGGTCCGATCGCCCCCGATCCCTGCGACAGCCATCGAGGCCGCGGTGGGCGCGGCCCGATACAACGAAAGGAACATGACAATGGCTACCATCGGCACCTTTACCGCAAACGAAAACGGCTTCACCGGCTCGATCCGCACCCTCGCCCTCAACGTCAAAGCTCGCATCGCCCGCATCGAAAACCCCTCCGACAAGGGCCCGCACTTCCGCATCTACGCGGGTGCCGTCGAACTCGGCGCAGCCTGGCAGAAGCGCTCCAGCGAGAGCGATCGCGACTATCTTTCGGTCAAGCTCGACGACCCGAGCTTCCCGGCTCCGATCTACGCGACGCTGACGGAGGTCGAGGGCGAAGGTGGCTTCCAGCTCATCTGGTCGCGCCCGAACCGGGACTGATATTCTCGGTTGGCCTCGCCGCCCAGGCGGGGCCTTAATCGCGGAAATACACAGCATTTACAACAATACTGTAAATGCTGGATTTGCGTCGGTTCTGATGCTATGGTGCCCGTCGGCAAAGACATCTGGAGAATCAACATGCCTCGCACCGATGGTTCCTACTCAACAAGCGATCTTTCCCGAAAGTCCGGCGATATCATCGCCGAGGCGTTGCGCCATCCGGTCACGATCACCCAACGCAACAAGCCGCGCCTCGTCCTTCTTAATATCGATGACTACGAACGGCTGATCCGGCAATCCGATGCCCGTTCAGTCGGCACACTCGAAACAATGCCGAGCGAGCTGCTCAAAGAATTCGAGGCGGCGGTGGACGCCTATGCGGGGACCGACGAGACCAACCGATGAGCAGCTATGATGACATGCAGACCGCGACGGTCATCCGTTATCCCTATTTATGGGCGCGACAAGCCCGAAAGGGGGAGACAGAGGGGCGAAAGGATCGGCCAGTCGCCGTCGGTGTGAGGCTTGCCCGACCTGACGGCGACTTGGTTCTGTTTTTCCCGATCACCACCAAGCAGCCCGAGCAGACTCGCTTCGCGGCTGAAATTCCGGCCATGGAGAAGCGGCGGGCGGGACTCGATGCAGACCTGCGCCTCTGGATCATCCTCGATGAATTCAACACCGATATCGTTGGCCGCTCCTTCTACATCGAGCCCGAGCCTCCGATCGGGCGGTTCAGCAAAGCGTTCTTCCTTCCCGTCCTCCGCGAGTTCATCGCGCGCCGCAAATCGCTAGCCGAGATTAGCCGGATCAGATAGCACACTCGGAGATTCGTACTCGGACGAGTGGGCCGGACGTGCCCTCCGGCCGGCAGGAGGCCATAAGAAGTGGTGGCGCGTCATTCCGATGTCTTCGATGAGGTTGTGGCGATCGTTGCGGATTGGTGTTGGATCGCCGGCTGCTCGGTTCTGTCGGGCCGACAAGTCATCGAGGCAGGCACTGAGGCATATGTGCCAGTGCTATCCGCTCGGTCTGGTGCGCCTTGGAACGGCCATGACGGTGGCCGGAGGATAGCGGGTCGCCCCGGTGCCGGGGCGGTCTATCGCGTGGCTGCTCCCACCGCTGTCAATGACGCGCCCTCCGCGGGCCTATGAGGCATGTCTGATCGGAGAACGGCTCCGCCTCGAGCGTCCTCCCGCAACGGCGAAACAACAAAGTTCCTCCCGGCCCCCAGGCTGTTCCGGCCTTGTGGGATGCGGCCCGAGCCAGGACTGAGCAGCTACCGGCCCCGATCGCCAAGCGGGGCCAACGCTCGTCGCAGAAGCCCGGGAAACAGGCATCGAGCCGGTTTCCGGCTTTTCGGTGCCAAACGAGAGGTAGGGTCTGCTCAGACCGTGCCATTTTGCCGTGGTGAAAGAGCAGCCTCAAGGACGAGCGGTTCCCCCAAAATGCTGGCGCATTTCGGCTCCCCCACCCGCCGCGGTGCGGTCGCGTCGCGCTCCTTGACCCCGCCCTCTCGCCACGCCCGCGGTCGTCATCTTTCTCAAACATCAGGAGATGACGCGATGACAATCGAACAGCATATCGAAGAACTGCGCGCCTTATCTTGACAGTCTGCACCGACTCTAGCGGTCTTCCAAACGTCGATGCACATGCTGAGGGAGGCGCTTTCCAGGCCGGCCGCAGCGCTCCCACATAGCTGGCGGAGGCCGGCCTGGAGAGTGCCGGGCAGCTCTAGCACCTCCCGTTGACGCGGGCTCCCCGGGTGGGGGTCCGGGGGAGGGTTGAACAAGCTGTGGATACTGTCGTTGCGTCATCAAGCATCACGATCGAGGAGCGGAGGGCTGCTGACGGCCTCGACGCCTATGTTCCGCGAATCCTGCGAGGCGGTGCGCTCTACGATCCCAATGTTGATCGCTTCTTCCTCAATCTGCCCCTCAATGGCGTCCGCTCACGTCATTCCCTTCGCGCCTACGGCTACGACATCGCTGTTTGGCTACGCTTCCTTGCCGATGCCCGCGACAAGATGGTCTGGGAAGCCGATCGGGAAGACGTCGAGGCCTTCCATCGCATCCGCAGAAGGGGCGAGCCCGGAAGCCGGATCTCGGCGGCATCATGGAACCGGTCGGTCGCGGCAATAGACAAGCTTTATGAGTGGGGCGTGCGTGAGGGACTTCTGTCTTCCAGCCCATTTTCGCATCGGGAGGTCTGGCGTCGTAATCGCACGCGGGGCCAAGGCCAGATTGTCGCGCGCAACGATGCATTCGAACGGCGCGTAAAGCGAACGGACATCCGTTTCGTCACGCTTGAGGATTTCCGAAGATTTCGGGATGTAGGACTGCGTGGCCTTACTCCGGATGGAGCGGAACGGCCTGGAGCTCGCGACAGGAACGGGCTTCGCAACGCGCTGTTTGCGGACATGCTGGTGGTAACCGGCTTGAGGCTCGAAGAGGCATCGTTTCTCTTGGCCTTCGAAGTCGACGCTTTGCCGGCGTCCGGTTCCTCGATCCGTCAGACATGGTTCAATCTGCCCGCAGGTCTCACCAAAGGCGAGCGAGGGCGGGCGGTCCTTGTTCCTGACGGGTTGCTTCAGCGGCTCCGGACCTACATTCGTGTGGAACGCGCGCATGCCTTGGCAAAGTTCAAGGCCCGTCAAGGTTGGAGTTTGATAGAGCGGCCGATCTTTATCCGCCGGCCGGTCGCCGGCCCGGCCAGCCTTGTGCTAGCCGACGGACGAACTGTTCCGCTGGAGGTCTTCTCGCCGGACGAACGGGAGCGTCTCGTCATCTGTGATCCGGACAATGCACCCGCCGAGCCGGCAGTGCTATGGCTGACCGAGGTTGGTCAGCCGGTGCGCCCAAACTCCTGGGAGGTGGCGTTCGCCCGTGCCTGCCGTCGCTGCCAGGCGAACGGATCTCCGATCGACATCAGCCCACATCAACTTCGGCACACCTTTGCGGTCCATATGCTGGCGATGCTGATCCAGCGCCAGCTCGAAGGCAGATCCTCGGCGATCTCCGCCGGACCCGCGGAAGGTTACCGCAGACTGCTCGGAGATCCTCTTCAGCAGGTGCAGCGGCTTCTCGGGCATGCGAGCCTTGAGACCACTTCCCTCTACCTCGACCATATCGCCACGCGCGCAGACACCGTCGATACCGCCGTCGCCGAACTGCTCGCGCTGCTGCCAAGCGGAGGCCGGCTATGAGCACCCGTCCTCGCAAGGGTCAGCCCGTCGCGTTCAGTCGCGAACTCGCCGTCCCTCCACCGGTGGCGGCAGAGGCGATATCGGGTCTGCGATTTAACATTCAGACGCAAGATGGCGGCGAGGTTCTGGTTGACTACGCTCATCTGACGCCGCGCTGGCTCGCACTTGCGTTCGCCGGTGCGCTGCGGCGACTTGCCGGTCTCGGCGGGCGCCTGTCCGTCAGATCGACTGTGGCGGCCTACGCCCGCATCCTGCCGCTGTTTTTCGCCTATATGACAGAGACGGAGGACGTGCCCAATGCTCCGGAACTCCTTCAGGCGCGCCACATCGATGGCTTCGAAGCCTGGTTGGCGGTAAAGGGCAAGTCGCCCATCCACCTGCTGACGATCCTGACGAAGGTCATCGTGGCTTTGCGAGAGGTTGCCTCTGAAGGAACGATCACCTTTTCCGACGCGCTGCGCGACCGGCTGGCCTATACGACGTTGAGGCCAATACCCTCGTCGCGTCCCCGCGATGCATACAGCCCCTACATTGCGAGTCAGCTTCGCGATGCAGCTCGTGCGGATATCGGGCGTATCTTCCAACGGTTTCGCGAGCCCAGGCCGGTTGCCACAGACTCCGATCTAAAGGTCCTGGAAGACAGCGTACATACGCACATCGATGCGAGAGGCATTCTCCTTCATACCGATCGCAAATATAAAGCTCTTCTGCACGCCCGAAGGGTTCGAGGTCTCTCGTCGGAGAACTTCTGTCATCAGCTTCACGAATGGCACTATCTAACCTCGCACGACGTCATTCCGCTGACGGTGTTTCTGGCGCTCGAGACCGGTCTGGAGATCGAGTGCTGCAAAACCTTGACCGTCGATTGTCTCCAGAACTCGGCAAACGGAACGGTGGAGATTGCCTATATCAAACGCCGAGCCCGTGGCGCTGAGTACAAGACGCTTCGGGTGCGCGACGGCAGTCCACGCACGCCAGGTGGCCTCATCCGCCAAATCGTCGCCATGACGGCAACTGCCCGTCGACACCGGCCAAGCGACTGCCTTTGGCTGCATTACGGATCCGGTGGACTAAAATCCGGGCTAAAGCATCCGCAGCATCTCATCGATGGGTGGACGACAAAGCACAATATTCTCGATGACGATGGGCACCCGCTCCATCTGGCGCTTTCACACCTTCGCAAGACGCACAAGGCGCTCTGGTATTTGAAGACCGAAGGGCACATGACGCGCTTTGCCGTCGGTCATACGCGGGAGGTGGCTGCGCGGCACTACGCTGATGTTCCGGCACTGCGCCCCCTACACGAGACCGTCATCGCCGATGCCTTCACCGAGGCGGTCGCATCGGCCTTGTCGCCGATCATTCTGACACCAGAGAAGGAGGATGCCTGGCGGAGCGATCCGGTCACTGCCTCAGCCGCCGCTCCGGCGGGAAGTGACCCGATTTCTCTGCTCGATGGAGAACAGGATATCTGGCTGGCCAGCTGCGGCGGTTTCTTTTCCAGCCCCCATGGCGAACCCGGATCGCCTTGCTCTCTGCCGTTCTGGGGCTGCCTCGAGTGTCCGAACGCGGTCATCACCGCCCGCAAGCTCCCCGCCATCCTATCCTTCCTTGGGTTCCTCGAAGATCAGCGCCGTTCGCTTTCCGCCAATCACTGGGCGATGAAGTTCGCGGCCGCGCATGCCCGCATCACCAGGCAGATCTTGCCGGCCTTTTCTGCGGTGACGGTTGCCGAAGCTCGTAGTCTGCTCGCGCACGAGCCGGTTTCAGTCTACCTGCCGCCGGAGGCGTTACTTTGAAGACCGCACGTTCCCCTTACGCCGCCACCGCGGTCGCGGACGATCGCCCGGTGCTGGCAACAGCGCCGCTGCATGCTGGCTTCGACAGGTCCTCTCTGTCGCGATATAGCGATGCTCGATGGGATTTGGGACCTGCGGTTTTTCGGGAGAATGCGCGCCGCTCCGATACCAGGGTGGACTTTGATTCCATTGACGACCCAGACATTGCGGCGGCCATTCGCGACTATCTCTACGTGCGTCTGAACACGGACCTGCCTGGCTACAAAATGCGTGCGCCTCCGGTGAGCGTGCGCCGCCTCTTTCGTTTCGCTCTGAACTTTTTCAATTTCGTCAAGGACGATCGCGGAGTCTGTGATCTGCGCCATGTTGATCAGGCGTTGCTCGACCGCTTCGCCAAATCTCTCCGCGACGGACGGCGGCCGATCATCGTCACGCAGTGGTTGGGGATCGTTTTCGACCTCTATGCCTTCCGTAACCACCTATCCGTGGCGAAGCTGTCCTTCGAGCCATGGCACGGTCGCAGGCCCGCCGAGGTTGCGGGTTATCGTTTCTCCGTCGAGGAGAACCGGACGCCCCGTATCCCCGAGGACATCATCCGGCCCCTTCTTGCCTGGTCGCTCAAATACGTCACAGTGTTCGCACCCGACATTCTCGCCGCGCGCAACGAACTGCGAATGCTCGAAGAGCATCACGCGATGTTGATCGCCGAAGACGCGCTGGCACATCGCAATGAACGGCGGGCCCGCCGCAAAGCCCGCCTGATTGCCTACCTCGACGAACGCCGCAAGCAGGGCCGTGGTGTCCCCGCCTGGCCGGTCAGGATCGGCGGACGATTTTCATCAGCCGGATCGGAGCCGCCCTTGAACTGGCAGCTCATCTATCTGCATGCCGGCGCCGATGCCAACCTTCGGCGACCTCTCGATGAACGCCCCGGCGATGGTGCCCGCCAGATCGTCGAAGCTGCGGTCCACGAGCTCGGGACCGAGGTCGGCGGAATGGATACGCCGATTTCTATCGATCCCGACACCGGCAATCCCTGGCGGGCCCGGTTCGACGCAAGAGCACTCGCGGTGGAGGAGCGGATGCTGCAGGCCGCCTGTTATATCGTCTGCTCCTATCTGACCGGCATGCGCGACAGCGAGGTCCAGGCCATGCGGCCCGGCTGCCTCTCTGTCACCCGCACCGAGGACGGCCTGATCGACAGGCATCGAGTAAGGTCAGTTGCCTATAAGGGGAAGGAAACGCGTGGCGACGAGGCCGAGTGGATTACCATTGCGCCCGTCGCGGCCGCGATCGCGGTGCTCGAACAGCTCATCATGCGATCCGTCGAACGCCGCGGTACTGAGACGCTCTGGCCGGTTCTCTTTATTGCACGGGCACGCAAGCATACTCTCTCGACAGACATCGTGACCCGACTGAACCAGTTTCGCGATCATCTGAATGAACGCTTCGGAACCGCAGGCGAGCCGGTCGTTCCGGCCGGCCCCAATGGGCGCCCGTGGCAACTGACGACACGTCAGTTTCGCCGGACGATTGCCTGGCACATCGCCAATCGGCCCTTCGGAACGATTGCCGGCATGATCCAATACAAACACGTCTCCGTCGCGGCCTTTGAAGGTTATGCGGGTTCGAGCCGCTCAGGCTTCCGTGCCGAAGTCGAGACGGAACGTCGTCTCGGGCAGATGGACGACATACTCACCTATTTCGATGAACGGCAACTCGGAGCAGGTCTCTTCGGCCCTGCTGCAGGGCGGATCGGCAGATCGCTGGACGCCGCAGCGGCCGAGCTTCAACCGCTTCCAGGCATCATCGCCGACCGTGGTCGCCTCCGCGTCCTGCTGGCGGACACGGCACGAACACTCCACGTCGGCGTGCTGGCCGACTGCTTCTTCGACCCTGCCACCGCTGTCTGTCTCCGCCACGCCGCCTCAGGCGACCAGATCGCTCCGATGATCTCGTTGTGCGAACCGTCCCGATGCCCGAACGCCTGCATCACAACGCGCCATCGTCCCGCATGGGCGGATGCCGCGGAGAACGCCAGGGCAATCCTCAAGGAAAAGAGGCTGTCGGAACTGCAGCGGCTTGCCGTGGGCAAAGACCTGCAACGGATCGAGAAGATCTTATCCGATATCGAGGTAATGTGCGGCTGACCTCCTAGAAATACGGTCGCGCCCCCTGGTCGGGGTCGCGGGTTCTCTTCTTTCTGCCGTCCCATTCTACGGCTGCTCAGCCCGCGTCAAGGACGAGCGTGGGCCCCCGGTTTTATCTCCGCTCCGGTTCCCTTCGCTCCGACAAAACCGGCACCCCACTCGCCGGCGCTGCCGGTCGCGTTCCGCGATCCCTGACACACGCTTCGTGCGCACGTGGCCTCGTTGACGTCATCAAAAGGAGACGATCAACATGACCACTATCGATCAAATCAACGAATTACGCGCCGAGCTTCGGAGCTGCTATTTCACCAAGGAAGAACGCGCCGCGGCCGAAGCCGAACTGGCGGCCTTGATTGCGCAGGAGCAAGCTGCGGCCGAGCAGTTCGCGCGTGACATCCAAGCCTTCGCCGCTGACCTCGAATGAGGTCGGCGACGAAACGAGAGGACTTACCCCTCTCGATTTTTCCGCCACTGAGATTCAACTTTTCATTTGACTGTCAGGATAACGGCTGGAGCTGCGTAACGCCGTCGACGCTGACGCGCGTCGGCAGATCGAGGCCGAACTTGAACTCGCCCGGGCTGAACGCGAGGTGATCTCGGCCGAGCAGGACGGCCGTGTCAGCGCCGAGCCTCCGTTCTGACGGAGGCTTATCTCCATGTCCGTGCGCCTGGCCAGCCGGATCGAGCGGCCCCCCGCCTGTCAGGGGTTTCACCTCTCGACACTCCCCGCCGGCTCGCGCCGGGAAGCGGTCGCGTCCCCTTCAAGTTCGCGGGGCTCTTTCTCTGACCTCCTATTTTACTCCAGCAAATCCGGCGTCAAGGACGGCGCGGTCTCCCCCAGTTTTTCTGCCGCCGCGTTGCACTGTGCTTCAGAAAAGTAGGTTCCCCCGCTTGCAAGTCGCGTTCCGCGATCCTTGACCCCTCTTTGCCACGGAGTGGCCGATCTCGGTCATCAAGATGAAGGAGATCACATATGACAACGGATCAGGACCTTACCATCCTCGCCAGGCTTTCCGGTTTCCGGCTCCTCGTTCTCGCAAACCGCTTCGGCTGCGATACCGACGTCTCGCGAGAGCTCCATGACCGACTGATCGAAGGGCTTCAGGCGGCAACTGCTCGCGTCCGGACTATCATGGCATTGGAGCGGAACGTTCTCACCGGAGAGGACGAGTTCGCCAAATATCAGTTGGAAGGCGAAACCGAGATTTTCGGGCGTTTTGCCATCAATCTCATGGACGATCTCGAGATCGATTTCCACACCCATGAGTACCGCATCAATGGCGGCAGCTGGATAAACGCTCTGACGGCAGACTATAGCGGTACCGACCTCGACTACCCGGAGCTGGTCACGCTTACCGAGGAAGAGCTCGGCTCATTGGCACCGATCATCAAGGATATTACGCGGGAAACCGGGATTGTCGTACATGCGGCGCGCGCCGTCGGCGCTCGATGGGCGGGATCCTGATCGGGGTCCTCGCGGTGCGGTCTCGGTCGCGGATTACACACGCACTCTCGGGCCAACACACTCGCCCATACACCTGGGGTCGATGGCGCCGAGCATTGACGTATCCGATTACAATGCCAAGTCGAGTAGCCGCGGTCGCAGTGATAGCGATCGGTTGCGCCTCTCCTTTTGACGCTGCTGTCATCTGCATCGGGGATGTTTCAGCCCTTTCGTCACGACGCAACCTGCCACCGCCAGAATTTTCCCCGCCGCGTTGCGGCTCCTCGCGGAGCCAGAATTCAGGCAGCGCCAGGTCCTTCACGTCATCTCGGCCTTTCGGGTGCATCCCTCCTCCGGTGTGCAGCCAATCCCTCGATGACCGCATTTCGAAAGGAGATCCATCACGCAACAGCTCGCTCAATTCCTCGCTGCCACCGGGCGCCGGCTTCACGTCCTCGGCAAGGTGATCAGCCACTTGTTCCGCAGGGGAAAGCTCGGCCTAGACGTGCCCATCAAGATCCCGCTGTTTGTCGAGATCGAAGTGTCCTTCGAGACCGACTGGAGGCGGCGCCGATGATGCGCTTTCGCGGCCCGCTTCGGCGGGCCATTAATTATTTCGGCACGGAAGCTCGCGGACGATAGCCGCGTTTTCGTTTCTGCCTGAGTAGATGGAGAAACAGCTGCACCGCATCTTCTTCCCGGTCGAAATGATGGATCATTTGCTGACCCGAGGCACCGATGCGCCCCCACCGCCGCGTCAAACAGGCATCGCCGAACAAAGTCGGCTCAATCGACATGGCATAATAACGGGCCATGTTCTTCGAGGTGTCCGTTCGTTCGACGTAGAGCTGATAGGGCTGCGCGATCATACCGACAGAATCGGAGATTTTCCCGCCGGCGTCCAACGACACTTATGAATCGGTCGTCAGTGATCGATTCACAACGGTGATGAGTTGGCGCCTGAACAGTTGGGCCTAGATCAAGTTCTGGCCGCCATCTATGCGGATCGTCTGGCCGGTCGTGAAGTCACTTCCCATGACGTCCCGTTGCTGAATCTCCTGGTTTATCGCCCAGTCCCAGGAGACACAGCGCGTCATCAAGAGAGTCGACCTGATGGTGAGCGAGCCGTTCCCGGCTCGGCGTCATGTCAGGCACCTGGATGACCGTCGATATTCCCGCGGCGATCGCTGAGCGTACGCCAAGATCACTGTCATCAAGCGCGACACAAAGCTCGGGGGAAAGGCCCAGCCGGTGGGCGCCCTCGATATATACATGGGGCGCCGGCTTTCCTCGGCTGACCTGATCGACCCCAACCACAGCATTGACCCGATCGAAGAGACCCGCTCGCCTGAGCTTCCACTCCGCTTTCGCCGTCACACTGTTCGTCGCAATCGAGCGAGGAAGGCCATGGGCGTCGAGGGCATCGAAGAACCTGTGAACGCCTGGTCGAAGCGGCATCTCGTCCTGCATGTGGCGATCGATGATCCCGTTCCACGCCTCCTCCAACGCAACACTGTCGAGATACGCACCGAGTTCATGGTTGATAAGGCGGGTGGCTTCATCATGGTCAAGCCCGACAAGCCGATGAAAGAAACCCTGCTCAACAGCGTAGCCGAATTCTCGCAGGACCTCGGGACCTGTTTGCGCCTGCAGGCGCTCGGTGTCCAAAAGCAGCCCGTCCAGGTCGAGAACAACGCCTGCAAATGTCAAAGCCATTGTATGCTCTTTCGATAGCGGCGGTCGGATCAGTGATCAACAACTGACCCCAGGTCGCTCACGAGCTTCCTCGTCGGCCTCAGAGACGTTCGCCAGGCCTGAGGTGAGACCTTTACCAGATACTCTAGTCGGTAACGATTCCCGACCGATGTCGGCCGCCTCCTCGCGCTCCGGAGACGACCCGGTTTATTGGTAGAGCCGTGCCTTTTCTCTCACAGACGCGGATTACTTGTTCATCGCGTCCTTGAGCGCCTTTGCCGGCTGAAAGGTCAACTTCTTCGCGGCAGCCACCTTGATCGTCGCGCCGGTTGCGGGATTACGCGCATCGCGCTCCGGCGTTTCCTTGACCTTGAACTTCCCAAACTGGGGGATTGAAGTCTCGGCGCCCGACGTTGCTGCAGCAGCAACAGCCGCGAAAACAGCCTCGACTATGGTCTTGCTCTGCGCCTTCGTCAGACCGTAGTCGGTTGCGATCTTGTCGGCGATTTCATTGGTGGTGGTCATGATAGAACCCTCATTATGTCCGCGGAAACATTTCCACCGGATCGCTCCATTGTCACGGCTCGGCGGGTGCGCGATCCAGACAATCATATTCATTTTCCACAGCTTGCTGACCGGCGACGGATCTTTCCGGCAGCTGGCGCCACCCCACACGCTTTTTGGAGCTCCTTGAAACAGCGGCACGAGGCTGTATTCAGCCCCTGCGGCAACGCTTATGCACTGGCATTTATCTCTGCAAGGATGTAATGGCGCATGAAAGACATTCGAAGGTCATGATGGAAGAGACGGTCCAAATCGGAAGCCGTGGCGACTTTGGGCTCTGGGCGATTGAAGTTGCCAAGCAGATTGTCGGCGAGCAAGGCTTCGACCTTGCCAAGGCGGCACGTGACGGCACGGAGGATGATGTCCGTGCTGCCGGCAACGCTTTGGGCCAGGCGATCACAAATGCGCTGCTCGAAGTCTATGACGGGCTGCTGCAGGAAGCTCCCGCGGACGCGACGTAAGACTTCACCGCTTCTCGGCGCTGGCCCGGAATAACACATTCAGCTTTACGCACGCCTTCATGTCCTCACGCCGAAACCAGATCGCGCGCCCGCATCTGAGCGGTGCATTTCCGGCGGTGAACACGATCTGCTCGTCAGCCCGCATACGAAGAACTTCATGTGGCTGGATCAATGGTCGCGCGGCCAACTGCTTCGAGCGTGTGCGCGAAGAACCCTTGGACTGGAAACTGCGGCTGACCTGATCGATCTCGACCGTGGTCATGCCGCAGCGTCGGGAAATATAATCGGCCGTTTCCGGATCGTTGATCGCGGCGAAGGAAATCCAGCTCGCGCTCTCGAACCACTTGCTGGCTGCGTCCCGCCCGCCATAGGTCTCGCGCATCTGCCCGATCGACTGATAGATCATGGTGAGCATGATCCCGTACTTGCGGCCGGCATCTCGGGCGGTCTCGAGGATCCGCATGTAACCGAGGCGCGCCACCTCATCGAGGAGGAAGAGCGCCCTGCCCTCCATCTCGCCATTGCGGTTGTAGATTGCGTTCAGGAACGAGCCGATGATGACGCGTGCCAGGCCGGCATGGGTCTCCAATGTCTTGAGATCGATGTTGATGAAGACGTCTGTGTTTCCTTCAGCAATATCGCTTGTCGTGAACGTCGTTCCAGAAACCAGCGCCGCGTAGTTCAGGTAGGAAAGCCAGTGCGTTTCCTTCACCGCATTGGCGTAGACGCCCGAGAAGGTTTCGGGGGTCATGTTCACGAAGGCCGCAACGTTTTCCTTCACGAAGTCCGAGTTCGAATTGTGGTAGATCGACTGGAGGCGTTCGCGCAGCTTGGGTTCCGGCTCGGAGAGGTTCTTGCGCACCTGGCGCAGCGTCTGCTCGGGCTCCCTGGTGTGACCGGAGAGGCAAACGTCGGCGATGAGTGCCGTCAGCAACTGCAGAGCCGAGGCGCGGAAGAAGTCGTCGCGCACGCCACGCGCGCCGCCGCTGTCGCTCATGATCCACGAGGCAACCGAAGCAATATCCTCCTCCTTGGTTCCGCCGAAACGCCCGATCCAGTCGAGCGCGTTGAAGCCGATTTCCGAGTTCTTCGGGTCGAGGACGAAGACGTCGCGGTTGGCACCGCCTCGGTGTTTTGAGACCATAGGCGCGACCTCGTTCGAAGGATCGAGGACGACAAGGGCGCCGCCCCATTTGAGCGCGGTCGGGATCGTGACAGACGTCGTCTTGAAGCCGCCGGAGCCTGCGAAGACGATGCCGTGCGACGGGCCGAACGAGCCGTCGAAACATAGAAGCGGCGCCTTGCCGCCGGCGCCCCACGTCTCGGCGCTGTCGGCGCGAAACGACTGTGCCGCCACGCTATCCTTGTCGACGCAGTAGCGCTCGCCGATCACGATGCCGCCACGCTCCGGAAACAGCTTTTCCGCTTCCGGTAGTTTCATCCACTCAGCCTCGCCGTACAGTGCCCGCTTTCCATAGATACGCTTCGGTTCGGCTTTGGCGAAGGCCGCGTTGCCGGCGATCACCACCCGCAAGCCGAAGAGCGCCGACATCAGCGCCGCGCAGACGCCGATCGTCGTCGCCGGATCGACATAGGAGAAGATGGACTTTCCCCCCGGAACCTGTCCAGCGAATGCGGACAACCTGACGAATTCGCGCATTGCAGCGATCAGGATCGTCGCTGTCGCTCCGGCGAGGACGCCCCATCCTGCCGTTCTGATCCTCGCCGAGCCGGCGCTGGCGAACATGAAGACGATGCCGAGCAGTGCCGCGACGAGATAGGGCAGAGCGATGCCGGCGCGGCCGAGTGTCTGCTGCGCGGCCTCCGATTTTCCGAAAACGGGCAGCCAGTTTTCGGTCCCCGTCATACCGATGATGACAAGAAGCATCAGAGCGCAGGGCGCGAGGAACAGCACGATCCTAGTCATCGGTCTCACCAAAAGCCTCTGCACCGATCGCGCTGAGCCGCGAGCGCTCGTGCTCGTCTCCCTTCAGCCGTCGGTTTGCATCGATGAGGAGCCCGAGTAGCAGCGCCCGCTTCTCATAGCGCAGCCCCGCCTTGACGATCAGACCGCCGAGCTCAATTTTCTCCCGCGTGTCCTTCTTGCGGGCGTCGGATGTCGTGGTTCTTCGCATCCGCTCAAGCCTCGCGAGTCCCGCCCTGAGCCGCGCCAGACGCGTCCTGCGTGGCGGGCGGATTGCTCTCGCCGTCGCCGCCTCCCCTTTTTCCTCCGGTCGATGGGGCCTCGCCTCCGCGAAACCGCTTCGCCAGATCCTCGAACGCCCCCTGGAGCTTCGTCTCCTCGACTTCGATCTCGCCAAGTCCGGCCTTCAGTGCGATCCGGCCGATGCGCTCGGCCTCGCGGGTCTCGGCCAGCTTGAGCTGCTCCTGGAGCTTGGCGATTTCGTCGCGGATCTTCGAGGAGGGTTTCTTCATTCCGACCGTCTCCTTTGGGTGCGAAAGCTTGTCTTTCGGATCCAATCTTCCGGAGGGTGAGTGCGGAACGCACTACTGTGAATCCTACAATCGCCAAGGGCGATGCTTTGGTGAATGATCCCGGCCGCTCGATGAGAGCGGCATCCAAGGGCGCAATTATACGTCGCTGGCGCGACGTTCTTCTTGAAAGCGCCTGGCGGGGCCGATGTCGCGGTCGAACCGATTTCGCTCACAACCGGGAAAGAATTCCGCCGTGGCCGTCCCTCATTTTTCCGTCAGCATCGTTGCCCGCGGCTCCGGCCGCAGCGCCGTGCTGTCTGCGGCCTATCGGCACTGCGCGAAGATGGACTACGAGCGGGAAGCGCGGACGATCGACTATCGCGCCAAGCAGGGCCTGCTTCACGAGGAGTTCGTCATCCCGGCCGATGCGCCGCAATGGCTGCGGGCGATGATTGCCGATCACTCGGTCTCAGGCGCATCCGAAGCGTTCTGGAACAAAGTCGAGGTTTTCGAGAAACGGTCCGACGCGCAGCTTGCCAAGGACATCACCATCGCTCTGCCGATCGAACTCTCGACCGAGCAGAGCATCGCGCTGATGCGGGATTTCGTCGAGCGGCACATCACCTCGAACGGCATGGTTGCCGACTGGGTCTACCACGACGCGCCCGACAATCCACATGTGCATCTGATGACGACGCTCAGGCCGCTGACTGAAGATGGATTCGGCGCCAAGAAGGTTGCCGTCGTCGGGCCGGACGGCAATCCGATCCGCAACGATGCCGGCAAGATTGTCTATGAGCTTTGGGCCGGCAGCGCCGATGACTTCAACGCCTTTCGCGACGGCTGGTTCGCCTGCCAGAACAAGCATCTCGCGCTCGCCGGTCTCGACATCCGCGTCGACGGCCGTTCCTTCGAAAGGCAGGGTATCGAGCTCGCGCCGACCATTCATCTCGGCGTCGGCGCCAAGGCGATCGAACGGAAGTCAGCGGAAGAGGACCGGGACATTTCGCTGGAACGGCTGGAGCTGCAGGAGGAGCGTCGAGCCGAAAACGCCCGCCGCATCCAGCGCCGCCCGGAGATCGTGCTCGACCTGATCACCCGCGAGAAGAGCGTCTTCGACGAACGCGACGTCGCCAAGATCCTGCACCGCTATATCGGCGATGCCGGCCTGTTCCAGAGCCTGATGGCAAGGATCCTGCAGAGCCCAGAAACGCTCCGTCTCGAGCGCGAGCGGATCGAATTTTCGAGCGGAACCCGAGCGCCGGCCAAGTACACGACGCGGGAGCTTATCCGGCTCGAAGCGCGGATGGCTAATCGGGCGTTATGGCTGTCTCAACGATCGTCCCACGATGTTCGGGACGCGGTGTTGGATGCGACGTTCGCGTGCCATTCCCGCCTCTCGGAGGAGCAGACGAGTGCAATCGCGCACGTTACCGGCGGCGAGCGCATTGCCGCAGTGATTGGCCGTGCCGGCGCCGGCAAGACGACGATGATGAAGGCGGCTCGCGAAACATGGGAGGCCGCCGGATACCGCGTCTTGGGTGGCGCCCTCGCCGGCAAAGCCGCTGAGGGTCTGCAGAGGGAAGCCGGCATACTGTCCCGCACGCTGTCGTCCTGGGAGCTTCGCTGGAAGGAGGGCCGGAACCAGCTCGATGACAGGACCGTCTTCGTACTCGATGAAGCCGGCATGGTCTCGTCAAGGCAGATGGCGCTATTCGTCGAAGCGGCGGTCAACGCCGGCGCCAAACTCGTGCTGATCGGCGATCCGGAACAGTTGCAGCCGATCGAAGCGGGTGCGGCCTTCCGCGGCATTGCCGATCGCATCGGTTATGCCGAGCTCGAAACCATCTATCGCCAACGCCAGCAGTGGATGCGCGACGCTTCCCTTGATCTTGCACGCGGGAATGTCCGCAATGCGGTCGAGGCCTATCATGCGCAGGGCCACGTCAACGGATCGGAGCTGAAGGCCGATGCGGTGCGGGCGCTGATCGCCGATTGGAACCGCGACTACGATCCAAGCAAATCTTCGCTGATCCTCGCCCATCTGCGTCGCGACGTGCGGATGCTCAACGAAATGGCGCGCGCAAAGCTCGTCGAGCGCGGCATCGTCGCCGATGGTTTTGCCTTCGGGACCGAAGACGGTGACCGGAAATTCGCCGCCGGCGACCAAATCGTATTCCTGAAGAATGAGGGTTCGCTCGGTGTCAAGAACGGCATGTTGGCGAAGGTCGTGAACGCAGCGCCCGGGCGTATCGTTGCAGAAGTCGGAGAAGGCGAACACCGCCGCCAGGTCACGGTCGAACAACGGTTCTACAGTCACGTCGATCACGGCTATGCCACCACGATCCACAAAAGCCAGGGTGCCACCGTCGACCGGGTGAAGGTGCTGGCGTCCTTGTCGCTCGATCGCCATCTCAGCTACGTCGCCATGACCCGTCACCGCGACGACCTTGGTCTCTATTACGGCCGTCTATCCGTCGCCAAGGCAGGGGGCCTCATTCCGATCCTGTCGCGGAAGAATGCCAAGGAAACGACGCTCGATTATGTGCACGGCAGCTTTTACCGGCAGGCGCTTCGCTTCGCCGAGGCCCGTGGCCTTCACCTCGTCAACGTCGCGCGCACGGTCGTACGCGATCGGCTCGACTGGACCGTCCGGCAGAAATCGAAGCTCATCGAACTCGGCGCACGTCTGGCGATGATCGCCGGCAAGCTTGGTTTGTCTGCCGCCACGGTCAGGACCTTTCAGTCGCACACCATCAAGGAGTCAAAACCGATGGTATCAGGCATTACCACGTTCCCAAATTCCCTGGAGCAGGATGTCGAAGACCGGCTTGCCGCCGACCCCGGCTTGAAGAAGCAATGGGAGGAGGTCTCGGCGCGATTCCATCTCGTTTATGCTGAGCCGCAAGCGGCTTTCAAGACAGTCAATGTCGATGCGATACTCAAGGACGAAGCCGCGGCGAAATCCACCATCGCCAGGATCGCTTCCGAGCCGGAAAGTTTTGGCGCGCTGAACGGCAAGACCGGGATTCTTGCCAGCCGCGCCGACAAGCAGAGCCGAGAAACGGCCGTCACCAATGCGCCTGCGCTCTCCCGAAACCTGGAGCGCTATCTGCGTCAGCGGACGGAGGCCGAACGCAAATATGAAGCTGAGGAGCGCACCGTCCGTCTGAAGCTCTCCCTCGACATCCCAGCGCTGTCGTCGGCGGCAAAGCAGACACTCGAACACGTCCGTGACGCCATCGATCGCAACGATCTTCCGGCAGGTCTCGAATACGCGCTCTCGGACAAAATGGTGAAAGCGGAACTCGAAGGGTTTGCGAGAGCCGTGTCGGAGCGTTTCGGCGAACGCATCTTCCTGCCACTTGCCGCCAAGGACACGAACGGTCAGGCGTTCCAGTTCGTGACATCAGGCATGTCGGCGGGGCAGAAGGCGGAAGTGCAATCTGCCTGGAACTCGATGCGGACGGTCCAGCAACTTTCCGCACATCAGCGCACAACCGAGGCATTGAAGCAGGCGGAAACGCTGCGGCAAACGAAGAGCCAGGGGCTCTCGCTCAAATGACGGCTGCAACTCGAACAGGACCGCGGGCGTTCGTACGGCGAAGGCAATCCGCCATCACTCTATCGATTTCTGCCGCTTCCATCGCACTGGTCTCACTGACTGGCTTCCCGGGCGGCTATCGGATCAATCTGACGCCGAGCGAGCCGCTCGGTCTCTGGCGCATTGTTCCGCTCGACCGTCCGGCTGATGTCGGCGACCTGGTGTTCATCTGCCCGCCGGACACAGCCAGCATGAGGGAGGCGAGAGCGCGGGGATATCTCCGCTCCGGTCTTTGCCGGGGCGGTGTCGCGCCGCTCATCAAGACGGTGCTTGCTGTTGCCGGACAGCATGTTGAAATCGGCGCCAGCATAAGCGTAGACGAGCGAAAAATTCCTTCTTCCGGCCTCGCCCAGCGAGACGGAAAAGATCGGCGGCTGACGCCCTTCCCAAGCGGTGTCGTCCCGCGCGGACAGGTCTTCCTGCATTCGGCTTTCGCCGGCTCGTTCGACTCCCGCTACTTCGGGCCAGTGCCTGCTTCCGGCATTCTCGGCCTGGCGCAGGAGGTACTGACCTATGCACCGTGATTGCCTCGGACCGACTTTGCTCATAATCGCATCGGTCATCGCCGGCACGGTGGCATGGAGCGGCCACATACTGCTGCTGCCGGTGGCGCTCGGGTTTCCCGTCCTCTGGTCGCTGGCGCGAACGAGGCACACGGCAACGCTCGTGTCTGCCGCATACTTCCTGTCAGCGTCGCGCGGCCTGCCGCAAGGCGTGGCAGCCTTCTATGCGTCCGATCTCTGGCCCGGTCTGCTACTGTGGTTGGCCGCCTCCGCCAGCTTTGTTACGGTGCATGCACTGTTGTGGACGAAGGATACCGGCCATCGCCCGGCTCGCTATGTTCTGGCGGCCGTCCTGATGGCAATTCCCCCTTTCGGCATTACCGGCTGGGGGCATCCCGTCACGGCCGCCGGCGTGCTGTTTCCAGCATGGGGATGCTGGGGACTGGCTGTGGCGACAGCCGGCCTCGCGGGCCTCGTTTCCCGCCTATGGCCGGCTGTCGCCATTGCCCTCACAGGCTTTTGGCTCTGGTCCGCCGCATTCTGGACCGAGCCGAAGCTACCGGAAGCATGGCGGGGCGTCGATCTCGAACTAGGTGCTTCGCTCGGACGGAACACCAGCATGCTGCGCCACCGTGATCTGATTGCAACGGTGACCGAACGAGCCTCGGACGGTGCTCGATACATTGTCCTTCCCGAGAGCGCTTTGGGCTTTTGGACGCCGACAATTGAGCGCCTCTGGACCCGTTCGCTGGCGGGACAAGATGCAACGGTTCTCGCGGGTGCCGTAATCGTCGACGCGGACGGATACGACAATGTCATCGTCGCGATTTCCTTTGAGGGCAGTCAGATTGTCTACCGGGAACGGATGCCGGTTCCAGGCTCTATGTGGCAGCCCTGGAGGCTGCTCTTCGGCGACAGCGCCGGCGCAAACGCGCATTTCTTTGCAAATCCGGTGGTGGCTCTCGCCCCCGGCCGCGCCGCGCTGCTGATCTGCTACGAGCAACTGATCATCTGGCCGGTACTGCAATCGATGCTCGGCGATCCCGACTTGATCGTCGCGGTCGGCAACGGCTGGTGGACCAAAGGAACATCAATCGTCGCCATCCAGCGCGCCAGCACCGCGGCGTGGGCGAAGCTGTTCGGCAAGCCGCTCGTTTTTTCTTTCAACAGTTGATACCGAGGAGTCCCCCATGCGCGATGCTACCCTGATCAAAGATTGTGCCGACCCCTCTCTCAAGCCGGCGATCGTAGAGCAGTTCGTCACGGCGGGGGGCTAGGCCGACCCACTCGCCGTGACCGTCCGATCGGGAGGCCGGCTGATCCTTGTGCCGGGGGCCAAGTCGGCCGATGAAGCGATAGCTATCGTGCGGTGCGGCAATATGCCGGAAAGGCTGTCGTCCGTGTCGGTCTGACGCAGTTTCCGGCTGGTGTGGGCGTCGGGGATCCGGCCGACCTGAAGCCGGATTTGGTCGAGCCTTGCGAGAACCTGCGCAAAGGCACGGCGATGTTCGCCAAGATCCTCAGGATCGTTGGCAAGTGGTATGGCAATCCGCCGAACGACGACGTCTTCCCGCAGATCTTTAAGGATGCTGTCTACGCATGGAAAACCGGCGAGTTCGAGGGTGTGGGGGTGTTTCACGCTCCTGATCCGGGAGGGAACATCAGGACGGGAAATGTGTCGCCTTCGGGCAAGGACGACGGCAGCGACAGCCACCCAGGAGATCCCACCGCCGAAACGCCCGACGTCAGCAAATTTGGTTCGGCTGAGATGCGGATCGACCTGTCGAGGATCGGAGGCAAATGACGATGCCCGCGCTACAGCCGGGAATGTCCCCCGATTGGAAATCAGATCTGCTTGGCTCGCGCGCAAGCCAGCCGGATTTTGTCACGAGCGCGGCTGGTTCAATCGCTCCGATAGCGCGCTCAACCCCGAGAGGTCTGCCAATTCTTCCTGCGTGAGGTGTTTGGCATGACGTATCGACGCAGGTTGATCGCCATGACCTCTTTGAGATCCATAACGTTTCCGCAATCCTCGAACATTGGCGTCTTGCCGATGAAGAATGACTTCGCGCCAGCGCTCGATCCCTCCGTCTTGAGCGCAGTTCTTCAAAGCCGGTGGGACGAACATTTCGCCCCGGCAGAACCCAGCAGGAAGAGCTCGCTGAAATCGTCGAGGCGCTGGGGTATGTCCCTGCTGTTGCCCAGAGGATGAAGACTGATGCTCAGATCAGTCCGCGGTCCTTGGCAATCGCGACAAGCTGGGGAACAGTCTTGGCGTCGAACTTTCGACGCGCGCTGTCCAGATAGTGCTGCACCGTCCTCGCATTGATGCCCGTTAGCATCGCGGTATCCGGCGCGCTCCTTCCCTTTATCGCCCACATGAGGCACATGGCCTCCCTTGGTGAAAGCATCCGCCTCGGCGCGACGAGCGTCGTAGCGCCTATGATCTTCAAGCGGTAATGGATGGCCATGACCGCCTGCATTGCCTTTCGGCCGCTCTGCAGTTTTGAAATATCCGCCTTCCGCTCCGATGACGCCAAGGTCAGCATCATCGTCGAGCCATAACTTCCTTCGACGGGAATCGTTACGCCGCTATAAATGCCGTGTTCGACCGCCTGGTCGCGAAATCGCCTGAGGTCGGAAGACCCGCAATCCGGCCAGTCGTCGGCGGTCCAGGCAAACATGTCCATGCGGCGCTTGGCCTCCGTAACAACCGGATCCAGGCGAGCGTAGTGACTGGTGAGATAAACGCCCTGCCACGCCTTCGGATAGGAATTGAAGGTCCGGACCTCGGCGCCTTCGGTTTCCAGATAGGCAAAACGCTCGAATCCGCATGCCTGCGCGAAGCTCTTGACTGCGTACTTGATCATACGTTCATCGTGCGCAGCTTCCGCCATGTCGATGAGAGAGCGAAAGTCTTCGTCCACTGACTTTCTCCTTCCTGTTAAACCAAAGGGGCTCCAATTTCGCCGCGATTGTCACGGCGTTCACGCGAGGACGCAGCCATGCGGCTGGCCGAAGCTGCATCAATCGTCGGCACTCATGCCGCGGTCGCGAACCGAGGTCTAAACACGTTCTACGCGCATTCAAGCCAGTGTCGATCTAAAACACGACTCGAAAATGTAAGATTCTACCGGCGCCGGCTTCGTAAAGAACTCCCTGAAATGACGATCTGGAGCAAACCGCGCCGGCCGATCCTCGTTCGAAAAGGCAAATTCGGACGGCCTATCAGTTAAAATTGGTCGGTCGGCCGCTTTAAAACGGACGGAGATCAGGCTAAAGATAGACGCATGGTAGACACCGTGCTTCGTAAACCACTGATCGGTCGTAAAGCTCGTCCAGTAATCGAGACGGCGCTTGCCGATACTCGTGTTGTCCTGATAGCGGGCCCGCGGCAAGCTGGAAAGACCACTCTCGCCCGCCAGTTCTCAGGCGCCGATCGCGCTTATGTCACCCTTGACGACGCCGGCGCCCTGAATGCCGCCAAAACGGATCCGGTCGGATTTATCCGGGGTCTTAACAGAGCCGTAATCGATGAGGTTCAGCGCGCTCCCGAACTGATATTGGCCATCAAGGAAAGCGTCGACCGTGAGGACGCTCCCGGCAGATTTCTGCTCACTGGTTCTGCCAATCTGGCGACTGTCCCTGCGATTGCCGATTCGCTTGCAGGACGCATGGCCGTGGTTCCCCTGCTGCCCTTCGCCCAGTCCGAACTCCGTTCCACTCCAGGTCAATTGCTGGATCGGCTATTCGCTGGCGAGGAACCTGAGACCGGTGATGGGACTGTATTTGGTGACGACCTCCTGGAGACCGTACTGCGCGGTGGCTATCCGGAAGTCTTGCGCAGGGCGACTCCTGCCCGCCGCGTTGCCTGGTTGGAGGACTATGTCGCGCTGATTCTCGATCGGGACGTTCGAGACATCGCCAACATCGACCAGCTCGATCGGCTGCCACGATTGTTGGATGTCCTTGCGGAACATGCCGGCCAACTGGTGAACCACAGCAGTTTCGGTGCCGCACTGGGGCTGTCCAGTGTGACCGCTCAGAAATATGTCGCCATACTCGAGCGGCTTTTTCTGGTCAGGACGCTGACGCCGTGGTCGAACAATCGCTTGAGCCGGTTGATAAAGACACCCAAATTGCACTTTCTCGATACAGGACTGCTGGCGAGCCTGCGGGAGGAAGAAGCCGATGTCTTGCGCGAAAACAGAACTCGCTTTGGAGCATTGCTCGAGAGCTTTGTCGTTTCCGAGCTTTTGAAATTGGCGTCGTGGTCGGAGCGTCGTCTGTCATTCTCGCACTATAGGACGAAGGATAAGGACGAGGTCGATGTCGTAATCGAGGACCGGCGCGGTCGCATCGTCGGCATTGAGGTCAAGGCATCAGCGACAGTGAAGGCTGAGGATTTTAGGGGATTGCGACAGTTGCAAGAAGCCGTTGGCAATCGTTTTGTCAGAGGACTGGTCTTGCACGATCATGACCGTGTAACGCCTTTCGGAGAGAAATTACATGCAGCACCGCTGTCCATTCTGTGGACCATGTAATTGCAAGGGCATCGAGGATTTTCCAAACCGGTGAGCACGGATCCAATGTGAAGTTCGGTGAGACTCACGCCGAGAGCTTGCGCCAGCTCATAGGGTAAGGATTGTCGGTTTACGCCGCCGACGCTCCAGGCCAGTGCTATACTGTCGGCTAAAACCCCGAACGGGCTTCTACGTCCTTCTAAGTAAGTCTCTGTTGCGACAAAACGAGCGAAATTTCTCCCCACGGGTTTGCGTATATTCATGTGCGGAAGATCGCGGCTTTTAAGCCTGTTCGCTATTCTATCTGTCAAGCTCGATGGTCGACTTGGCATGTTCGTCCGGTCACCGCTTCAGCAATTCTGACGCTTCCATGCCCAAGACTGTCGCCAACCGGTCCACGACGTCGATGCTGGGATTGTAAACCCTGCGCTCAAGTGAGCTGATGTATGTGCGATCGACATGCGCGCGATGGGCAAGCTCTTCCTGTGACAGGCCGTTGGCCTGCCGGGCTGCTCGCAGGTTTCGCGCAAACACCTCTCGAATCTCCATGTTCGAGAGAACAGCGACTTGATGAGTATTCGACCACGGAGTATCTTCTACAAACGTTGTGGTAACAGAGTACCTGTGGGTGACCGAGCAAGAAAGTCCCGTTTGGGTTCGAGCTTTTCTTCGTGGTCCAAACGGCAGCGCAGCGAAATGAGCCAATATATTGCGCGCGAAGCCGGGTTCACCGGCGAGAGGAGAAGCGGATGAACGATATTGTCCCATCCGAGGCGAACGACGAGAGAAAGGAGAAAGGAGCCCTCTACAGTTCGATGCAAACGTCAGAACTGGAGGCGTTGGCGGTCTCTGCGATCCTCGAACACCGCCGGCTTCTCGCCGCCGACGAAGTTGTCTATGAGGACTGGACGCGCGCGACTGACGACGGGTCAGTCTCCACTGCCGTACTCAAAAGTCTGCAAGACCAGTACTTGGAGCGTCAGAAGAAATCCGAAGCTCAGCAGGAAGAGCTTTCGGAAATCATCGACGCGCTTGGCTATATCCCTGATGTCCCCTTGTGCGATGAGTGACGGTCAAACCAAACCGTGATCTTTAGCGATCGCGACAAGTTGCGGAACGGTTGCTGCATCAAGCTTTCGGCGCGCGTTGTCGAGGTAGTGCTGCACCGTCCTTGGATTGATTCCCGTCACATCTGCGGTTTCTGGGACATTTTTGCCCTTTGCCGCCCACATGAGGCACATCGCCTCTCTTGGCGAGAGGAGGCGTTTCGGGGCCACAATCGTCGCTGCGGCTATGATCTTAAGGCGGTAGTGGATCGCCATGACGGCCTCTATTGCTTTTTGCCGGTCCTGAAATCTTGAGATGTCAGCCTGCTTCTCTGAGGATGCAAACGTCAGCATCACCGCGGAACCGTAACTCCCATTGACGGGAATCGTCACACCGCTGCGAATGCCGTATGCGATCGCTTGCTCTCGAAAGCGCTTGAGCTCGGAGGTTCCACGCGCTGGCCAGTCACAGGCTGTCCAGGAAATCGTTTCCATGCGACGCTTGGCCTCCGTCACGGCTGGGTCAATTCGGAAATATTGGCTCCCGAGGTAAATATCCTGCCATTTCTCGGGGTAGGAGTTGAATGTGCGGAGTTTAGCGCCTTCTGTTTGCAGATAAGCGAAACGCTCAAAACCAAAAGAGGTCGCGAATCTTTTCAGACCGCTTTTGATAATACGTTCATCGTGCGCGGCTTCTGCCATGTCGATGATAGAGCCAAGATCTCCGTTCACGTTTTTCTCCTGTCTTCTTGGGCAGCTGCGAGCCTCCAGCTCTCGCAACTTGATGCTCATCCCATGGTTGGTCGGCCAGCCAGTGGCCGCTTCTCGGCTCATGACTGCGAAACACCGCACCCATCCTTTGGCAAGTGAACGGCCGTGGCCATGCTTCGTGAAGCATGGCCACGGCCGTTGCACGGTGTACTCTCTCGTTTAACGGGCACTCAAGCCGCCTCGTTCTAAAAGGAGACTCTTCAATGAAAGAATATACCAAGGCATGACTGAGTCGTTGGCTTACAGATTGAATCAACACGCCGTCCGGGGGAGCATGCGCAGGAGCTGCTTAGCGCGACGGAAAAGATGCGGGAAAAATGATATCTTGATCGACGAGAACGTTGAATTTGTAGCCTGGCCGAATGCGGATCGTCGGCTGGACGTTCAGGTTTTTCGAGATGGTCTGTTCTGCCACACGGCCGAAACTCTCCGCGAAACTCCGCCTTGCCGCGTCCGACGCCGTATCCTGCGTCGCAAGCGTCGAGCTTTCCGGCATGGACACATCGATTCCGGTCCCGATAAGGGCGATCAATGCAGCCGAACCGAATGTCCGCCAGAGGTGGCGATCCACCTTGTCCTTGAGCCCGCCGTAGCCTTCAGCGTCGGTGCCAGTCATGCCGCCGATCTGCAGTGTCGATCCGTTCGGAAAGATGAGATCAGTCCAGACGACGAGAACCCGCTTCTGGCCGAATGAGATCTTCGAATCGTAGCGGCCGAAGAGCTTGGCGCCCTGCGGGATCAGCAGGCGATAGCCCGTGGCGCTGTCATAGACGTTTTGGCTGACCTGTGCGCCAATGCGCCCCGGCAGGTCGGAATTGAGGCCGGTGACGAGGGTTGCCGGAATGACTGAGCCTCGCTTCAGCTCATAGGGCGATATTTGCGGTACGACCTGGTTCGGCAGATAACCGAGGTCCTTGATATCCTGGTTGAAGAAGTCCTCCTTCGGGGTCTGGCCGTTTGGATCGACATTCTGTCCGATCAACCCTGAATTCATGGCAGCGGCGTAAAGATCGGATGCGCTGTTCGTGGCTATGTCTGTGTTCCGGCGAGCGGTGTCGTTGGTGTTTGCTGGAGCCTTCTCAGCATCGGAGATATCCACCTTCAGCGGCGAGTTGAGCGCGGTTGCGCGCGCCTGGAGCCGAGACATTCGCTGGCGCTGCCCTTCACGGATATATTGCTCATCCTGCTCTCGTTTCAGACGCGCCGTCCATTCCTCCTCGGACTCCATCCGCGGCCGACGGTCTTGGTGCTCGACTGGCCGGCGCTCGGCGACGAGCTCTTCCTTCTCGACCTTCTGTTCGATGACAGGCGTCGGCTGAAACGCCCCGCGATCAACCGGCTCGCCGATGATGCCGTCGGTCACGCCGCGTTTGAGCTGGTCACCGAAGTTCGTCGCCGGCGTGCTCGAAGCGCTGTCGATATCGTTGCCACGGTTGAATGAAAGCCCTCGCCATGACAGGCCGATCACGACGATCCCGCAGACCAGTACGATGAGGACGATCGCGAGCATGATCGGCAGGCGATTGAGGCGGCGCATGCCGTTCTGATCCTCGGCTGGACGCGACGCGCCGAGCTGGAGCGATTGCACCATGGTCCCTCTTCCTAATCGCGCTGCATGATCGAAAGCGGGCTTGCCGGTGTGGCACCGGACCCAGTCAGCGTATATGCGCGGCCGATTGCGATGGAAGGAGTTGTCAGGCGAGCGAGAACCTGCCCGTCGATGCCGTCCATCGCATAGGCAAGCTCCACCGGCTTGCCGTCCTTTCCAGCCTTTCCGCCCGTAATGACCGTGTAGCCCCAACCCTTCAGGGCAGCCTCGAGCGCGGTCGCAAACTCTGAATTGTCATTCTCCATCTTGATCGTTGCCGTTCCGGCAGGGCCGATCTGCTCGGCAAGCCGGCTCGCTATGTCCCCGGCGATGGCGCTCGCGGCTGGTCCAGAAACAACGGGCGGCGTGGTGTCGGTCGTCAGTGCGTCACTGGCCGTCTGGCAGCCGGAAAGAAGCGTGGCACCGATGAAGGCCATTAGCAGCGTGCGCATGGTCATCCTCCTCGCCGCATGGTCACTTTTTGCTGGCGCCAGCCGACGCCGGAAACGAGGATCGCCTTGTCGATCGCGTAGTCGACGATCATCATGTCGTTCTTCATCCGATAGTTGACGATGCGGTTCTGCCCGCCGGAGACGACGAAAAGAACTGGCGCATCCTGGCCGGAAATCGACCTCGGGAACTGGATGTAGGTCTTGACGCCATCCGAATAGACTCGTTTCGGCCGCCATGGCGCACTGCCGCTCACCGAATAAGAGAAGTTCAGCTTGTCGGGCGCTGTGCCGGGAATGCCGCCAATGTCCAGACGGGCGTTGATGTCAGCGAGCTTGGTCGAGGCATCCTCGGGATATTCAAAACCGATGCGAGCCATGTACTGGCTAGGATGAGACTTGAGCTGGATATGGTAGGTTCGCCGTGAGGTCGTGACGACCATCGAGGTGACAAGACCGGATTCGGAGGGTTTCACGATCAGGTGGATTGCCTGTCCGCCGGTGGCGCCCGAGGTCGCAGGCTCCACCTTCCAGCGAACCGTATCGCCCACGAGGACGTCGCGAACGATCTCGCCGCCTTGCAATTCGATATCGCAGACCTGCAGCGGTGAGCAGATGACGGAGGGCTGGGTTTCCCCGAAGAGGAATATGATCTTTCCATCAGGGCCAATGGTGACGACGCCCGGCGTGTCCCGCCATTTGCGGGAAATGTTCGTTCCCTTCACCTCATTCGTCGTCATGTTTTGCGCGTAAGCGATGCTCACAAAGGCGAGTCCGGCCATGCAGGCGGCGGCCGCGATCAATCCTGTTCTGTGCATAAAAAACCCTTGCTCTTAAAGCTGTGCCGTCCAGTCGAAATCCCGGACATAAAGACCGATCGGATTGAGGCGGATCGTCGCCTCGTCCTGCGGCGCCGTCAGCGTGACCGTCGCGATGCCCCGAAATCGGCGCGTGCCGGTTTCCTTGCCCTTGCGGTCGCGCTCGTATTCGGTCCAGTCGATCTGGTAGGTCTGGTTGGAGAGCGCCACGATATTGTTGACCTCTATGGCGACCGTCGAGGTTTTCGCCTTCTCGAACGGCGAGTTGCCGCGGAACCAGGCGTTGATCTTCTCAGTGGACGGGTCAGACGTGCGTAGCAGCGCGTAGGTCCGGTCGATGTACTGCTTTTGCACCACGGCGTCCGGCGTGATCGAGCGGAAGCTACTTACGAAGTTTCCGAGTGTTGCGCGCACCACGCGGGCGTCTGCATATTCGATCTGCTCTGGGAAACCGGCTGTCACCGACGTTCCGAGTTTGTCGATCTCGATGATGTAGGGCACGAGCTTGACCTGCGTGCTGAGGTACATCGCGTAACTGAAGCCAATTACGGCCATGAACAGGCCGAGCACCCCGACAAGACGCCAGGCTGCCGCGGCTTTGACGTAGGAGCCGTATCGCTCCGACCATTCCTGGCGGGCGGCTAGATACGGATTCTCGGGAGCGCTGTTCGCTGCCATCGGTCCATGCCTTTCCCTATGCTGTTAGTCGTTGCGTTCGGGAGGCCGCTTTGGAGCGCTGTGCCCACTGCGGCTCTTCTCGAGCTTGGCGTTCGCGAGCCCGAGGAGCGAGCCGGCATAGGCGCCGGGAGAGCCGATGGCCTTCTCCTTCGCCGCAGATCCGGCAGCCTTGCCGGCTGAGCCGAGGCCGGCGCCGACGCCGCTGAAGGCGGATCCGATGACCGAGGCACCGGCGGCCCGGGAGGCTTGACCCGCCGCGAACCCCGCCCCAGCGGCAGCCGCTGCAAGGAACCCGGCGCCAGCGGCAAAGGACGCCGCTTGACCACCATGGCGGATTGCTTCCATTCCTCCGGAGACCGACGCGCCTTGCACCACACCCTGCATTATGTTCGGCACGTAGACCGCGATGATGAATACGACGACGGCAATGCCGGCGATCGCAAGGGCGGTCTGAAACTGGTCGCCTATGTCAGATTGGTTCGCGAGTCCGATCAGGACCTCCGATCCGATCCGCGAGATCATGACAAGCGCCATGAGCTTCATTCCGACCGAGAACGCGTAGACCAGATAGCGGGTGGCGAAGTCCTTGGTGTAGGACGAACCACCAAGCCCGAGCATGATCATCCCAGCAAGCAGACCGATATACATCTCGACCATCACGCTCACGAAAATCGCTGCGACGAGTGAGAAGGAGATGACCACGACCACCATTGCGAACGCGGCCGAGATCGCGAGCGCGTTGTCCTCGAAGAGGCCAAACTGGATCTTTTCCGACATTTTGGTTGCCACAGCGAGGCCCGCGTTGAAGACATCGCCAGGCGAAGCTGTCCCACCTCCGGCGCCAATCTGGAAGAGGCTGTCGACGACTGCCTTGGCAAAGGTCGGACCTTGCGTCAGTACGAAGGCAAAGAAGCCGACGAACATGATCCGCCTGACCAATTCTGCAAACCAGTTGTCGAGAGAAGCTGCCTGCAGCGCAAGCCAGACGCCGGCGATGCCGATCTCGATTGTAGCAAGAACCCAGAACAACGATTTTGCGGCATCCATGACGGTGGTTTCCCATCCTTTGGCAGCAGTCGTGATCTGGTTCTGAAGCGAAGTCAGCACCGAGCCCTCTTGGGCAAGTGCGGGCTGCGCCGCGAACGCCGCGAAAGCAGTAACAATCAGTGCCATCCGGAGCGGAGGAAGTTCGTTTGGCCTCATGGTGTTCACCACTCGACTTTCATCCTTTCGCCACCGGACGTGGAAGGAGCCGTCGCGCTGAAGAACTTTTCCCGGCGCGCCTGCGCGAGGTCCTTGTCTGTCTGCTCGGTCTGAAGCCAAGTCCCCATCATGGTCATCTGCTGTGAAACGAGACCGCGCAATTTCTGCATCTGCGCGACTTGTTGGGCGGCAATCTGATGCCCGACCTGCAAGGCCTTCATCTGGCCGTCCGCTGTCTCGGACATCGATCGCAGCGACCACATCGTGTTTTCCTCGCTGTCGAACTGATCGGCCGTGAGGCTTGCCGTCTTCAGCGTGCTGGCGATCGTGTCGCGGTTAGTGTCCGACCAGGTTTGATACGCGGACGAGAAGCTCGCTGCATTCGGCAGATCGGTCTTGAGGTCGGCATAGCTCTGAAACCGCTGTTGAAGCACGTCGTCCGCATTGGCCATCGAAAACGAGATGCTCCTACCCTGGTCGACGATATCGCGGAGTTGGTTGAGATCACTCTCGACCTGCCCCCACATGTGCGTCGGCAGTGTGGCCGTGTTCTGCAGCAGGTTTTCGTAGATGTTCAGCTGCGTTTCGATCTGCTGCGTAAGCTGGCTGATCTGCGTCAACTGGTTTTGGATTTGCTCGCCCGATTGACCGACGAGCGACACCAGTTCGCCGTTATTGAGAACCTGCGTCCATTCAGTTGCCGCGCCGGTGGCGGTGCCAGCCTTCGCCGGCGCTACTGTGGCGATCCCAATGGCGACGACCGTCAGGCCTGTGAGCCATCTATTCGAAATTGAGCAGCGATGCGGCATCATGAACTCCTCTCGTATTCAGCCAGTGGATCGGCCAGTCGCGGCCGTGTTCGGATTTGAGCGCCCGAATGCGCTTCAGCTCGTCCTTGCCGGAGGCCCCGACAAAGCTCAGCGCGACGGGGCCTAGCGCCATGTCGAACAGGCGCCGGCCCTCCGGTGTTGTGGCGTAATATTCGCGTTTGGGCGTCGCGCTCGCGACAATATCGATCTGGCGCTCGTTGAGGCCGATGCGCTCATAGAATTCCCGCGTTCCCGGCTCTCGCGCAGCGCCGTTTGGAAGGCAGATTTTCGTTGGGCAGGATTCCTTCAGCACGTCGATGATCCCGGAGCGCTCCGCGTCCGAGATCGATTGTGTTGCGAGAACGACAGCGCAGTTCGCCTTGCGCAGCACTTTCAGCCATTCGCGGATCTTGGCCCGAAAAACGGGGTGACCCAGCATCAGCCAGGCTTCATCCAGCACAATCAGGCTTGGCGACCCGTCGAGGCGCCTTTCGATGCGGCGGAACAGATAGGTCAGCACAGGCACGAGATTGCGCTCACCCATGTTCATGAGGTGCTCGATCTCGAAGGTCTGCAAGGCTCCGAGCGAAAGGCCATCCTGCTCTGCGTCCAGCAACTGGCCCATCGGTCCGTCGACTGTGTAATGGTGCAGCGCGTCCTTGATCTCGCGCATCTGGACACCAGACACGAAATCCGAGAGCGATCGTCCTCGAGCGTTTGCCATAAGCTCGACCTGTCGGGAAATGGCGTTGCGATGATCGGGCGTGATGGTGACACCTTGTAGCGCGACCAGCATCTCGATCCATTCCGTTGCCCAGGCCCGGTCAGCGTCATTTCCGAGTGCGGAGAGCGGGCAGAAAGCAAGCGCCCTCCCCTCCCCTTCATTGTCCCCGCCAATCTCGTAGTGGTCGCCGTCGCCAGCCAGCGTCAACGGCAGCAGCGAGTTGCCCTTGTCGAAGGCGAAGATCTGGGCGTTTTCGTAGCGCCGAAACTGCGCGGCGATCAACGCCAAAAGAGTCGACTTGCCAGAGCCCGTCGGACCGAAAACGAGGGTATGTCCGACGTCGTCGACATGCAGGTTGAGGCGAAACGGCGTCGAGCCGCTCGCCACCTGCATGAGCGGCGGCGAATTCGGCGGATAGAACGGGCACGGCGCGGCCGGGTTTCCCGACCAGACGGCATTGAGAGGGATAAGGTCTGCAAGATTGCTTGTGTTGATCAGCGGCTCGCGGATATTGGAATACCAATTGCCGGGCAGGCTGCCGAGATAAGCGTCGGTGGCGTTGAGCGTTTCGATCCGAGCGCCAAAGCCTTCCGCCTGGATCAGCCGGCGGATTGCCTCCGCCTTTTCCTGGAGCGCCTCGCGATCGTTATCGAAGAGGACAATGACCGGAGTATAGTAGCCGTAGGCGACCAATTGCGACGAGGCATGTGCAATTGCGTCCTCGGTCTCAGTCACCATGGTCATGGCGTCCTGATCGATCGACCGGCTTTGCGTCTGGAACAGCTGGTCGAAGAACGGCCGGACCTTCTGTAGCCACTTCTTGCGCGTGCGTTCGAGCTTCTGGCGCGCCTCTTCGGCATCGAGAAATATGAATCTCGAAGACCACCGATAGGTGAGAGGCATCAGGTCGAGGCTGTTGAGGATTCCAGGCCAGCTTTCGGCTGGCAAACCGTCGATGGCGACGACGCCGAGAAAGCGGTTCTCGATCTTCGGCGTCAGGCCATGTTCGAGCTCGGCGGTCGCGATCCAATCGAGATACATGGGGACATCCGGAAGCCGGATCGGATGGCTGTGCCCGGTGATGCAGAAGCGAACGAACTGCAGCAGCTCGTCGTATCTGGCAACTCGTGTCCCTTCCCTTTCGCTGACCTCATGCGTTTCCATGCGACGGATCGAGAGCGAGTTCGCCATATACTGCTCGATCTCACGGACAGCGTTCTTGAACATGAACAGGACAGTGTCGGCATAGGATTTCTTCCGGCTTTCCTCGTCCGAATAGATGTATTTGCTGAGCGCTGTCCTCTTGGACTCGAGCGGCCGGTAGGTGAGGATCAGCGCGTGCTTGCTCTCGAAATGCCCCTGCTCGCGTTCAAAATGCGCGCGCCGCTCGGCGTCGATCGCACGTGTGACTGGATCGGGGAAATGGCATCGATCCTCGGAGGGATAATCGATTGTCGGAAAACGGATGGCCTCGACCTGAATCATCCAGCCGCTCCCAAGCCGCGACAGGATCGCATTGATCTGCCGCGACAGCTCGTTGCGTTCGAGGGCGGTCGCACTTTCGGAGTCCGGGCCGGCGAAGTACCAGCCTGCCATGAGGCTTCCGTCCTTCAAGAGCAGTACCCCATTGCCGACAAGACCGGCGTAAGGGACGAGATCGGCGAAGGACGGGCCTGTGGCTCGAAAGCGTCGCAAAGCTACCACGACCGCCTCCTCAATACCGCCAAGGCGAACTGGTCGCCTTGTAGTACGGCTTATAGGAAATGTGCCTGATATAGACCTGCCGCATCAGCGGGTCGGACTTCGCCATCATCCGAAGCAACCCGATGATGACGATCCAGACGGCGATACCGAAGAGCGCCGAATAGATCGTCAGGACGACGAAGATCAGGATGACGGCGGCAAGCCCGGTGAGCAGCACCAGCTCCCGATCCGCACCCATCAGAAGGTTTGGGCGGGACAAAGCGCGATGAATGCGATTGCGCTGCAGGGCGGACAAGGACTCAGACATAAGCCCCCTCCCCTTCTCCGTTGGGCACGATTGAGTGTGTCTGCTCGTCCGTCAGGCCGATCGACGCGCCGGTCGCCCCGAACAGGGCGACGATTTGGGTCGCACCGAGCAGGATGCCGGTGACGAGGACGACATAGACGAGCCGTCGCGCAAAATCGTTGAGTTCTCCGCCGAAGATAAGCATGCCCCCGGCAATCGCCATCGCCGCAAGCGCAATGGCGCCCGCCACGGGACCGGTGATCGATTCCTGAATTTGTTGCAGCGGCCCTTCCCAGGGCAGACCTCCGCCTCCTGAGCTGGCGAGTGCGGGAGCAAACGACGCGAGCACAATGGGAGCAGCAAGGAGTGCGATAACGGTGACTGTGGCTTTACGCGACACGACTTGCCTCCTGCTCCTCGGTTAGTTGGTCGGACTCGACGTCGTATTGGCCGCCCGCGAATCGCTCGACCTGGATGACGTCGCGAACGCGTCGTCCGCGCGGCGTTCGTTCGATGGATACGATGAGGTCGACCGCTTCGCCGATGACCTCTTGCATCGGCTGCTGGCTTGCCTCTGCAGTCAGTTGCTCGAGGCGTCGGAGCGCCGACATGGCGGTGTTCGAGTGAATGGTCGCGACACCTCCAGGATGGCCGGTATTCCACGCCTTGAGCAATGTCAGCGCAGCGCCGTCACGAACCTCGCCGACGACAATCCTGTCGGGACGAAGCCGCATCGTGCTCTTCAAGAGCCGCGCCATGTCTATAGTATCGCTGGTGCGCAGAACGACCGCGTTGTCGGCCGCGCATTGGATTTCCACCGTATCTTCGAGGATGACGAGACGGTCTTCGGGCGCGGACCTAACGATCTCGCCGATCACCGCGTTCGCAAGCGTCGTTTTGCCCGAACCAGTCCCGCCGGAAATTACAACGTTCAGGCGCGATGAGATTGCACTGCGGATCGTCGACGCCTGATACTCCGTCATAACTCCGGAGTGCACATACTCGCCGAGCGGTATCAGCCGCGATGCGCGGCGGCGAATGGTGAATGCCGGTTTGCCGACGACAGGAGGCAAGAGACCTTCAAACCGGTGGCCGCCGATCGGCAGCTCGCCGGAAATGATCGGCCGTTCCGTGTCGACCTCGGACTGCAACGCATGGGCGACCGTTCCGATCACCATTTCTGCGGCCGCGCAAGACATTTCGCCGGCCGGCGCAACGCCATGACCGAGCCGTTCAATGAACAGTTTCCCGTCCGGATTGAGCATGATCTCGATGACGTTCGCGTCATCCAGTGCCCCACAGAGCTGATCGCCGAGCGCCTCCTGAAGTTTGCGAACAAGTCTGGGGTGAGAGAGGAGCTGGCTCACGGATTTCTCCTTACGCTGCCTGGCCGAGAGGGGTGAGTTCCGAACGGTAATTGGAAGGACGCAGCTTCTGAAATATGCTCGCATCGGCGGGCAATATGCCCGCTACAGCCATCGTCACGCCTATCTTCCTGGGTTCTGCCAAGCGCTGCAGCGACCATCCAACGCGCGCAAGGATCCGCTCGAATCGTAGATCGGTTACCGTGACAATCTCGGTGTAGCCATTCGCCATGCACCATTCGGTGATGCCCGCGAACATGGTCAGGGTTGCCTCATGGATCGAGCCGGCTCCCCTTCCCTCCGCGAGGGTCGTGTCGACGCAAAAGCGGGAGCTCTCGATCATCAAAGGATGAGCGTTCAGCCCGCCGCCCGGGAGAAGCGAGGGAAAGACATCCGTCACCATGGTCGGGCCCAGGGCTGGCAGAAGCCTGGCGCATCCTGCCAACTGGCTGCTCTTCGAAACGGCGAGGATGTAGGTCGGTTGAAGACCATCAAAAGCGTCACATTCCTGGCCGTCTCGGACGCTGACCTCCCAACCTAGCCGATCAGAAAAGACTCGCGCTCGGAGTCTGTGATGCTGCGCGAGCAGTTGCTTCTCCCGAAAATCCGGGCGTGCAGAAATCGCAATCACCTGCATGCTTTTCTCCATCGTTGAAATTCTTCGCGGAGTTGAGCACGGATCAGAATCGCTGGGCAGTTGTAGAGTTCGACAAGTTTTGCTTGAGGTGAGTCGGCACAAACCTGCGCGAAGAACCTCTTGGCGCGGTGCCCTGTGCTAGGTTTGATTGTAGGATTCACAGGAGAACAATCCGAGATCAGGAAGGTCGCAGTGTTGAGCTAACCCTCAGAGCAGGAAGACAAAAAGCCGAAAAACCGCTTGCTGGTTCGCTAGGAATCTTCGGCGGCGTTAACCTTTTGGTAACCCTAAACTTCTGGACGGGTTCGGGAGAATCGTGCTCTACCTTTGGCGGGCAAACGCGGGAAAACCGGCGGAGAGCCGCCAAGAGGGAAAGATGGCGATAGCAAACCGAGTGGAATCAGCTGTTGGCTCGCAGGAAGATGCTGGCAGCAAGATCATGCGCCATGCCGGGATTCTGTCTGGGCAGTTGCAGCAGCTCAGAACTCGCATGTATCCGCCAAGATCCGAAAAAACGCTTCGTTCATTTTCGACCAACGAAGTGTCGAAGCTGACCTCGATACCCGATTCCACCCTAAAGCTCATGTCCACCGAAGGACGCGGACCGGTCCCTAGTCGGTTGGAGAATAACCATCGCCTCTACACGCTGGCCCAGATCAATGAATTGCGTGAATTGTTCGCGAAGCAGAAACCTGCAGACGCTTTGCGGTTCCTCCCTCGCCGTCGCGCCGGCGACCATCTTCAGGTCCTTGCGATAGCCAACTTTAAGGGCGGCAGCGCGAAGACCACAACCTGCATCCACCTTTCCCACTACCTGGCTCTTCAGGGCTATCGCGTCCTTGCACTGGACTTGGATCCTCAAGCATCCTTGTCCGCCATGTTTGGTGCGCAGCCAGAACTCGACGTTGGGTCGAATGAAACGATTTATGCCGCCCTGCGCTATGACGAAGCCGAACGTCGTCCAATCCGGGATATCATCCGCAAGACATATTTCGAAGGAGTCGATCTAATCCCGGGCAACTTGGAGGTGATGGAGTATGAGCATGAAACTCCCCGCGTTTTGGCGAACAAGTCGAGCTCTGGCGCAATCTTCTTCGAGCGACTGAAGCTCGCCCTTTCCGAAGTTGAGGCGGATTATGACGTCGTGATCCTGGACACTCCGCCTTCGCTTGGCTTTCTGACTTTGAGCGCAATTTATGCCGCGACCAGCATGATCATAACGGTGCATCCAGCCATGTTGGACGTTGCGTCGATGAGCCAGTTCCTCCTGATGATGGGCGATCTGATTAGCGTTCTGAACGAGAGCGGCGCTCAGCTGGACCAGGACTTCATCCGGTATTTGATCACACGGCACGACCCCAATGACGCGCCGCAGTCGCAAATCGTTGCGATGCTTCGACACTTGTTCGGTAATGACGTCTTATTGCCGACTGCCATCGAGAGCACTGCCGTCGAGGCTGCTGGCCTTGCGAAACGCTCGATATACGAGCTCGAGATGGGGCAGATCGGGCGCGATACCCATAAACGTGCCCGCGAGGCAGTAGACGCCGTTAACGAGGCGATTGTTCGCCTTATCAACGACAGTTGGGGACGGACATGAGCAAATCCTCTCGTAAGTCAATTGTCGCTAGCTTCGGACTGCTTTCCGCAGAACTGGAGAACAAACTGGCGAGTGATCAGCAGCCTGCGCCCTCAGTTCCGTCCTCGGGCAAACGCGTCGGAGCTGGTGTCATCGCCGTGGCCCACCGTACGATCGGCGAAATCCGGTCAGAGCGAGACCAGTTGAAGGCTCTCGTCGAGTCTGGCGGAGGTGCAGTTCGCGAGCTGGATCCTTCTCTCATCGACCCCTCCCCTTACCCGGACCGACTGCCGGACGATGACGAGACAAGCTTCGAGGCGTTCAAACGTTCAATTGAGGCCGACGGGCAAAAGGTCCCCATCCAGGTCCGGAGACACCCCTCGTCGCCTGGTCGCCATCAGATCGTCTACGGTCACCGGCGCTGGCTTGCTGCCAAGCAACTCGGCAGACCCGTTCGGGCCATTGAGGTTGAGATTTCCGACATCGATCTTGTCCTCGCGCAAGGCATCGAGAATGCAAGCCGTCAAGATCTAACCTGGATCGAGCGCGCTCTGTTCGCGTCTCGGATGGATGATGCGGGGATTAAGCCCCGCCATATCTACGCCGCGCTTTCTATTGAGGACGCTGAACTGGCGCGTATGCGGAACGTCTATCGCATCGTTCCGGCAGATATCATCGAAGCGATCGGGCGGGCGCCAAAGATCGGCCGGCCTCGCTGGCTCGATTTTGCCAAGGTGATTGCCGGCGACCCGCGTACTCTCGATTCCATTCGGACTGAGCTGGGCAGCAAGGGCAGAGCTCCCGAAACTTCCGACCAGAGGTTTCAGCGCGTCCTCAACGCCATCAAGCCAGCCGCCAACAGGGCCGTTGAAGCGACTCCGATTTCGGACGGAAATGGCACGAGGCTTGGCGCGTTGGTGATGTCCCCGAAAGAGGTTCGAATTTCGGCCGAGGGATCGCTTGGGATCGAGTTTTTGAAGTTCGTTGAGGCGGAGCTACCAGAACTTGCTGAGCGCTTCGCCCGTCAGCGAGAACACGAATAACCCTGACAGCTGTCAGGATCTCAAAGACTATTGAGGAAAGGAAACGCAGCAAAAGAAAAAGGCCCCCAAACGTTGCCGTCGTGGAAGCCTCTCTCTGATTTAGCACCTCGAGAATCGCATTTCCACGAATCCTAGTCAAGAGTGTTTGGCGTCGTTTTCGGCGGTCGGATTTCTTTTGCCATTCGAAGGTGAAGGAAAATGCAAAGTGGAAATGTGACGACGCCCTTTGGGCGGCGGCCGATTACGCTTGCCTTGGTTCGGCAACAAATTGCCGCAACGGAGATCAAGGCCGGCAGATCGGCTGACAAATGGAAGGTCTTTCGGCACGCTTCTGAAGCGCGGAAAGAGCTTGGACTGCAGGACCGCAGCCTCGCGGTACTCAACGCCTTGTTGACCTTTTATCCAGACAATGAACTCCGCCAGGACGGGCAACTCATTGTCTTCCCGTCCAATGCGCAGCTGACACTCCGCGCCCATGGCATTGCGGGCGCCACGCTTCGCAGACATCTAGCACTTCTGGTTGAGGCCGGTCTTATTGTGCGCAAGGACAGCGCCAATGGTAAACGCTACGCTCGAAGGGATAGGTCAGGCGAGGTCGAAAGTGCATTTGGCTTCGACCTCTCACCCCTGCTCAACCGCGCCGAGGAGCTCGCCCAGATCGCCCAGCAAGTCGCTGCTGACCGAGCAGCGCTCCGGAGGGCGAAGGAAGATCTCACCATATGCCGGCGGAACGCCCGCAAGCTCATCACTGCCGCGATCGCAGAGGGCGCGGATGGGGACTGGGACAAAATTGAGTCGGTATATGTGGAGTTGGTTCGCCGCATACCGCGTTCCCCAAGCTTGTCCGATCTGGACGACCTGCTTCATGACCTGAAATTGCTGCAGGAGGAAATTCTCAACACGTTGGATTTGCAGCGAAAAGAAGAATTTGATAGCACCAATGATGCTCACAATGAGCGTCACATACAGAATTCACATACCGAATCCATATATGAACTTGAACCTAGCTCTCGAAATGAGCAGGACGCGACGCGGAGCCAACTCAGCCAAGTTACGAGCGAGCCGAAAAAGAGATTTCCTCTGGGAGTGGTGCTGAAGGCCTGCCCTCAAATTGCCGATTATGGTCCAGGGGGCACAGTCGCGGGCTGGCGAGACCTAATGTCGGCGGCTGTGGTCGTCCGTTCGATGCTCAGAGTCAGCCCTTCAGCTTATGAGGATGCCTGCGATGTGATGGGTGCGGAAAATGCCGCCGTCACGATTGCCTGCATTCTCGAACGGGCGGAGCATATCAACTCGGCTGGCGGATATCTGCGAGACTTGACTTCAAAGACAAGGCGCGGCGACTTTTCGCTTGGGCCCGTTTTGATGGCGCTTCTGAGAGCTCACGGGCAAAGTTCGAGAAAAGTCGGGTGATCGTGAAGGGCTGTGGCCAACTCTGACAGCTGTCAGGGTTTTAGTCTCGGTTTTTATCACGGAAAGATAGGTGCAGCGCGGGCCACCCGGCTACGCTTAAGGGGCCGGACAGATCCACACCTCAGCGAAGCGTCCAACTGCATCCACCAACTATAGGATTGGCTGAACGGAGCCAATGATGTTCTTGAACCTCGTGAAAATGCGAAAGTGACGGAGGTGAGGCGAGCGGCTTCTGAATTTGGAGTGCACCTGTCGAGGCTGCGATCGAAACGCTATCGCGATCGACAGAACTCGAATCCGTCTCTCACGGAACTGCCTGAGTCCACATCCATTCGTTCACAATCGGTGGGTGACGATCAAAGACCCTGCAGACGGGGCCATAGCATGCCGATCGCCTTGGGCACATTTGACCGGAGAAAGATATTAGACCAGAGGAAGTTGTTGCGGCCCTCATCACTCCACGTGACCGGCATCGGATCTTCGAGGCGCGGGGCGTTGGACATCCTTTGCGATTGTCGCAAAGTAATGGGCTTGGCGTCTCAGCGCTCGCGACGAAGAATCTGCAGTCTGGAAAAATCGCAAGTGAATTTGGGTTGGAC
Organism: Sinorhizobium sp. P24N7; assembly: GCF_042436655.1. NCBI lineage: Bacteria > Pseudomonadati > Pseudomonadota > Alphaproteobacteria > Hyphomicrobiales > Rhizobiaceae > Sinorhizobium > Sinorhizobium sp. P24N7. The sequence goes on along the minus strand of NZ_JBHMIW010000002.1, from coordinate 285,233 downwards.
GATGTTGGACGGCGTTAGCGAGGTAGAGATCCCGCGATAAGTCGGCGGGAAATATTGACAAATAGGCAAGATATCGTGAGCCGTAACATCTTGGCTGCGAGCGGGAGCTGGCCCAATTAGGCAACGTCCCTACGTGCCCTCCGAATTTAGAGCCCGGAACCCTCTCCCTTTCGCGGAGAAGCAAAACCCTGACAGTTGTCAGGGTTTTGGACCGGCCCTTTTTATTCTTCACCGACAGACAAAGCCGTCATCGCTGGTAGCAGATACTCTTGCATGTGTATTGAACCAACTTTGCGGCACGGCTTTGCCGCGGGCCTTGGCCTCCTTCATGCCGGACTTGGTCCGCTCCGCAATTGGCGCGCGACCACCGGCAAGGAAAACATCTCCTGCGGCGTCAACGTCTCGATGGGCCGCGCTGGGACTGAAATGTGCACCCGCGTCCGTGAGTTGGTCGATGATGTCAAGGAGAGGGCTTACCGAGCGCGCCGGTCGAGCCGAACCACGACGAGCGTTTCGCCGCCGTCGACCTAATGCAGCTTTGAGAGGGCAGGGCAGGCACGGGAGGCATCGCGGAGCCGCGCTCCGCGATGGTCAGGTGGCAGCATGCGGCTCGTTGCTCCATCTCCTGCACTTTTGTCGCCTGGTCGTCGGTGGACACGCGTGCGTAACCAATCATCCGGCCACAAGGAGCAGGTGTCATCGCGGGCGGTTTCCGGTGAGGAGCTCGAGTAGGATGGGATTGATATAGAGTTTCTCGCGGCCGGATTTCAGCTCTGCGAGAATTCCAGCATCAACCAAGGCCTTCAGGTAGACCGCCGCGGCTTGACGCTTTGCTATACCGGCCGTCACGACGTCGGAGATCCGGCAATAGGGGTGGACGAAAATCACCTCCGCCAGCTCGCGCCCGTCTGATCGAGGAGATCGCGGATCGCGTGGATCTTCCTGTTTGACCACTCCGCGGTTTCGCGTATGCCCGCGAGCATGTAGAGGATCCAGTCCGCCCAGGCGCCTTCGGTAGTCACCCGCTGGAGCCGGTCGTAATAGGTTCGCTTGTTGCCGATGATATAGCGGCTGAGATAGAGCACGGGAATGTCGAGCAGGCCCTTGTCGACGAGATAAAGGAGAAGGGGTGAATTGCTTCAAACTGGTAGTGCATGACTGCGAGGCGGATCAGCGGATCGATGTCTTCGGCCTCGTGGATATAGCGCTCCCAGTTTGAAAGCTTGTCCCGTAAGAGGTCGCGACCCTCGGGAGGCGTGTAGATAACCTCCCCCGTGGCTTCATTGTATAGCGCGGTTCCCGGCGTGGCGCGTATGTCGAGCTCAATGCCCTTGATCGTCCGGCAGACTTCGATTGCCATTGCTGTCGAGACCGGCCGCTCCTGAAGCAACTGGAAGCCCTGATGCAGCGCGGTCCGGTAGCGCAGAGCCTCCTTGGTTGCGGCGTCGGGCGGGTTTGCCGCATCGCCGGCAAAGCGAAACATGCAGTCCGTCGTCGTAACGATGGTTTCGATCTCTGAGCTCGCTTGTGCTTCAAGCAAAGGGATGGAATTGATTAGCACAGACTGGTTTGGGATGAGTATCTCCGGATACCTTGAGCTCTGCCAGAGCAGCGCGCGCGGCGATGCAGGCCTTGAGGATGGCCTTCGTCTCAATGTCTTCGCTAGGCGGCAATGTTGGCAGATCGTTGTAGGGGCGGTCGGGCCGGAACGGCATGCTAAAACTTTCATTGTTCCGGCTGACTTGTCTCCGCATATGTCGCTGGCGACGACATGTCGCCTAAACGTGTCGATACAATCGCAATTTATCGACATATCCTGCCGATCGTTGGCGAACGTTTCTGGTAGAGTACCCGCGCTCGTACAGGAGCCTCCAAACTCGTCAAACCAGGACGATCAGGGACCCTGCGGGCGGAAATGCGCTGCTGATGGTGTAGCGCACTTCACGTCACAAGACGTGCCGCCCGGCCCGTCTTTCGCTCGGCATCGTTGTAGTAGCGCGCCGCCTGGGCTACCGACTTGTGCAGCGACTGCTGCATCGCCTCAGGAAGCGGAATGTCGCGGTTGGCGGCCTCGGTGAGATAGCCGGATCTCAACCCATGCGCCGAAAACAGCGCCGGGTCGAGGCCAGCTTGTTTGCAGCGACTCTTCAGGATCAGGTTGACCGACTGCGGCGTCAGCGCCCGCCGGTCGACGTTGCCCCACTGGTCGATGCGCCGGAAAACGGGCCCATCCTTGATTTGCGCGTCGAACAGCCATCGCTTCAACACGGTGACCGGCCGGCCGATCAACAGCACATGTTCGTCATCGTCGGCGCTCGTCGTCTTGGTGCGGCCGAGACGGATCGACAGGCAGGGCAGGGGAGGGGAGTCCTTGTCGGAGGGATCGGCGCGCACCGGTTCCTCGTCGGTCAGGTCCTCGACGCGCAGAGCCGCCACTTCCGAGCGGCGACGGCCGCCGGAGGCAAAGGCGGCCAAGAGCAGTGCCCGGTCGCGCACATCGACCAGCCGATCGCCTGCGCAAGCCTGAAGCAACTTCGCCAGGATCTCGACGGTCACTGCCTTTTTGCTCTTGCGCTGGCGCGGCCGATTACTTGCCTTGACCGCCAGCCTCAGCGCGCTCTTCAGCGATGGCGCGCCGAAGGCGCCGGTGCGACCGCGCCAGCGGGTGAGGATCGACCACGACGTCAACCGCCGCCGAACCGTGCCGGGCGCGTGCGGGCCGGGGGCCCTGAGCAGGCGCTCGGCCCGTAATCCCGCCTCGACCTCGGCCGGCATGCCGTGGGCCGGGTCCTCGCCGCGTTTGACCGGATCCCAGAGATGGTGGGCGACGAATTTCAAGAGCAGTGCTTCCGGCGCCGGCCAGGGGAGGGGGGCTCCGGTCGCCAGCTGGCACCAGGCCTCGAGATAGCCGAGGTCCGAGGCAAGCGCCCGAAGCGTGTTCTCGCCCATGCCCTCGCCGGCGAGATGTTTCAGCGTCGCGACGTCGTCGTCGGTCAGCAGTCCGGCGAGCTGGTCGCGCCGGTCGAAGGGGAGGATGGCGTCGAGTGCGTCGAGCTCTTCGGCGCGGCGATGCACCGCTTGGCTGTTCGCATCCGCCGCTTTATGGTTTTTGATCATGGCTTCCAGCCCCTGTGTTCTTGCGAAAGTTACGGAAAATCCGTATATTCCGGACAAATGGAGTTTTTGATATGACGTCGACCGTGACCGCCGCTGCGGTTTCCAAGAATTTCGGGGCCTATCAGGATGCCGCCGTGCGCGAGCCGGTGATCATCACCAAGAACGGCCGCCCGCGCACCGTGCTCATCGCCTATGAGGACTATCTGCGGCTGTCGCGGCGCGATCGCCGCGTCGAGGCGACGGGGAACCTGAGCGAGGCCGATCTCGCCGCGGTCGAACAGGCGGAAATGGAGCCGGGTCTCGATCATCTCAATGCCGAACTCTTGACGGACAAGAATGCTGCCGACTGAAATCAAGGTCGGCCGCGTCTTCCGCTATTCCTATCTCTGGCACTGGCAGCATCTCGAAGGCCGCGAGGAGGGCGACAAGGACCGACCCTGTCTGGTGCTGGCGCTGGTGACGACGCTCGAGGATGGCACACCAATCGTCCGCGTGCTGCCGATCACCCACACGCCACCAGCGAGAAGCGACGAGGCGATCGAGATTCCGCCGGCGACGAAGCGCCGCCTCCGCCTCGATGACGAGCGCTCCTGGATCGTGCTCAGTGAGAGCAACCGCTTCGCCTGGCCGGGACCGGACATCCGACCGGTCGACAGCGACAGCGGCTATTTCGGGCCATTGCCGCCGGCCCTGTTTGCCGAGGTGAAGCGCCGCTTCGTCGAACTCGCCCGGGCGCACCGGCACACGCCGACGGCCCGGACCGATTGAACCTGTCATGACTTCCGTCCTTTTTACGCCGGCTCCCGTCGCCACCGCGCGATGATCGCCTCGATCTCGCCGCGTCCTCCTCCCGCGCGAGCCAGGTGAACACGGTGGCCATGTCCTCGGAGACGTCGCGGTCGACGGCAAACAGGTCGGCAATGTCGAAGCCACCGAGCGCATCGGCGTTCCACCAGGCAAGCAGGAAGTTCGCCACCCGGCGGCCTTGGCCGGTATCGTCGTGGGCGATGTTCAGGAGCTTTTCGAGGGCAAATCGGACCCGGTCTTCCATGTTTTAAGCTCCCAGCAGCCGCGATTTGGGGCGAATCTAGGCGATTTGCGACTCTAAATCCATCACTATCGATACTTGAAACCTATCGATAGTGAGTGGTCGCGAAGAACGGCGTCCGGATGACGGAAAGATAGCGTAGTTTAGCTTCCGGTTGTGATATTTTTGACGTTAATTCATATGGTTAATCGTTCATTAACCCGGCCGTCTACTGCTGCTGCAGCCGGTGTTTGAGGCCCACTGCGCTGGCGCTCGACGAGCGGATCGCAGTTCGCCCTCGGTCGGGGCCGGATCGAACAACCGCATTTTGCCGACGCCTGCGCCTCGCTGTGGATCGACGGCGAGCTCGTGCACCTCCAGGATCTGGTGCTGCACGATGCCGGCCTTGACGTCCGTGCGCCCACCCATGAGCTGACCATTGCCCGAGACGTGCTGCGATCCCGCCGGCGGATTGCGACGCAGCCGCCCGGCTGAGCGCTCGGTCTGGACGGCATGCGCCGGCTGCGAGGGCAGGGCGCCGGGAGTAAAGAAGTTGACAAGGTGCACGCAGCGGCAACCGCGGTCGTCGATCAGCGGCCGCGCCGGTTGCAGCCCCTGCCGGGGGAGGGACGTACGATCGCTCGCTGCGGAACTGGCCACGATCGACGTCGTGATCGCCGCGTCGTGCTAACCGAAACCGAAGGTCTGCCGCCCGTGCTGCGCGCCGCGTTGTTGCTCGACGCCTGGAATGAACTGGAGGTCCTGCAGCACGTGTCGTGGCTCGGCCGGCTGCTCGCGGCCGAGGCGCTGCGGCAAGCGGGCCTCACGACGGCGGCGCATCTGACCGCTGTCAATCTTGTCCTCAAAACCATTGCCGTCGAGCGCCGCCGCCATCGCGCTCGCGACACCCGCCTGCTGGCGATCCTCAACGGTGTCGTCGCGGCCGCGGAATTCGGCCTCAAGGAGCACGACCGGCTGGCGCTCGCCAGGCAGATGATGGAGCGGCGCCTGGTCGGCCGGCGATCGTCCTCTAATCTGCCGGGCCTGATCGAGATCGTCATCTCGCGGCCGCTGGTGTCGGCCGGCATGGTCGCCGAAATGCTGAAGGTGACGCCACGGGCGGCGCTCAGGATTGTTGGCGAGCTCGGTCTTCGCGAGATGACCGGCAGGGGGAGGTTTCGGGCGTGGGGAATTCTGTAGGGACGGGGCAGGTTGTGATCGAACTCGACATTTAAGCATCGAAAAAACGACTATCCTGCTCTCGTTCGGGGATGATTGCCCCTCGTCTCGCCCTGTGAAATCAGCATCGAGGCTCCCATCATCGCCGCAGAGGGAAGCAAATGGACGGATGCGAGTTGCGATTGAAATCCCATTAAGTACTTTCGCATAGTGTGTCAGCCACACGTTATTCGGGAAGTGACATGGCATTTCAAATATTGGCTCGAACAGTTCTCGAGCTTGGCGCAGAATTGATCAGCTCTGACGGTATCGCCCTTTATGAACTGATCAAAAATGCGATCGACGCTGAGTCTGAAAAAGTCGTCATTGAGGTTCATATCCAGTGTCTTCGGTCGCACTTCGACACGTTGATTGCAGCTGTCGAAGAGCCCGGCGCTGACGCGACCAAGCTTAGGGCACGCTTTGAACAGGCCACAAAGCTGACGAAACTGCTCAGCGTCGATGCCCGTGCCATAGCCTCGATGCGGGAACAAATCGCGGTTATCGCCGATCCTGAGGCACTCGTCGCCACCTTGTGGCAGTGGTACGACGAGCACAACTTCATCCGTGTCATTGATACTGGCAATGGGATGAGCCTCGAAGATCTGCAGGAAGTCTATTTGACTATTGGAACCCGCTCGCGCCAGGAAAGCAAGGAGACGCTGCTTCCCGGTCAAAGGGCACCCCTCGGCGAAAAGGGCGTTGGACGTCTCTCCACAATGCGGCTCGGCGAGAGGCTTACCGTCAAAACGACCAAATCGGACGAGACGAACTTCAATCTGCTCGACATTGACTGGAGCCTATTCAGTCACTCATCCAATGCCAAACTGCATGAAGTGATGGTCGATCCGGTTCTCGGCCCCGCGAAGATCGCGAAGGAAAACTCGGGAACGACAGTCATCATAAGACGCTTGCGTGCGGACTGGACCCTAGAAAAGGTCACCGCGATCGCTAATCAGGAGTTCTCAAAGCTAGTTGATCCCTTCGAGGACGGCGTTGCGAACAACTTGATACAAGTCTTTTACGGCACCGATCGCGTCTACATTGATGAGATCGACACCCGCATTCTGGAACTGGCACATGGACGGTGTGAAGCGAAATACGAGATTGTCGAGGGCCGCCCGCGGCTTTGGGGGTCTGCAACCTATGATCTCCGCGAAAAGCGCCGGACATTTGACCTCAACGTCACCGACTTGTTGTCGGTCGTGAAGACCTCGGGTCCCGAGGCGTTGGTCTCGCTCGGGCCGTTCACAATGGAAATGTGGTGGTTTAACCGTCGCCTTCTGCACGCTGTCGGTACGCTCACGCGAAAAGACATCACTTCTGAAGTGGGCAAGTGGTCTGGTGGCTTGATGCTGTTCCGCGATGGATACCGAGTCAATCCCTATGGCGGCGGAAGCGACGATTGGCTCGAACTAGACAAGAGGGCTTTCGCTGCCAAAGGGTTTAAGCTCAATCGCCAACAGGTTTTAGGACGGGTGAAGATCAGCTGGGAGAATCGTGCCCTGACCGACCAGACCAACCGAGAAGGTCTGACTGAGACAAGAGAAAAGCAGGCCCTTGTCAAACTCTTGCAGCATGTCCTGCTGACAGAGTTTAAAAGTTTCCTCGATCGAGAAGACAAGGCCGCGCGGATCCAAGAACAGACTACCCTCGAGAACATCGAGGAGAAGATCGAAGCCTCTGAGACTGACATCAAGAGGAAACTTCAACAAATTGAACGTCTACTGCCTCCTGAAAACAAACCCCTTATCGCCAACGCGCTGGCAATGTTGCGCGACCTTACGGGGTATCTCAACGAAGTTAAGGCTTTGAGCGATGAGGTTGCTAATGACCGCGCCCAGCTTGTTCATCTAGCTGGTATCGGCTTGATGGTTGAGTTCATTATGCACGAACTAGCGCGAACTGCCGCTGCGACCCTGTCGACGCTGCGAGACATCGATCGCACAGAGCTACAGCGGCCTACAGCATCTGCGATCTCGGTCCTTTCGGATCAGCTGGTCACCATTGAAAAGCGGGTCGCCAACCTCGATCCGATTAGTGCCTCCCGCCGCCAGAACAAAGAGAATTTTGATGTCGCGGAAACACTCCGCGACATCATTGGCGGGAGAGCGGGGCAGCTTTCTCGTCACCAAATCGAAGTGACGGGAAGTTTTCGGGATGCGCGGCCCTGGAAAGTCAAAGCGGTCAAAGGCATGTTCATCCAGATCGTCGAGAACCTGCTTTCGAATTCCTTCTATTGGATGAAGCAACAGGAAAAACTTGAAGACGGATACCGGCAAATCCTCACCATCGAGGTGGATGCCGACGAAAAGTTCGTGAGCATTACCGACAATGGGCCGGGCGTGTCCCCCGATATGGCGAGCGAAATCTTCCAGCCATTCGTGACACGGAGACCTGCGGGTGAGGGACATGGCTTGGGTCTCTACATATCGCGCGAGCTCGCGACTTATCATGGCTGGACGTTGGATATCGAGCGCGCCGAGACGGTCCAGCCGAACAGATTCAATACATTTTTCTTAGATATGGGCTGACAATGATCTACACGAATGAACTGAAAAGCGTCTTCAAGAGTGCCGGAATCAAGAAGGTTGCAATTGTCGACGACGCTTTCGACCAGATCGATGTCAGCAAGATCGAGCGATCAGGGTTTATCGCATCCCGAACTGCTGCGCGTGAGATGGTGGGCGCAAACGCGAATGATTCGACGATAAACCAGCTCGAAAAACGACTTGGCAAAAGACATGCGGAAATCTTCGCCAATCATGACGACCAGGAGGTCGTCGAAGAACTTTGGAAAGTCTATTTGATCGAGGAGGTCGACAGCCCAATGGCGGAGTTGCTCGGGCCGATCTTCCGGGCGATCGGGGTCGACAAACGTGACAAGCTTCGGCCCCTGAGGATATTGAAGAACATGCTTGTCGAAGAGGCCAAGGTTGTGGTCGATGAGCTGGACAGCTCTACGCGTGCAACCGATGTCGTCGACTATGACCTGGTCTTTCTGGATTTCTATTTAGGTGACGACGTACCGAACACGGCAAGCGAAAAACTGACCGAGAAGATGAAGAGCGACGCCAGAGAGCGCTCGATTAAGTTTCTCCGCGACTTGGTCGATCTGACACAAGAGCAGGGAGGCAAGCGCATCCCACTGGTCATGCTGATTTCTTCGCTCGCTAGCCCTGATCATCTGCCGGCGTTTAGATCTGGCGCCAAAATGCTAGCGAGCAAGATGGCGTTTCTGCCGAAAGAGTATGCCGAGAAAAATGTCGCGCGCATGCAACACACCATTATCGGCCTTGCGCAGTTCCGCGGACAGGCGGACGCCCTTTGGAGCTTTTTGGAGGAATGGAAACAAAGCGTCGATACCGCCGCTAACGACATGATGTCTTCGTTGCGCGAACTCGATCTGCCAGATTACTCCTATATGCAAGAATATCGGCTGACGACCGAACGAACGCCGCTGTCGCAGTATATCAGCTCCCTTTTCAGCGGCCGACTAGTCGATATGGTCGAGCGTGAAATGGAACGCCGACAGGCGTCATCCCACCTTAAGGAGCTCAAGCTTCCGCAAGCCATCCCCGGGCGTGTTTCGCCAACCGCCGCCATCACTGACCTGTACAGCTCGTTGACCACAAGCCAGGTGCCGATAGCAGAAGGCGACTTCCAGCCGCGAGCCTGGGCGGGCGATGTCTTCATCGACTTGACGACATACAACGAGGCGTTCGGGACGCAACTTCGCGTGAAGAAGAAGCGGAAGAATATGCCAAAGGTGCTGGCAGTGGTGACACCCGCTTGCGACCTTATCCCGGAGCGTTCAAAGGAAAATCCATTGCGAATGGTGACGATGGTTGGCGGGGATCTCGTGCCGCTAGCGGACACTGATGCTCCAACGACCCACCTTCTGATGTTGAATAAGAAGCCTTATGCCATTCAGTGGAATACAAAATGGCCCTTTACGGTCGGAATCGAAAGCATGAAAACAACTGAGGCTCTAGCGGGTCGCTATAAATGGGCAGCACGCCTAAGGGATCTGCACCACGCGGAGCTCCAGCACATGTTGTTTGCCGACGTCGGCCGCGTCGGCGTGCCGGTATCACCAGTCATGTCGGAATATGTCGGGGTCACCATCCTTGCAAAAACAGGCCGCGACGGTGTCCCCGGCGGCTATGAAACAGTTTTGGACTTGACTAGTAACACGCATCCGGGGTGGACTTTCACCACCCAAAAGGGACGCGCATTTTGTCTGCGCGATGACATCGCATGGACAGTACGCGAATGGGTCCAAAATCGGCATGATCAGATTCAGTCCAAGAAAATCGTGAAGCTTCTTGAAAAATCTAATCAACCATCGTGGCTGGCCGACATGCACAGACCCATCCTGTTCAAAAAAGGTTCCCTCAAATCGAACGCGCCGAGTACGGACGGTGTCGCGTATCTGCGCTGCAAAGCGCTGAGTGAAATAGATTTCACGAAGCTTTCGCAGGAATTCGCGGTTGTTTTCTTGAAATCTGCTGCGGAAGAATCAAACCTCGAACAGCAGTTCGAACTGCGACCCACAGATCCGGCGCTAGTGGTCTGAACGCGAACTGGCGGCGCCAGTCATATGTCTCTGCGATATTCCATTGATCGAGCGGACTAAGCAGCTATTGCGCACGTAGCCTTCGTCTTCGCGGTCCAAGCCGCCAATTTATCACTAGCGAAAGCGCTTCCTTGGAAAAGAAGGTGCTAAAAAAGCTTTGAAACGCTGTATGCGACAAAAAAGGAAATCGCAAATGCGCAATCCCGGCTCCCTCTCTATCGTTGATCCTCTATTGTTGATCGCCACGTCCTCGAATTGCCGCAACTACGTCTGATACGAAGCCCTCTGATGCGAATGGAACCTGAGCATAGATTAGGCTCTGTTCGCCCTCCGCTCTGACTATCATGTGGCCCTTGCCCAGCAGCCTTTCAGCTCCACGCTCACCAAGAGCAATCTCAGATGTCCCCTCGGAGTCGACGCGCAGTATCAGCCTGTTTCCAAGCTGCGACCGCAACTGCATGGGCATCACATTCGCCTCAGGTCGCTGAGCTGCGAAGATGAGATGGATGCCTGCCGCCCGCGCCTTTACCCCCAACCTTCCGACTGTTGATGTAACCGCTACTCGGTAATCATCCGTAAGCATCCATTCCGCAAATTCGTCATGAATGACCCAGTAGGTCGGCAGCACCTCAGCAGGCGTAGCTTTAGCGTTATAGGCAGTGATGTTAGCGACGCGCGCTTCTTTGAAGGTTCGATAGCGACGGTCCATTTCTAGAACCATACGCTCCAGTTGGTCGATGGCCGTCTCCTGTTGGTCAATGATACCGTCTTCCAGATGAGGAAGCGCGTCAAAGGCGAAGTAATCGACGCCTTGCTTCGGATCGATCAGAACGATCTTCGCATGACGTGGATCGTTCGTTGCTGCAATCCCCAATATGATCGATTGCATGAGCACTGATTTTCCAGAGCCAGTACTGCCGGCAATCAAAGTGTGCGGTGCGTGTCGCTGGCTAGGCGACAGTATGAAAAGCTCGTTATCATCTTCTCTTACTCCGATCACAAGGTTCTGGTTCCCAGTCGGTGAAATTGTAGGCTTCCATCGGCTCCAGAGACTTTGGATATCCACGATTTGCCGCTGAGTTCGCGCGACATAGATTGCGATTGCACCTGGCTCAGGCCTCACGGAAATGATGTCCAGGCGATGTGTCGTCAGGAGCTCGGAACGACGCTTGAGAACCTGTTCTACCGTCAAATTTGCGCTTCCGCTGAAACGCAGAATGGCAGCATTCGGTGTCAGCTTCTGGTCAATGAGTTTTGCTTGTAGACCGAGTTGTTGAAGGGCGCTGCGAGCCATCATAGCGGTGTTTGCCAACCACTCTTCATCGGCCTCCGTTTGCCTCGGGCTGGTGTCAAGGTGCCGTTCGACGATCTCTGCCACGCTACTCGCCGGAGCGATGGTATTGGTCACTTCCGGTTTAAGCGCATTCTCGTCACTGGGCTTTTCAGCGGGTGATGGAGGGGCAGATCGGCGGTCATCGTTCTCAGCGACAGGTTCGGACTTTGCTTTTGCAACGGCTCGCGGCGCATCCGACCTGGGATTGATGGTCTGGCCGGGCGTATGCGGCGCCGGCACCTTGCCGTAGATTGGGTCGATCGACGTCAGCAGCGCCTCAACGTTCGCGTTGGCTATGTAGGCTGTGATCAGGTCCTTGAGTTCCGCCCGACCGAAGATCATCTGTCGGCTAGCGGGCGCCCCGCTTACTTCGCTGAAATCTGTAACCGTGGAACCATCTAGAGCGGTCGGAACGAAGACATGACTTAGACCGACCACCTCAATCCGGGCGAGGCCATCTCTGATCCGCCGGCGCCAGTCCACTAGAGGAACATTGCTGGCGGCCGGAATCTGAATGCCGTCTAGCAGAAGATCACCCAAACGAGACAGCCATGACTCGCGATCGAGGCGGTCGGGCTCAAACGTGGCATCAATGATCCGGCGCATCGTGTCGCGGAGCTGCTTTTCCGATTCCTTGCGCTTCGACGGGAAGGAGACAGCATCGACATACTTCGCCTCCGTGACGATGATCCGCAACGTCAGTTGCCCACTGGCATCGATCGCCGGAGACAATGCAAGAATGTCGGCCTGTGTTTCCTCGCGGGCTCCAAGCCAACTCGCGTAGTCGTCAAGAAAATACCACCCGACAAGGCGGTCGGCCCCGAGAGATTGCCGGGCGAGGAACCGGCTCAAGACGACGCCAATGAGCTCACCGGCGGCTTCACCACGTTTTGCGGCTCGCAACACGATGTCGCCCGAAATATCATTCGCGTCACCGATGAAGCGGTCCGCGAGTGCATTGATGTCCTCAGGCGATAGATCGAGCTGCAGTTCCTCGAGCCGCCGGCGTACCATCGCGCGAAGGAGGGTGAGTGGGGCGCGAGACGAAATCACGACATTCCGGCCCTGTGTCGCGGATTGCTTGTACCGAATTACGCGGACGCTCTGGTTCTGCAATTGGCGACGATCGAGCAATTCGTCAAAGTTGACGACCCACGCGCCCAAATCATGCGTTTCTTCGAAAATGCGGGCTGTGCGGTCATCTCGGAAATCAAGCTGGCGGACAGGAAGCAGTCGTTTTCCGTCCTGTAGATCCTCGTCATTTTTCAGGAACGCTGTTGTTGCAGACAGGAACGCCCAGCCTTCGCGGCTTTGCACGGGTGAGCACAGGTAAACGCTCGATTTCAAGTCATCCATTGCACCGGGGCGCCGGCGCGACCATCGCGCCGGTAACAGCGTCGCAAGATCAGCCGGATCAGCAGACTCCCGATACCATTCGACCGACGCATGCCGAGAAATCACGTCTTGACTGAATACGATATCATACGGTCGCCCATCACGCGGATCTGGCGGTGGAGCCTGATCCGCGATGACACTTATGCGTAATCTCGCCATGAAATCTTGGGTAATCTCGGAAGCCGCCAGTACCTCAGCGGACCCACTCGTGCTTGTCAGAATTGATCGATAGATATCACGAAGCCGAGTTCCGTCCGTGTGACGCAACATCACCTGGCACCTCATGTCTTCGTCGTCGTTCAGCTCGCCAAGACCATCAACCAATTGCTGGGGAAGACGCGCTGAATCGCAATTGTAGAGAACAAGCGACATATTCGCCCGTTCATGAGGATGCAGGTTGAGGTAGCGCTGCGTCAGATCGAGGAGGCAGTTCGTCCCGGCCTTTGCGTCGTCGTTTGTTTCTCCTCCTCCCGCTCCATCGAGCACAGGTCGTTCGTGAAGCGAATAGTCGCCTTGATGATCGGCCAGCGAGAGGAGCTCCGGTTTGCGGCCGCTCCAGGAGACAACCACCTCCGGATAGAAGACGTGCCGTATATCTTCAGCAAGATCTCTGAAGAAGAGCTTCGTATCGCCATCGAGGCCCGCGGGCAGGTCGATAATTTTGCGCACGACCTCTCGAACGAGATGAGCTTTCCGCCAGATAGCCGCGAGTCTTAGAGGGTGCCACGGCGCAACAATCGCAGCAGCGGCTCCGTCGCCAACTGGGGCCTGACCCAGCTCCAGGAGGGGGCGCAACAGCAAGTCCTTGTTGCGATCACCGGGTGCTAATGTCCGGACGAGATCAAGTAGCTCCGCATAACTCGCAGCCTGGTCGCGACACACGGGATTAGATGCGCCTTCGGTCCGGAATGACCTGATCGCGGTCTGATAACGCTCGCAGAATGACTCGAAACTTGCAGAGAGCGTCGTCGAAACGGCCGCGTCGATAAGGTCCTGCTCGAGCGCAGCCTTGAGATTGGCTTGCCAGATCAGGCGCAAGTCACGCTCGCGTGTATAGGTTGGGACGAGCGATCCACGATCCCGGTCATAGGCCGGGACTAGTGTTTTCACGTCAGAGAGATCGATCGAACCGGGCCGACGACCGGCCATTCCCGGTTCTCGACCGCATTGAAGCGCGACGAAAGCATTGCTGCACAAGCGGTCCCAATCGTCGCTCAATTGTGACGAGATAACATCCGATCGATACTTCCAAATGAGCTGCGCGGAGGCGATAGAGGTCCCACCTTCGAAATCGGTCGTTTCGAGTTCCAACTGGAACCGTAACTGCAGAGCTGCCTTAGCAGTTGATCGATTGATCGCCGACTTGTCCTTGGCATCCTGCCACCCGCGTAACACGGCAGGATAGTCCATCAACGAGCCAAACTCGATTGCCACGTTCGTGCCCAGCAGCTTCGGCAAACCAGCATATCTGAGCGAGAAGAAAAGGCCGGCCTCCGTATTTAGGCTGCGTAGATCCCGTTTAGTCAGGGAGTCACACCGGATGGTTAACCTTCGCTCCACACCAACCGCCGCACGGGCGTTCAGCGTGTCCATCATCATCGCTACGCCTGATAGGAAATCCTCGGTCTCCAGCGGCCGCCCATAGATAAATTTGTCCCAGGAAGACTTAAGCTTGCGGTCCTCTCTAATTTCGTCACGGTGGCGTTCGTAGAAATCAATGTCTTCAGGTTCTGGGCTGGCAGTCGTCTTTCTTCGTGCCAGAAGCTCCAGATGCTCCTCGTCGTCCTTTGACAGGAGGTCCTCAGGCCCCTCCGAATAGAAGCGTTGAGTATCTTGGCCTAGGTTGGTCTTTTCCCTAGCCAAACCTTCAAAGAGTGGCTTCACGTGCTCCCAAAGGCAGTTCGCCAAGGCCTCAGAGCTGGAATTCCAAGCAGGTCGGCTTTCGATGAAAAGCTCGACAACGGGGTGAACGATCTCAGGAATTACATCTCGAGCCTTTTCGAAGGCATCCCGCAGTTCGGACTCCGAGATGACGATCTGGTTCGGGTTTTGCTTGAGCAGATAGGGGTGGCGCTTCCGGCGCAACCCGATGTATTCGCGTTTCCAAACCGATGCATGACGCCGGGACTTGTCCTTGATCCCGGCAAAGGCCGCCGGATCACGGGGAAGCTGGAGCGCTGGAAGCGCGTAGCCAAGAGCTTCGATGATCGGGTAACCTTCATCGATCACTGCCTCTCGGGTTGCCACAATGTAGCGGGCAAAACGCTCAAGCGCTACAGAGCCCACTTGGCTCAGTCCCGCAAGAGACCGCTCCCACCAAGCTTTCGCATCATCAGTCAGAGCGAGACCCGCACTTGCAGCAGAAACCCATGCGGGCAACCGCTCAATCAGCTGAGCGGCTCCAATAGGCGTGACCTCGTGAAGGGACATATCTTCGGCCTGTCCCTCATCCGCACTCGCGTTTGTAATGAGAAAAGCCGCCTTCTCACAGTCCGCGCTCCGATAGAATGTCGCATTGCGGTCAGTTAAGATTTCCTCAGGTAAAGCGTGCCCGTCGAAAAGAGTGCGGGGTAGCTTGATGTCGACGCGCTCGCTCAAGAAAACGTCGGCCAGGACAGCGCGTGTGACGGCGAGTGTCTGCGGAATGCTCAGACCGTCCAACAGGAATCTGGCAGTGCCGGCCTCTCCACCTACATCCCCCAATTCCTCCTTGAGGATCGAGCACGCAACTTTTCCAATCAGTTCGTGGATATCCATGTTGTAGTCACATCCTGACCGAAAGCGGGTTTTCGACGTAAGCGCATGCATCAGAAAGACGCCGCAACATACCAAGCGTTCTCAGCCGTCGCTCGAGGCGGGCTGAGTTCATTTGGAAGGATTTTCGATCAAACTCATCGTCGGACAGCACCTGCACCGCCTCGCGTTCGCCGATAACAAGACCGTACCTGCGATAAAGGAGGTCCAGGAACTCGCTGTAATCCATGCGAGTTTCGACATTCGCTAGTATCAGAGACTTCAGCAGTGCATCCGTCGGTGCGTAACGGAGCTGGCTTGTCCCTCGCCGAGATACCAGTCCAGCGCCGGCGCCGTATGCGCGATGGACAGCGGCGACATGCTTACGATGTCGTGCCTGGGCGGCTCTCTTGAGATCGGCTAAGAGCTCGGCTTCGTCAGGCTGTCCGCTGTAATCGTCTACTTCCGGCCATCGGACGATATCGACAAGCAAACGTCTGCAATCCGGGAACGGCGTCTCGCCAAGACGTCGGCGTTCCCACTCTTCGCTCCTGCCAATCGCGTCGATATAGGCATCGACCGCTCGCGATGGTAACGTGTCGTTGAGCTGGAAATTCGAAATTGACAGTTCGCGGATCGGGGTCCGTTTGGGTGCAATAATCTCACAAATAAAGTGGGGCTTCGGAGAGAAGCAGTGGACGGCTGCGACGACCAGCTGGTAACGCAGCAGGTGCAACGCGGTGAGCGCCGCTAAGTGGGGGTAGGTGTCAAACCGGGGAAGGGGGCCACGTAGAAGGGACAGCCAATCTTGGGCAAGATCATCAAACGTCTCGTGTCGCGCATAGGGCAGGTAGCTGTTGCCGCGCGTTGACCGGTCTTCGTCGTAGTCGGGTTCCATCAGTTGCAGGAGACGATCGCAAGGATCTCCATCCAGCATTTTTGCGATCTCTGGCGCCAGTTCGGCCGCATGCGACGAGCGGCACAGCATCTGATAAACGAGCTCCCCTGGAAGGCCAAAGTTGATGTACTCGCGAGACGCCGTCAGGCTCAGATCTTCGTATAGGGCATGCCGCCCAAACGGGAACACGAAGCGCGAAGACCAACGTTTGTTCGGCCCATTCTCGATGGTCGTACCGCGTAGCATGGACACCAGCGCGACAAAATCTGAGAACGAGTTGAATCGCTTGCGCAAGTACGAGAAATCTCGAAGAGGAACGCCTTGTGCGCGATTGGCGATCGCCGCCAACCATTTGTCCCAGGAAGCGCTTTCCGCCAGTTTTTCATCGGCGATCCGTAGCATCGGCTCATTGTTATAGAGGATGTTTCGGATATACATTCGCTGCGCCGGTTTAAAACGGAGCGGATACAGCTTTCCTTCGTCGTCAAGTAGCGACCGGTCTCTATCCTTTGCTTCCGCGACACCCAGGAACTCTAGGAAAATCAGCCAAGGCGTGGTCGCGTCCCATAGGCGGTGGCCCCAGATCTGCTCATCGATCCACATATCGTTTTGCGGGTGATCATTTCGCGGAGGCGGCGGTAGGGTCTCAAGCACAATTCACCTCGATTACATCATCCACAGGCTCGCCTTCGCCGTTGAGGCCAAGAATTCTGAAGCTGAGGTCATTCGTTTCCGCCGCCGGGCGAGACCGGGAGAATGCGGCCAGAATGGCGCTTTTGAACGCGAGGATGTCCTCGTGACACTCCTTGGAGAAGCTGCCCGGCAGTGCGCCGCCGGCAACCCGCATGAGGAACTCATAACGAACGAGGTTTAGTTTCAAACTTACCTCGATCCCATTGTCAATTTGGACGACCAGGGTCGGTAACGTCCCGTTCCGGAGCTCGATGCGTTCGTAGCGCCTAGGTGCAACGCTTATCCGCTCTATCAGAATCTGGCTAAGGCCTGCGGCCGAACCTGATAGTCCGGCGGCGATCAAAAGCTCTCGGTCGGTTGTGACCAGCATCCCCGTGAAGATCCTGTTCAGACCATTCACCAGACGCGCGGTTATGGATCGGCTTACTTTTCCAGTATCTTGAAGAGGCGCAACCACGTCCCGCAAGAATTCGCCAGCGTGGCGAAACACTGTGAGATCCCATAGCCTCAAATCTTCGGACTGGTCATCGCGGATCTGAAAGAAAATGGCGCGACGTTGCGCTTGAAGGCTGCTCAAGAATGGATGTTCGTCTTCCTGCGTTGCGTCAGGCCGCTCAAGATAAGCATTACGCAGGGCAGAAAGATCATCTAAGGCTTGGGAAGAAAACGCCCCCTCCACCAAGCTTTCATAGTACGGGCGCAGTGTTTCATCGGATGGACCAAATACGAGAATGTTGTCGATCCTGTTTGTCGTCTCATCCCCTATGCCAAAGCGGTTCAGGAACTCGAAAATCTCCAGGCTTTCCCGCCTCGCGGGTGTCAGATTCGCGCCAAAGAGATTTTGATGGATGTCCGCTATGTGAGCCCGGCCGGCGCGAATGTACGGCCGGATATCGGTCGGCGACATCAGCCGATCTTTTGCTGCTGGGTGACCGAGCAGCATATTTGCGATTAAGAGGAGCACTCGCCGGATCGGCGTATGAAGCTCATTCAGATCCATCAATTCAAACAACTGCCGCAATCGCGACTTGAACTGTGGAGACGATAAGACTTCGTAGTTGCGCCGGATTGGGCACGCCTCAGAAAAGAAACCCTCCGCCTCCGCTTCTTCATAGGCGGCCGCCCAACCGGGATGAGCGATGATGGCCTCCAGCGTCAAGTCGATGATTTTCGCGCAAGGGACGGCACTTAAGTTGAAAAATGCGACGTCACCCTGACTGGTGGGTTTCCCTTCGACCAGGCATGTCTCGAGGAGATCATAGCTTTCTTTCCATAGCGGAACTTCTGCGGCCCTCCGCCATGTATCGAGAAGTTGCCCATCGTTTGCTGCAACGACGAAAATCCAATCCGGGTCAAGCGAAAAGAAGCTTCGGTTGACCTCCGCTAGCAGAGCGTTCTTACCCTCCCAGATCCCATAAGTTCCCTGGGCAGGGAGGGCCGTCAGGTCACGGATGATGCCGACAGTTCGAACGCGGCCGGCGATTTCCGAAGAGATCTCCTGATAGATCTCGTTGGCAGTCCACTCATCAGAGCTTCCACCCAGTTCGGTCCAGAGGCGGCCACAGAGCCGGCTCTTTCCGTCGCCCGCCGTTCCGGTCAAAATAATGGAGCGAGCTCGTTCTGCGGATTTCGAGACGGCCGCAAAAAGATCCACCTCAAGCGGATGCGCGAAATCCAAAGCCTCAACATCGTATCGGCGGGCAGATCGGCGGATCTGCTCGTCGTACATATTGTCATTTCTTGAGATCGGTCCGTACTGTCGTAAGAAGCGAACCCATCGGCCCCCCAACCCACTCATCCCATCTGCCCCCGATACCCATTCGCTGGTCGATACGCGACCGA
Source organism: Sinorhizobium sp. P24N7 (assembly GCF_042436655.1). Taxonomy (NCBI): domain Bacteria; kingdom Pseudomonadati; phylum Pseudomonadota; class Alphaproteobacteria; order Hyphomicrobiales; family Rhizobiaceae; genus Sinorhizobium; species Sinorhizobium sp. P24N7. The sequence continues at coordinate 266,398 of NZ_JBHMIW010000002.1, read as the reverse complement.
CTCCTTTCGATCGCTAATCTACAACTACATCTTTATATTGAGCATACAAGACAACCGTCGCGCAAATGGCTATCGTCTTCAACCTCCAAACCGCCGAGGGTTTCGACGAGTGACAACGATTTCCTATTGGCCCTCTTCTTCGCCTGAGCTTTTTCCCAGTCTGATTTGATCTTGGCGACGCGCTCCGGCTTTGCGAGGTCACGCAAGGGCTCATTCTGGCACCAGAAAAACTGCTCACCAAACTGAACCGCACGTTCCTCGTATTCCATTGCAAGGTCGAAATACGTCGGATGGGTTTCCAACAGACGCACCCATTCGATTTTCTGCTGATAGAAGCAGAAGTAGCATCCTGACCGGGACCGGCCCCAATCCATATAAGGTGGCAGACCAAGTCCCGAGTCTTCCAAGATCGCTATTATGTCTGCCCGTACCAAGCCGTCGTCTTGAAATGGGTAAACGGCCAAGATGTTCGGTTTCGTGCTGATGTAACCGGTTCTGTTTTCGTCTGCGCGAAGACCAACGTAGTTGATTACTGGCCCGTCACCGACATAAGCTTCGAACGGCTTGAGCTTGAGCATCTTAGTGCACCACCTACGGTGGTTCGACGGGAGCATCCCGCGATAAACCGTCAGCCAATGATCAAAGCTGTCTGTCGGGGTTGTGCGAACAATCGGCTTGCCCAAAATGGCTTCCAGACGCCCGATATAATCGTAGGTCTCGGGAAGCTCTTTGTCCGTATCGTGGAAAATATACTCGATTTCTGGAACACGGTCGCGAAGGTAGATAGCGAGTGCCGCGCTGTCTTTCCCCCCAGAAAGGCTCAAGATATGTCGCGGCTGCTCCGACCCGAACGATGAAAAAATCTGAGATGCATAATCAGTTGTCATTCTGCGTTCTCACACCTGCTGCGCCAGAGCTTTTCTCGTCTGTGGAGGTTTCCCTGGTACGAGCCAGCTCTTGCCAAAGGAGACTGGCAAGGATTTGAATTCGTTGCGCGTCACCTTGTGGCAACCAGTCCGTGAACGTTTCCATTTTTTTCTGGTCCGCAGCGTTTAGATCGACCGGATGAAGGACACGAACGAGGTCTCTTCCGTCACCGCGAGTTAGATTTAAACGTATCGCTTCGGTATTTGGGCGATCCTCTGAGGTGGAGAATGCTGTACTCTCGACCTTTGCAAAGAGCTCGGCCAGTGCAGCAATCTCTTCGGTAAACCGGGCTTCGTCACCAGGCATCCAGCGGGCGGGAGGCTTAGCCACCACAAAACTAGCCAGGGACTCCGCCCAGGCCTCGTCATGTAGGGCGGGATCCCGTAGTCGAAGCGCAAAGGCGCGAAGGCGCGGTTCGCGGGCAGCGAGTGACACGCGAGCGCCTCGAGACGCCAATGCGACACGATCGAATTTTTCTGGGTCCTGACCGGCCGCTTCGCTCGTTCTCTTAACGATGCGTGCGATGAGATCTGAATAGGTGTTCTGAAGTTCTTGAACCGCATCTGTAAAGCGGCTGATGAACTCTTCAACCGACCTCTCATCGGCTTCATCAATGCGGAAGATCGGAAGGCCGCAGGCGTTGGGCAGGTCAGCAAACAAAAGCGTCGCCGGCTCGCGCGCGGATAGGAGTGCGTCGCGCACGGCGAGTGTCGCCGGCGACAAGCCTTTCGACTTTCGAGTGTACTCAGGGAGTTTTGCTGCAAACTGGCAGAGCTCAGTCACGACGTCTAGCAGAACCGGTTGGCGGCCTTCGATCCCCGATGCAAAGAGGTTTGCGAGGCGGGCAAATACGTGCGAGCGCACACCTTCGACGCTGCAATGCTGAATTTCGAAGGTTTGTGGCGCTTTGATCAGGCGCAGGAACTCCATAGCGCCAAATCTCGGAAGGAAGGTGCCGTTCTCGTAGAGAGCCAGCTCATGGCCATGCACTCTGACCACTACTGCCAACAAAATTGGAGCCAATCCATCCCGCACGCCGTATGGCCGATTTGAAAGTCGGCTAAGGATGTCGGTGATAGCGATCCTACAACCTTTGCCGGCCCTCACCATTCTGACGATTTCGGTCAAACTTGGTTCAAGATGCAGCGGATCGTTCGAGGCTTGGGGGATCCGTAACGTGAAGGTTTCGCCATCCGCCACATGCAGTGCACCCTTCTGAAGTACTGAAAGGTACATCGATTTTTCAGGCGGGGACTTGCGCTCGTCCATCCCAAGGAGCGGCAGCTCCGGTGCCTTGAAAAGGCCCTCGATCAAACGCATTCGCGCAGAAGCCGCGGCACTGCTGAGGACATTGCGATTTACAAGCTCGTTCATGACCCTCGGGCTCAGCGGATAGAGATCAGTGCAGAGTTGAGAAACGACCTTTGGTAAGTTGCCGGTCGCGTCGTAATTCTTACCGCCATAGATCCATTCCATGCCCGAGTTTGCATCGATCCTGGCCAACTCGGTGAATTGCGCTACCAGTGCCTGGCGCGAGCGCGCGATTTGACGTTTGACCTCAGCGGATGCGAAATCATCGCTGGACAAGTCAGGCGTGTTCGCTTCGACCCAACGCCAAACCAACACGTCGCGGAGGTAGGACGCGAGCTGCCAGACAGGGGCCGGCACGGCGACCAATGTCGCAGGATTTTCAGCTACGAGGGGAGTGCGGGCGATGTCCCGTGCAATCTGCTGCTGATCCTTTTGGTCAGCGAGCGCCACAATGATGAGACCATCTGCGTTTGTTGGCTTGCTTGCTGCCTTGCCTACATCTTCAGCGGTGGCGTATCTTAGCTCAAAATACCGCATAGTCCCGGTTTCGAGATAATGGCGACGCGCAAGTACCATCTCGCCATCCAAGATCTCAGAAAGAGCCGGCGCAACGGCTTCGACTTCGCCGACCGCTCGCTTGGCCGCATTTACGGATGCCGTTAGGTTGATACTCGAGGTCGGCCAAAGGCGGAACGCCCCAGAGCCACCGCGCTCGAACAAGAGGCCGTCCCGAACAAGAGTGTCGATAGCTGCGGCCAAATCGCCGGAGCCTGACAAACATGCGTCGATTGTCCGACTTGTCGGTAACAAATCGTCGGAGTCGAGCAGGTTGAGTAGTCCTACCGTCTTCAGGACCTTGAGTTCAGCAGGGGCGATACCAACACAGCTGTCGATCGTCGCAACGATGCGAAGCCACTGGTTCTTATAGTTTCCAGCCGACACCCGATGTCCAAATGACGCTCTAACGTAGTCGTAGAAGCGAGCGGCGTCGAACCAGCTTTCGCCAACCTCAGTGGCGGCTGCGAATGCCTGCAACGCCATTGGCTCGCTCGATAGGAGAAAGCCGAATAAAGATCGTTCACTCTGGCCGAAATGCGAAAAGAACCGCACCATCACCGGAAGAAGAGCAGGATGCAGGGGATAAAAGCGAGCGGGGTCAATAGTGAATCCGCGGCCGCCAAGCCAGCCAACCTGACCCGCCTTCTCAAGAGCTGAGTTCGCTTGCGTTCTTACGCTCGCGGGCAGCGCGCCTTCGTCCACACCCAGCGCCCCGGCGACCAGAGCCGCTGAATGAACCAGTGGTTGGTCGAACACGATTTCCTCAAAACGACCAGCGACCTTGTCCCACTCGTGGCGAAGGGCCAGCGGGAGGCGTTCGGCATAAGCTTGGAAGCCCTGATGGAGGATACCGACAAGCAAGAAGGGGCTGGCGTTGCTACGAGCCGCCATCTCGGCCAGTCGCTGCAGCGCGAAGACATCCTCCTGGTCGGGATTCAATGCCGCATGCTCGAGGAGCTTTCCCAGCTCATCGATGATCAACAGCAATCCGAGGTCTCGGTTCGCCGTGCGCTTGGTCATCAGAGATATAAGCTGTTCCAACGAGCGGACGGAGCCGGTTGTTTCACAAGCTTCCAACGCCGCTTCAACCTGCGCATCAAGCAAGTCAGCGCAGGCTGAGTGAATGATGCCCTCTCGAATCGCGCGAGCGACGGCACTCGGGATGCTTTCTCGGCTTCCTGTCACCAGAATGGGCAGGAAACGTCGATCATTGTTACCAGCGCGCCAACCTATTGCCTTGGCTACGCGTTTGGAGTCTTTCCCCGAGGGATCGGCCAAGAGTCGAGCCAACACCAGCGCCATGGACGACTTTCCGACGCCATAGTCGCCAGTGATACGCCAAGCCCGACGCTTCGAGCCGTTGCGGACGCTCGACAGGATCTGACGCAGAGCGTCTGCCATGGGCGGCGTGACAATGTAGTTCTCGAGCGCGGATGCGTCCAAGAAGTCTTTTTCCAGTTGGACTGACCGAAGGAACCGACCAGGGATCGAGAAAATCTCGGTGATTGTCGCGGAGCCCGGCTCAGCCATTGATGTTTGCCTCGTTCGCATAAATTGTCCGCGCGTCAGCCTTAATAGGGGCTTCGCGCGTCAACAGCCCCTGAATGGCTGATGGGCGATAGGTGAAGCCGTGTCGGCCGTGGAGAGAAAGGCTCTCAAGTCGGGCACGAACGTCTTCTTCTGGGAGTTTGAATGACTGGCCGGGCGCACCTGCCGCGGAGAGAAGGTGTCGAACAGGAATCGTCTTTTCACCGGGCGCTGTTCGTTCCCAATAGTCCAAAACGGCATAAGCAAAGAGATCATTGGTGATATCTGCCTTGGGCTCCTTCCGGAAGGCGTACATAGCCTCCCAACGTCCCCCTTCGGCACGGCGTTCACCGGTCTGTTGCAGCAGGCGCAACTCGACAAGCGGGCCATCCAGAGAGTCTTCGATCCCCGCCCTAGAGCCGCGTGCCGAGAGATAGGTGTGCAAGAAGACGTCCAGGTGCTGGCCCAGGGTAATCTCGGAATGAGAATGCCCTAGGCGCTGAGATTGCCGGGCGAATGCTGTGAGCGCTTCAGACCGAGAAAACTCAGCGTACGGCCACGCGCCTAGCAAATAGTACCATGCGAAAATAGCTGGAGTCGCAGACGAGGAGAGGTTCCAGTGTAGAAGCCAAAGTGTTCTGCTGTCTTCCAGATACGGGTCGAAGCCGTTCTCTCCAAATATAACGTGTCCGAGGTCCGAAATCTCGTGCGTGCGGTCAGTGGTGGGGTGGGCGATGCCCATCGCGTCAACCCAGAAACGCAGCGCACGAACCATGTTCTTGCCGATGCCAAGCTCGACCATCGCAGCATCTTCGTTGTAGAAAATGCTGGCGTTTGCAACGATTGCTCGGTAGGCCTTCGGCAGCCACGCGTAGCGGCATGCAAAGGTTTCGTGCCCCGAAAATCGATAGCCTGGCTGACCCTCGGTGGCGGATATGTCAAACATCGATGACCCCGGATAATGAATTACGAACATCGTTGATAGCGTCTGCTATTTCGATGGCTGCACGCTCAACATCGTCAGCTGTCGTTGTTCGGCCCAATCCGATCCGCAGGCAACTTTCGATTTGAGAATTGGGCAATCCCATCGCCCTTAGCACGTGTGATGGCTCTTGCGCGCCAGTATTGCAGGCTGAGCCAGTCGAAATTGACACCTTGCCCCGAAGACGGCTCAAAACCACATCGTTGGGCGCCCCCGGTGCTGAAACGTGAAGGTTATGGGGCAGGCGATTCACTTCGTCGCCATTCACTATCAGGCCGGGAACCAGCGCATATAAGCGGTCTTGTAACAAATCCCTCAGCTGCGAGAGTCGGGCGCTTTCTGCCTCACCCTCAAGCTCCATGAGCTCGCATGCGAAACCTAACGCAGCGATACCGCTAACATTGGGCGTCGGATGATGCGCGCCTTGGAGGCCGAATGTCGACGGGTAATCGAAACTTGGCGAAATGAGTGCGCCGATGCCTTTAGGACCGTAAATCTTATGACCGCTTAAGATGACATATGCGGCACCAAGGTCTCCCAAGTCCAGAGGCGTACGTCCAATTGCTTGGGTGGCGTCGACCAGCGCATCTGCACCGTGTTCGCTCGCCTCGCGAACGATTGTGTCGATGGGATAAACAGTGCCTACCTCGTTGTTGGCAGCCATAACGCATACGAGGTCGACACCTTCTTTTAGGATGCGCCGATAGCTCTCCAAGTCGAGTTGAGCTTTGGCGTCGACCTCGATCCACGATATGGTTGCCAATCCCAAGCGCTCGGCGCGCAAGGCGGTATCGATCACAGCCTTATGCTCCACTCGGCTGATCGCGATTCGTAGAGGACCGCGATGAACCGCGATCGAATGAGCTATCGCAAGCTGGATAGCCTCAGTTGATCCAGACGTGAAATGCACGTCGGTCGGTTCCGCGGACAAGAGGCGCGCGATCTTCTCTTTCGATTGAGCAACAGTGAGCGCAGCTCGTTCGCCGTGAAGGTTTTCAACGCTATTTGCATTGCCGAATTCCTCGAGCATCATGCGAACTGCCACCTCAGCGACCCGGGGATCAACAGGGGTGGTTGCATGGTGGTCAAAGTAAAGCGCGGCTCCCTCACTCCGCAGGGCCAGCCTATGCATTGAGGTGTGTTCATTCATCGAAGGTGGTCCTAATTGAACCAGGACTCCCTTCGGATGGGGTACGGACCTCAATCGCGACGTCGCAGCCTAATTGTACCAGCCACCGTAGAAGCTGGTCAGTGCTTACGATATCGCTACGACCAGACAAAACCTTCGAAAGGGTCGGTTGGTCTGTCGAACAAAGCTTGGCGGCACGGGTTTGGCTAAGACCGGTACCCGCCATAACACGGGCGAGAACACCTCGCAGATCGGCACGGACGACCTGTGCCACATCCGGAGGGGATGAGACAAGAACGGCATCTATGGCAGAATTCGTCATGGCTCACCCCAGATTGATTCGCTTGGTGATTATGGAAAATTCTCCATGGGAACGGCAAGTGGAGATTGGTGGTGTGGCAACGAAGCTCACAACTATTTGTGAGTCTAAACTTGACAATGGCAACGCATCCATTGAGAGTTGAATAGGGGGATGAATGGCGAAGGATCGATTTGAATCATACCACGACCTTGCTGCGGTTTATGTTCGTGGCGAGCACTTTAACGTGGAAACCAGAACGGGTTCGGTTAAGCCATCCGTACTGATCATGGCGCCGCACGGGGGCAAGATCGAGGTTCGCACCGCGGAAATCGCTCGGGCCACGGCGGCACAAGACTACTCATGTTACCTGTTTGAGGCCAACCTCGCCGCGAACAACAGAGTAGAAATGCATATCGCGTCTGAGCACTATGACGTACCAGAGGCCTTGGCCGCAGTGAAATCGGCCGAGGTCGTAATCGCGCTCCATGGCCGGCGAGATGGTGATGACCCTGAGAGGACTTGGATGGGGGGGCTGGACCGCAATCTGTCAGAGCATATCGGTGGCGCGCTTCATGAATCGGGATTTCCTGTTCTCTTCGATCCACCGAAGTTCAAGGGCGTTCACCGCGATAACATTTGCAACCGGGGCGTCACAAAGGCTGGGGTCCAGCTCGAGATCCCATTGTCGCTTCGCGAGGAATTCCGGAGCAATCCGGCGCGCGAGGACGCCTTTATAGGTTGCCTAAGAGCAGCCATCGCATCCTATCTTTGATGAAAAGGCTAACATCCGGCCGAACCTTTGGCGGCCATCCGGGTTGGCATCCAAATATTCTTGCTCGCTAGTTGCGAGGCCAAGGAGTCCTGCTTGAGACGTCTGCTTGAATTCCCGCCGGATATGTACGTCCTCCATGAGGACGAACTTCCGCTTTTTGGGCATAGCCCGGACCTAAAGCGATATGTCGAGCATCTGAAATCAGCCATGGGGCAAGAGGAATGGCGTCTTCGGCGGGACGCCACCGCCAAGCGCTTTTACCAGTCGCTGGTCGGCGAACAAGCTGACCCTACCGGAATTGGGATATACTTTGACAACAAGGATCTGTTTGCCTGGTATCTGTTTCTAGGAGAAGCGTTCAACGACCATCCCCAAAACTACGAGGTGGTTTACGGCTGCAGGGTGGTCCCTATTCTCGCGGCTTTAGGTAGGAACCTGGACAATCTTGAGCGGGTGGGGGAAACAGGGATCGCCTTCATCGGTTGATCTTCAAAGAACGAGCTCAGCCGAACGGCGGTTTGTTCGAATTCCTGGTGGCAGCTAAGTATGTCAACGAAGGCTATGATGTCGCCTTCCACCCCGAAAAGCCCGGACGTGGGCGGACGCACGACCTCGATGTAAAGCGCGGGGACAAGCGGTTCGCAATCGAATGCAAGCGCATGGAGGCAGGCCAATATCATGACAAAGAGCGAGCGGCGATGCGAAGTCTCTGGAAGCCCGCATCCCAAGCTCTAGTTCGCACCGGGGGCTCTTATTGCTTTGACCTGACGTTCCGAACGGAGATTGCATCTATCCCGGCTGACTATCTCCCGCGCATTGCTCTGGACTTCATCAACCGCGATGCGGACAACGCGCTAGTCTACGACGACCTCTCGTACGGTACGTTGAGGAAACTGGACCTTACCCCCCTACAAACGGCGCTGGTCGACTCCTCCTGGATGCATCCTGGGCCAAAATACAACAATCTTCTACTCGGGTCCTATCGCCGATATGAGAGCCTACTTCTTGCCCACAAGGTGAAATGTAAGCGTCCGGTAAGGCAGCTTCGCGCTGACGGCTCGCCTTTACTTTACCGAAACGGCTCGTGCGATAACTTGCAGTTTGATCGCGTCAAAACAGCCAACATCGGCGAATGCCCAGAACAACGAAACGGCTACTGGATAAACTCCGAGAGGTCGAAGCGCTCCGAGGTGACGGTCGCTCACCACCTCGGGGGATGCTGTCAAGATTCGGAAAGGGTATGGTGGCCTATTTACGGGATTGGGTGCGTATTTTCGCGTTTCATCTCTCCGTGGGGCCGTTTCCCCGGCTCAGTAAAATCATTGCTGCAATCGGTCTAGCGGCGTCTGGTCCCGGAGTTCTCTACAAGGTTATCGAGGCGATCATTGTCGGCGAAGTCCGCAATCGCGGGGCGGTCATTGCAACCGCGAAAGAAGAACCTTTCTCATTCTACACCATGACGCTCATCGTTGGCTTGTGGGCTGCCTTCGCTACCGCCTTTGGTGTTGCCGCCTTCCTAGTCCTGATATTGAAGGGCCGCCCGTCGCGCAGCGAGTGATCTATTGCCGGCGTGACAGATACTATCGATCTTGATGCTGCATGCTCCACGGGAGCAGTTCTTCGATCCTGTTGATCGGATGGTCGGCGATGCGGGTGAGGACGTCGCGAAGATAGGCTTCGGGATCGAGACCGTTGAGCTTGGCGGATTGGATGAGCGACAGGATCGCCGCGGCACGCTCGCCGCCCTTGTCCGATCCGGCGAAGAGCCAGTTCTTGCGGCCGAGCGCGATCGGCCGGATCGCCCGCTCGGCGGCATTGTTGTCGATCTCGATGGTGCCGTCGTCGAGGAAGCGGCAGAGCGCGGTCCTGCGCGTAATCGCATAACGGATCGCCTCCGCCGTGTTGCTCGAGCGCGGCAGTTCCGCAAGCATCTTGTCCCACCACCGCCTGAGCGCCTCGATCTTCGATTTGGCCTGGCTCTGGCGGATGGTCTTGCGCCTGTCCGGCGGCGCTCCGCGGATCGCCTTCTCGATGTCGTAGAGTTCGCCAATCCGAGCTAACGTCTCTTCGGCGATCGGATGCGTTCCGGGGCTGGTGGTCAGATCGAAGAACTTGCGGCGGACATGCGCCCAACAGGCCGCCTCCTGGATGGCGGCGGGTATATTGGGTTGGGTTGCTTCGTAGAGGTCGCGGAAGCCGGCATAGCCATCGGCATGGAGCGTGCCGACGAAGCTTGCGAGGTGGGCCTTCGGGTGCTCGCCCTTGCGATCTGGACTGTAGAAGTAGGAGACGGCAGGCGGCGTATCATCGCCCCAGGGGCGACCATCGCGGACATAGCTCCACAGCCGTCCAGTCTTCGTCTTGCCCTTGCCAGGCTCCAACACCGGAACAGGTGTGTCGTCGCCATGCAGACGGCTGCCGACGAACACGTGCGCGCGCAGTCTGGCAACGAGCGGCTCAAGTAGCGCGCCCGCCTTGCCGACCCAATCGGCCATGGTCGAGCGGGAAAGATCGACGCCTTCCCGCGCATAAATCTCCGACTGCCGGTAGAGCGGAAGATGATCGCAATATTTGGCGGTGAGCACATGCGCGACAAGTCCCGGACCCGGCTTGCCGCGCTCGATCGGTAACGACGGCATTGTCGCTTTGGTGTCGGTGTCGCAGCCCTTGCAGGTGAAGCGCGGCTGCACATGGCGCACGACCCGGAAGGAGGCCGGGACATAGTCGAGCACCTCGGTGACGGTCTCGCCGTTGCGAATGAAGTTTGAACCACCGCAGACCGGGCAGGTGCAGGCCGCCTGATGTACGACCTCCTGCCGGGGTAGGTGATCCGGCAAGGGCCGGCGGCTCGGCTTCGCCTTGTCTTGGCTGCCCGAGACGGAACGCACCGAGCCCTCGAACTCCGCGTCCGCGGCCTCGATGTCTTCCAACGCCAGTTCGAGCTGCTCGATCGAGCGCTCGATCTTCTCCGACGAGGCACCGAAGCGGGCCCTTCTCAGAACGGCAAGCTGAGCCTTCAGTTTCTCCATCAAAGTGTCGCGCGAGCGCAGCTTCTGGCTTTTACGCGCCAGTTCCTCGGCCTGCGCGGCGATGATCGCCCGTAAGCTCTCGACGTCATCCGGCAGGTCGGAAAGGCTCTGTCCCATGGCCGGAACGTATAGCTGATTTGGCCTCAGCTCACCAGCTATCACAATGGAAAGATTGGATTTTTGTCCTATGCGACACGCGTCGGCGCAGAGGTCCAGGACGGCCGCCGCCAGTCGATCCCTTCCCACAGCATCGCCAGTTGCGCCGCCGTCAGCCGGGCCGTGCCATCGGCAGCCGAGGGCCACGGAAAGCGGCCTTTCTCCAGGACCTTGTAATAGAGGCAGAAGCCCTGGCCATCCCAGAACAGAAGCTTGATCCGGTTGCCGCGACGCCCGCGAAAGACGAACACCGATCCGGACGCCGGCTTTTGCCGCAGCGCCGTCTGCACAAGTGCCGTCAGTCCGTCGATCCCCTTGCGCATGTCGGTCACCCCGCAGGCGAGATAGACGCGGGCATTCGCACCCGGTCCCATCATGCTTCTTCCACCGACCGGATCAGGGCTTTCAGCGTCTCCGACGCAATGGAGGCATCGACCTTCAGGACTCGGCCACCCTTGCAGCCGATCTCGATGCGCGATGGCTTTGCCAACCGTTTCGGTGCGACCCGTTCTGTTGCGGCCGCTCGATCCGCTTTGCCATCCGCATCCGGCCCGATGAGCGCCACCGGCAATAGCGTCACGCCTGACACATCCGGCCTATTGTCCTGGCCGAGCTTCTTGCGCCAGGTGTAAATCTGTTGCGGCAGAATGTCGTGCCGGCGGGCAATCTCGGCGATGCCAGAGCCGCTCGTCTCCACCTCGTCAAGAATCCGAAGCTTGTCCTCGTGCGTCCAGATACGGCGGCGCTCGACGCCCGTCAGAATCTCAACTCGCCCCATAAGTTCACCCTTGGCTACGTCGCTAACTACAGAATTAGCGACGTAACTTCAGCGCACTGGGCAAATTCTCAAAGGCTGCTTCACCGGACGCTTACGGTGAAATTCAGCCCCAACCCCCACTTTATCGATGACATTGATCAGGCGGTTGCTCTTAGGTGGAGCAGCGCTTCGGAAGCGGCGATCGATAAGAGGGCGCGTGACGTCATCGGAAAGTTGGTGGAAGCGAATGATCAGCTGGTAACGCCAGAAGACGTTCCATTTGATACAGGCGTCCATTGGGGGCCGCATCTGAACTAGCGATAAGGTGGCCACTACATGTCGATCGGGACCGCGACGCAACCGTTCGCGAGCGTGGTCAGATGATCAGTTACATCCGGGTCTGAAACCGTGCCTCGAACTAGCGCGGCTTCCCAAGAATTAATCGATCTGCTTGTGACGACGTCTCTCAATATCGTTTTTAGCCCAGTTTCAGTGCTGGCTCGATCGAGCTTCGGAATGTGCTCCATGCCGTCCCTTATCCTTTGTGGAAAATCGCCAAAGAGCGTACCCATTTTGAGTTGGAATTGCTCACCTAGGATGTGGCCGATGTGAAATTGGATTTGCTTTTCCTCCATTGCCGAAAATCCGGGCATAGGTTCGGCAGTGAAATTCGGCGCGTCGAAGGGTGCGACAATCTTCACCCTCCAAACTGCTTTTGCCGCCAGTTTGTCAAAGTAAGGATGAATGAAGCGCTCTGGTGACAAAGTGCCTTTGTAAATATCACCCTTCACGCTTGAGTTGCACGCAGGACACGCGGGAATCAGGTTCTTGGAAAATATGGAAAATTCTGGATACTCTTTGCGTGGGAGATAATGATCCAGCGTACCGGAGTTGTCGGACCCACACATTGGGCAACATTTGAGACCAGCTGTAGATCGGATTCTCGCGAGGGCACCGCCGCCGGCACGCGTGTCATAGAACTTTCGTTGCGCCTTTTGCCGAGTCTTCGGAATTGGCGCAGGAGAAACTTGCCAAGGGTCTCCTTGGAACTGCACATAGTCAGAATAAGCCTTGAGCCATGCGGATGAGTAGCGACCCCAACCCTTTCGCGCAAGAATTCGCGTAAGCGGACCGTCGTCGTCCTCTTTAGGGAAATTGAGAACCAGCATTGATCAGACCGCTCTCGTTCCCGCCCGTTTAGCCAGCAATCGCCTTACGTAGGCTAGCGTCTCGGGGTTCATGTCAGAGCCATATTCTTCAAGTATGTTTTCGATGGTCACGTCTGGACTCAGTGAAGTGAGCCAGTTCCGCAAGGTAGTTTGGAATTGATGACTGATCTCTGCGTCTGCGAAAATTGCGGTAGAGATCGAATCTATTCCCGCACCGAAAGTCTGCAGACGTGGCTGATCAATACTGATTGATCGATCTTCTAATCTTAGTATGCGCACTCTCCGCGATGGGGCCTCTCGGACAAGGTAGGAAGAATGCGTCGCTGCAATCGCAACTGATTTCGTTGCGACCAGGAGCCGATGAAGAATTTCTGCAAAATCGGATATGAAATGTGGGTGTAGATGCGTTTCTGGCTCGTCGAACAAGAATAGAGTGCCGGGCTCGACCGCAGCGCACGCCTGTGCGGCGAAGCGGAACATGACGTTTTCACCGCTGCTTAGATGGCGTGGGGTGAAATTCATCCGGTCGATAACAACGGGCGGCTCCGTGAGGTCGATCTGCCGAAAGAGAAGCAGCCGCTTCTGCTCAGGATATTTTTCCCCGAGTTTGACGTATCCACGTCCGTCCCATTTGAAACGACTGTATTTTTGGCTGGCGTCGTTTTTTTTGAGCGGCAAGTACACCGTGTTCCACAGGTCGAGTGGCTCTAAGATCCGCTTCAGTAGCAAGAGGCGAGCAGGTAAGTTTGCGGAAGTCTCTGTTGTGTCGATCTGCGGCAAGACGGTCCGCTCGTCGTCCCGCCAGCAATCAAAGATCGAGATTGTTACACTGTCATATCGTTGCATTGGAGGACGCGTTAGCGAAAAGAATTGATAGTCGATCCCCAGCCAAGGATCGAGTGCTATTGGGTAAAGATCAGATGGTGTCGACGAAAAAGCGACGACACGCGAGAAGGCGGGCGGTCCGAAACGGCGCTTGTCTGTACCACGATGAGTGAAACGCACGGACCTTTTTCGAGGAACCAACTTCACGTCGGGATGTCGCGTAAGTCCATCTATCAACGACAGCAGAATCTGCGATTTTCCGGTCCCGTTCTTTCCGATCAAAATCGCGAGACGGTCTCGAATAAGCCGATCCTCGCCAAAATCGAAGTCCACACGGTATGAATTATCTGCGGATGGAAGATCGACCGACATGCAGAATGAAGTTGCAGCGTCTTCGACCTCTGGGATCTGCGTGAATCGCAGATGTCGAGAGCCCCTGCGAAAGGCAGTCCAGCTCTCGTTCTGGCGTAGCATTGACAGGAAAAAAGCTTCGCTCTCAAAAAGCTCCATGCGTGCGCTGTCCGACCGTTCAGCACTAACGACGACGGCATCGCCGAGGCGTCGGAGTATTGCTACTGCCAACTCCAGCCCGACACGCTCCACGAGGTCACGATAGCTATCTTCCCTCAACATAAGTGAGCAGTGGTCCAAGGCTAGAGCCGTTGCGTCGATCCAACCTGGGCTGTCTTTCAAGAGCTCAGAGATTGCTTGCCAGGTGCTGTCGTGGCCCGGGAACATGACTTCAGTGTGGATTTCAATTATGCCCTGCGCTTCGGGAAGAAAGTAGCAGTTGGTTTGAAAGCGATATCCGAAATTGTTGTAGAACGGTTCCTTTTCAGTTTTCGCTACGATTAGCAGTGGCCGAGCATTTACGTTTTCCAAGGCGGTTGCGAGGCTTTCAGCAAACACAAGTCGAACTTCAGGCGCGGAGGGAATTGGCATTTCAGGTACCTGAGATAGTACGCAACGGTGGCTGCGATCATTACTGGTGCCCCTCAATCCCACCATGAATGTCGAAACACAATAGGTTCGGTGTGAAACCCGCGGATTTATCGATTGCAAACCCTCTGCTTCATCTCCTGCTGAGCTGCGTATTAGCGAGGATCTCTTTAGGCTCAGCGGGACGATGTCAGATCGGCCCTGTCGTCAGGGACAAGACTTGGGCGCACCTCATCCAAGGATGTGAGGCCCGAAATCGAAACTGCCTAGACGTATTTTGAACGGTATCTTTCGTCCGGGGCCAGCCAGTGTTCGATGAAATCTAGCGGATCCACGCTTCCCATCATCACCCTCGCGAGCGTCAGCCGCTCCTCTAGGCGCCGTCGACGCTCTCCATCCGCACTCCGCAGCCGCTCTTCCGCATCCGCGAAAAAACGCTCAACCGTCATTGCCTTTCCCCACTTGTCGATGATCTCTGCCAGCTGCTGTCGGCTATCAGTGAGAGCTTGAGCCGCTTTGCGGGCGTCCTCTTGCCGTAGGTATCGCTCCCACTCCTCCTCCCGCTCCTTCTTTCTCTTCGCTGCGGCCTCGTCCTCGGCTGTCATAAGGCGTTGAAGCTTGTCTTTCGCCGCCTTAAACGCATCGATGATCCTAGGGATCATCTTGCCAAGCGGCTCCTGCTCCGCCTCCTGCCAACTGACAGACCAATCGACGCCATTCTTTGGCGAATAAGCAATTAACCGGAAGCGCCCACAGGGCATATCCTGCTCCGTTGTCCAGGAGTGCGTCAGTTGCCAAGGCTTGGCCGATCGTATGAGCTTGCTGTCCTCACGATGATAATCACCGTTGAGGTATCGCATCGTTACCCTTTCCGTCATCTCGGTGAGAGCGAGCCCTATTGGCACCGTGTCGATGGAGAAGATTGTCGGCCGGTCCGGTCCCCAGATTCTCCCTGAGTGGTAGCGCCCGTATTTACGATCCTTGAGCACCACTTCCTGTTCGTTGACGTGGACACGACGAAGGTCATCAGTCGCCGGGGCGATGTGTACTCGATAACCCTGTTTGTCTAGCGCGAGGTAGATGTCGTTGGCGATCGATAGTGCACGCAGCAACGCAGGTTCTGATGATATCAGATCTGGCAGGATCCTTTTGTAGGGCCTGAGGAACTCGCCCTCTTTCACATCCCGCGTCTTTCGGAAGTGTTCCTCTACGCCGAACAACAGCGGATGACGTGCCGGACGATGAGGTTTTGCTGCGACCCTTGTGTTGCGAACAGAGCCTTCTTCCGGCGGTCTCTTTTGTCGTGGCTTCGGGACCGACGGCGTTATCTCGATGATGTCGTCAGACGTCGCCGGCAACGTTGGCAGTTCTGTCGGAAGCCCAAGCGATTTGCGGGTCCAGTATCCGGATCCGGGGTAGGGCACCTGATATTGTTTGCAGATGGCGGCCAGCGCCGTGCCGGAGATACCGAACTCGGGGGCGACTTTACTCAGGGGGCCGTCGCAGACCCGTTTATAAAGCTCAAGACGTGTCAGTTGCATAGCGAAAGGTCCCGATCTCAAATTGAGACCCGATATGGCATCACCGACATGTGGCTGGCAATATATTCCGCCAGTTATCCGTGTTCTATCAGCATCTTAGGTATTTGAGGACGGCATCGGTACATAACCTTTCAAGGTGTTAGATCGCCGGCCGCGGTTCCAGTCGACTATCCAACCCGTCTGCATTCACACGGCACGCACGCCAGCCGGCACATTACCGGATAATTTACAACTGATAGGCATCGTAGGCTCGATCGTTGCCGGTTGGGATTGCAATGTCACTAGAAATAAAATTTGAGGACGCCGAACTGGAGGGTTTTTCAGCTCACGCAAAGGACCGACTCAAAGAATCGGTACGCCATTACGGCGAGAGGTTAATAGGCGAAGCAAATCGCCTCGAGGCAGGACATAATCTCACCAACAATAGTCGTGAAGTCACGCATAGCATGGTGGAGGCTGCGACGACACTCATCAATCACGGCGCAGCGCCACGACGTCGGTCGCCGATCAAGAAGTTGACGCGCATCGCCAGTCAAGCGCTCCCTCTGATTTTCGGGCTGGCTTGGGACGCCAAGCGACTAAGCGATTTGAACTACGCTGCCTTTCTGTTCATTTTGTTTGGACTGGCGATTGCGGCCATTATCTTTGCGAACCTAGAGGACTGAGCCGTGACCCACGATGACGACATTCTGTCGTTCGCTGAACGTGATTTGAAGCGGGCACGGCAACGTAGGCTCTGGGCCCTTGTGACTGCGTTGAAAATCTACTCGGTTCTCGGCGCAGTGTTTGCTGTACTTGCGGCCAGCTATTTTATCTTGCTTTTCTACAATATCGAGTTAACCGATGATCAAGTACGCGCACTTCTCTTTGTCGGTGCGGGTGTTACTGTCTCGGTTGCTTCAGCGTGGGCAGCTTGGCTTGTTAAACGTCGCGGCCAGGGCGATTACCTACTGCCTCCGAACTATAGCACCGCGTCGGAAGCAGATTTCGTAGCAAGGAACGTAGCTACCGCGGAGAGAGTTTCGGGCAACGGTGACAGGTCCTACTTGGTGGATGAAACGGTCGAACTCCGACGTTTGTATCCCGCCCACCACGCGATGTATTTCGTGCATCGTTGGGCTCGGTTCGAAGAAATTTGCCGCGACGTTGTGCGACCGTATGTTGAGGATCGACGTATCTCCGTCGGGAAGGTACTAGAGGTGCTTGGAAAGCAGCACCTTCTTGGTGAGCGCGATCTTCTTTTAGCCCGTGAGTGCCTCACCGTGCGTAATGATATTGTGCACAACATCCATCAACGTGGGCGCTCTCTGCAAGAGCTAGACGCTCTGTCCGACATCCTGAATGACCTGACGGTGAAGATAAGCCGACATGTTGGGGCGTAAACCCGTGACTTCGAGCTGACACGGACCCCGGCCGAGGAAATTTCGTCCTCCGGAACCGGCATCGGTGCGCGGGGACATGTGTTGAAACTCATGAGTAACTCGAGATTTGTCAATTTTCGGCAAGCGCGCATCCATGATATCAGTTGCCGATAGCTGTCACGCATTCTTCGTTTCGTGCAACAACAACGAGAATCTGTGTCCTCGAGCTTTCCGCGGATAGGGGATCTCCGCCGATCGCACAATAGCGGTGCGGAAGACTGGGTGCGAACAGGGGTTCCCGGTTTAAGCGCTGGCGCCATGGCCCGGAACCAGTCAATGCGATCTGGCAAGCGCGGCCTCGTCAACCCGGCTTTCAACAATTGCTTGCTGACAATGCGGAGGCGAATTACGGCAATTGGTAGCCTTGGTATCCCGCACTAGGATCAAGTGGCCGCGGGCGCACTCCTGACTGAGATTGAAATGCATCATAGCTGACGAGGTGGATTGCAGCCGACAGACTGCGAACGTCTGTTCTTACGCCGAGTACGATCGACAAGACTCCTGGTCCGACCGCCGTGGCGACGCGAGTTAACGAAGCGAACTGGCCTGTAGGCGTCTGAATGCCCATTATACTGTCGTCCTGTTGAAGCATGACGACGCGCCCGTCGCGCAAAATGGCGGTACAAGAAAGCGTGGTATTGGGATTGCGCCCGAAGACCCCGATCCAGAAGGCCTCGTCTTCAGCGACCGGCAGGCTTACGTTTGCCTGCGCGCCGAAGAGTGGCAAAGTCCCGAGGCTCGTAGGAAGTTTGTCGACAAGGCCGGTCGCAGGAAGGCGATAGCGCTGGAATGAAAACGTCAAGCACGCGAGCGAGAGCAGTTGCCGCGTTTCATCAATGCTCATCGAAGTCGCTGTTGACCGCCAGCTCGTCTTGGGCATGTGTTTCGCCTGGGTATTCCTGATCAATCTTATCGACTGCCACCTTTGGGTTCGCAGAGCCTTCGTTGTATTTTATCGCCGGTCGCATCGATTGCGACATCGATCTCGATATCGAGCGAACCGCAGCAGGGGGCAGCCGGTAGGCTTCTGCGAAGCTGTGCATCACCTCGGGATCTGGCGGAGGCTGCGTTTGGCTGCCCGGGGGTCGAATAATTCCCGACAAGCGTTCGAGATTAGCAGAATCGCGCTCGCTACCTCCGCGATCCGGCCCGCGCATCGGGTGCGCGGCGGGGGCGTCAAGTTCCCCGTCCAAAGGCACGTTTGAAGCGAGTGTCTCGCGATCTCCGATGTCCTTCAATCCAAGCGAAGGCCCGCCGACTGACCGATCCGGGCTGGTATGCGCGTCTGTAGCCGCCTCGATCAGTGCGTCGCGATAGTGCGCTCGGGTCTCAGCAGTCGACCATCCAAAATACGGAGGCATAACGACTTGAGCGGCTACGCGTTTCCACAGCCGTAACGACACCATCTTCGGATCTTTGCGACTTGCTTCCACCATTAGCCGCCAGCTTCGCTCGAACATCGGCGGTGTATCGAAGGGCCTTCGGCGGCGCAAATCCTCGTTCGCACACATAAGCGAGAGCGCCTCCACGTCCGGATGATCGCCGCCGAGCAACGAGCGCAGGTTTATGACGACCGGATCCAATTGGCTCAGGTCCACATCTGCACGGCGAGCATGCTCAATCAGCAGCAAATGAGCGCCGACTATCCCTTCGATAGGACTGTCGAATTTGTGCAGGAGAAGATCACTTAACTCCCGATTAAGAATGGCGCGGCCGTAGGCCAATGCGAAGAGAGCTTTTTCCAACCGATCGTTCTGCTCATGGCGCCAAGGCTGATTCTGGCGACGCATGATAATAGTACGGCGTGGCAAAGTTTCGGGGCCCTCACTGCTTGTACGCGATCGAAGTAGATAAACTTCGGTCCGCCAGCCGCGCGCGGTCACGAGCGACACTTCGACGATGCCGATTTGGGGATAGGGGTATCTCAAAAAGTAAGCTCCGGGAGCGACATTCGCCGTGAGGTGGGCGCTACCGTCGAAATCCCCCTCACCAAGCGTCTTCACGCCGGAGCGACCGATGTCTCCAACTACCTTCCCATTCGCGCCCAGAACCCTGATGCCCTTCCACGGATTGGCAATCGAATAGCCGGTATCCTTTGGAGTCCATCCGCGGGCGACGACGGCTATTTGCGAGCCATCGGCCGGCACTGCATTGTTCTGCACTTCGCCGACCAGGACGGATTGCCGTTCATGAGAACGAGGAGCCCCGTTGAAGGGCACCGCCGAGGCGATACCTGGCAAATCGCGCGCCGTTACGCTTGCGCCCGGTGCATAGTCGCCGTCCAGCAAGAAGACATCGTCGACAAAACGTCGTCCGACGCGGAACCTTGAGCGATAGAGCCCAAAAGGTAGATCGACCTCCACGTGACCGCCGGGAGCGACCACCGGATCGAAATTGGCGTCCTGCAATATTATCTGATTGGCCGTATCGCCGGCGCTTAGGGTCACATGGAACAGCGGCCGTCCAGACGGCACGAGGACCGGAGACCCGCGTTGAGAAACATTGACTCTTTGTGGGCCTACGACTTCAAAACCTTGTCGAAGGTCCCCACAGTCGACTACGTGCAGGCCCACGTGCAGGTCCAGCCTCGTCGTTTTTTCCGCCGTTTCACTGACAAATTGCGGCCCCGGACCAGACCAAACCCTCAAAGTCCGGCCGACAACCTCATCAGGAAAAATCAGTTCGACCGAGTAGGTTTTTGGCTTCACATTGGTCGCCAGAACCAGTGTTTGGTCCGCTGTCAGGATATCCGGCTCGAGCGAAACATCGATGTCGTCCCGATCGGAATCTGTGAACCAATGATACATCGAATTAACAAGCCAGTTCTGCAACGTCTTGCCGGTCACAAGATTTGAGCTGTTTGCCGCGGCGCCCGTAAGACCTTCGAGCAAACACCACGTGAAGACCCCGTGAAATTTGCCGTTCTCGGTCGGCAAAGATCGCTCGACCGTTTTCTTCGGAGCCTTTGCCGCGTAGGCGAGAAAGCATTCGCCAGGTGTCTCATATGAATTGATGAGCTTGTAGGGTGCCGGCCGGGGCACGGCCGTGACGAGGCGGTTCATGCAGGCGTCAAGCAGTAAGACATACTCGTCGAAACATGCCGCATTGCGCCACCAGTTGAGCCAATTGGAAATACCGATATTCGTGTCCGCCCTGCCCTCCGACGTATTTGCGGTGAGCAGGCACCCGTTTCTGTCGGCCGAAGCAAAACCATGTCCCGACAAGTAAAAGTATATTCGCTTGCCGACCCTGAACCCCCGTCCTGCGTTCCTGCTCGCACAGGCCATGTCGTAGATCCATTTGAAGGCGGCTTTGTTTAGATGCTCCGGCCAGGGAATGTCGTCGCCAGGCTCCTTGTTTACAAAGTCCGCCGACGTCACGCATTTAATGTTGGCCGGCGGTATGTTCCCTCCGGAGGGGCTCTTGAGCCAATCAACAAAGGCGGCAGCATCGTTCTGCGGTCCTCTTAGGCCGCCGTTTACAAGATTGGGATAATGCGACAGTGCGACGACAAGCGCGTAATGGTCGACGTTTGCCATGCGATTACTTCGGATAAACGGCACCAATTAGTGCTTTGTCAGCTGGCGAAAGTTCCGAGTTCAGCCCAGCAGAGAACCCATCTAGGGTCCAGGAGGCCGGTATCGGGTACATCATGATCGACGTAGGATCGACGGCCGTAGCCGTCACATCCTCCTTCGGATAGTAGCGGAACATGTTGTTCTCGATTGCGTTGTCGTCCCAGTAGTTTGGTGGCCCCTGAAGATCAGCGACGACTGCTGCCTTGTTCCACTTGATGCTATTTTCGGGGTTCTGGTGCTCGTGAATCAACCCCAGAGCATGGCCGAATTCGTGCAATACTACACGCCGCAGTTCTTGCTCGTCCGATTCCTCATCTATCCAGCCATAATTCATCGTCGGTTCGGGTTCGGAGATGCGTCTGCAGAATGTGCCGAGATAAGACCACGATCCGTTGCCCCGAACAAAGTCGATCCGTATATCCGTGGATCCATGATCGCGAAAATCCAAGGTAAGTTCGGCGAACCTCTCCCACTCCCTCGCTACCGATTTGACGCGCTCGTGCAGCGCTGGCGTTCCGCTCAGAAACCGGCAGCTAACGAGGTCGCCCGGCTGCCACTTCGCACCGTTTAAAACTGCGGCTCTCGGACGCGATATCTTCTGAATGTCGTGGCTGTCCTTGGGGGCATCTAGGATACATTTGCAGAAGTGCTTGGCATTAAGCATCGGTTCTCTCCCTCCGCTGCGAATGAACTCCCCTCTAAATCAAACAGAACTTCGCCTCCGGCGGGCGCTCGCCGCGACGCCGTTGATGAATCGATCTGGCTTCTGGTCAGTCCCGCCAATACGGGCGCAGGCATCTCAGCCCTAGCCTGAAATCTACTATGAATTGCAACACTTGCACAACGGAAATTTAGATTGTCGAAATATACGCTCGTCGCAGAATGAATTCGGGCGGACGAAGCGTTCGGTGCGCCTGTCGAACTGCCCGCGTGGCGTGGTTGGCCACCTTTTCGCGACGGATGAGCGGCCCCAGATGCTCGTCCCAGAAGATTTCGGCGACTGTATCGGGAGGTGCCTCTAGGAGCCGCTGTGGGTTGAGGAGAAGCTTATATTCGCGCGCGTCCAGTCAGTGCCGCATGATCCGAGTCCCCGTCGGAGCCTTGCAGAATCTGAAATTTCACCCGCTGCTAAATTATGCTTCATAGATTGTCTTCTGACAATCGCAAAACTTAAGAGAGTGCGACATATAGTAGAAGGCTAGCCGTTGGATGAAGTTCGGTGGCAAGTCAGACCGACGTCAGAAAGAAAAGCCACAGGAATTCGTCATGCGGAAATCCTATCTCTCATGCTACAGTCATGTCTCAACGGCAACACTGAATGAATTAACCGGGAGAGATGCAATGTCTCAAGAAGAGAATCCTACACACGAGGTTATTAAAGACGAGGTTTGCTGGGCGAATGTCCGGGATTCTGGCTCGGAAAAATGGGATATAAGGAGCGGAGCAAAAGTTACGTTTTTAGAAGATGAGGGTTCTTATACAAGAATAAGGACAAGTGAGGGAATAGAATGTTCACTAGCATCAGACGCTATCAGGAAGATCTAGTATGAATTGAACGATTAATATCTTGCTCCAGTGGTGTATGGCCGCGGAAGCTAGGGGATGCCCGTGGAATTGCTGCGAGGGCAGGTCTCGCGATGACGGGCACCTTGTTTTGAGGCGCAATCGGAGGTGTGGCGGAGACCGCCCAGCAGCAGCGGCATTGCTCTATATGTCAAACCCGACTGAATGGAGGTCCTCATGATGGAAATCTGCCCCACCGAGACATTATTCGTCGAGGTGCAATCTTCGGCGGGGTTAGGCGCCCCAGTAGTCGAGACGCGCGGCAAACCAGACTTGGCCGCGATCGTCAACCGCGCACTATTTAGCCTCGGGGGCCGACGCGGTTCACTCGCTTCCTACGCGAAAAACGGGAGAAGGTCATGGAAGGGGCGAACATGGAAATAGCGCTCAATAAGAGCCTTGCCGACGATATGCTAACTTTAGCGAACACAGTATTCAGGCGATCGGCTGAACAGTATCGATATTTAATGGCCGGAATTGCTGCGCTCGCATTTCTTATAGTCAATACAGCGTCGAGTGGCATAGCTGAAGAGGCGCCAATGGCTTCATTATTGTCGTTTATCTCACTGTCTAGTTGTGTTTTATCCATTGGTTACGCCTACTTTAATTACAGCGTAACTCTCACTGCGGTTTCAGGAGTGGAGGTGTCAATTGTAAATATCAAGCGGGCATCAAATGAGGACATTGGACATACGCTAAATGGCCTAAATGCCCTAATATCCGGTGAACTCACATCTGGCAATCTTCGCCGTACGCAGCTTGCTTGCGCTGCCTCAGTTGCGCTTGCGCTTCTGACTTTCGGTCTATTATTACTATAAAAAGATACCTACGATCAAACTGCGGCGCGATGAAGTTGTTGACTATGGGAAAGCGTCTGCAAAGTGTCAACAGCCGGGAAAGAACCAGCCATGAACGGGAGATTCGAGACATTTTCTGGCAGCTTCGCGCGTCAGCGGGGCTGCGCGAGAAAGTCAGGACCCTGCCGGCTGCCGCCAGCGATGTCGAAAACGTGGGCGGTGCTTCTTCCTTATAAGCTGGAGAAATATGAACTCGAACGCCGCCAGGCGACTGGGTTTCTTTTGGTATGTAGCCTCGCAGAAAGGCGCCTATATCCAGTTGGCGGGGAGGCGGAAAGCAGGTAAGCGATGACGCTGCATATGGTGGTGCGCCGCGCCCCGGCGCACATTACTCCGGTATCGCGAACTCCCCGCGCGATTCCGGCAACTGCCCGCCGCCAGTGCGATCGACCTTGACCAGAAAGCCGAAGGGCGTTTCCGCCGGCGGTACACCCGACGCCACGAACGGCCACAAGAACAAAGCGCGCCGCCTTACGTGTCCGGCGATGAGATCGTTTAACAGGTCGGGAAGATCGATCTTCTGCGGGAGTGGCGCGGTCGCGAACAGCGCGGTGCCGACCGTGTGTCCGCCGTGCTGCAGCGTCGCCAGTCCGTAGGACGCCGCCGGTGGCGGCAACACCGGCTCGGCCACGATGCCGACATCGACCGTGATCGAATGCGCGATATTGTCCGCGCCTGTTCCGGTTACCGTCAGCTTTAGGCGATCGCCCGGGAGGAGTTGTGCTGGCTGGTCGTTCAACGCCGCGCCGTCGAACGTCTCGCGCAGGCTCGCGATAGCGATTGCATAGGCGGCTAGTCCGAGAACCTTGTAGCGAATCCCGGGCGCCGTCGTGGCGGCGATTGCAAGATCGCGCGCCGCGCCGCCGGCGGCCGGAACGACCTGCACGTCAAGCATCCATTGGCGGTTGTCGGGAGCTTTCGGATTGGCGTTCTGTGTCCGTTCGCGGCGCCAGAACGCGAAGTGAATCGTCGCGGCGGTGTCGTATTCGGCCCGATCGGCCGCCAATACGTGAGGCACGTCGTCGATGCCGAGCGCGTTGCTCCGCGCCGGACTTCCAAGCTCGCGGTCATAGGCCGGATCCCCGAAGGCGAGAGTAAACGGCGTCTGCGGCAGCCAGCGCCGCCGCGCCGGGACGTGCGGCAGATCGAACACCAGCACCTGCGGTGGTCCCGGGACCAGATCCTCATTGGCTGCGCCAGCCAGGCTGTCAGTCGCCAGTGTCAGTTCGCCGGTCTCCTTGGGGTCTGCCGCCGCGTCGGTTGGTTTAATCGGGGCGCCGCAGCGCACCGTGAAGCGGATCGGCGTATCGGCGGATGCGTCGCGCAGCGCCAACATGATGCTGGTTTGGGCGGCCTCGCGCCGGGCGGCGCCGCTGATGGCGAAGTCGAGCAGCAGCCGCTTCGCATTGGGATCGCCGGTCGGATGATCCTCCGCGTCGATCGTCTCGCCCCAGATCATCCTCTCAAACCGGATCACCGCTGTTCCCACCTGGAGCGCCGCATGGGGTAGGTGGCTCATTGTTCCGTTCTGCGTCGGCGGCAGAAGGCCGATGCGTGCAAGCGCGACGCGCGCGGGAATGTCGCCTGGCACGACCGCGACCAGGCGAATCCGACCGCTCCAGCCCGACGAGAGCCAGCCGAGCGCGGGTGTGCCGACCGTCAGAGTCACGCTGCGCGGGTTGAGCGCGTGGTCGTTCGCATCGAGCAGCCGAAAGAAGCGCGCAACCACCGCGGCGCCCTTGATCAGCTTGAATAGCTTCGGTTTGTTGGTTGCCGGACTGCGCTCGTCGCCAGCGATGAAGGTCTGGCGCCGCAGTTCGAGCTCCGCGTCGTCCGGCAGTTTCGACGAGCGCGGCGCGCGGAGTTGCCGTGCAATCACCGGTCCGCGCGCGGCTGGCACGCCGAAGCGGGCAAAATCCGGGTCGAACGGCTTCTCCTGCCAAGTCAGTAGAACTCCCTCGTGCTGCGTGAGCATCGCGCCCGGACGCTGCCCCGTGGTAGTGACCTCGACCGGCCCGGGAAGAAGCGGTGTCAGGCGCGACCGGTCCTTTGCTGCCGTCGTGCCGACGGCAGGGATGCGCGATTGGCCGAACGCCGCCGTCAGCGCCTCGATGGTCGGGGCGCGCGCCCGCGGTGGCGCCAGCACCGCGAGCCGGTCGGGCGGCGAACGCAAGTCCTTAGCGGCACGCCGCCGGAATGCGGCGCGTTGCCCCATCGCGATGAAGGCCGCATGCGCGACCTCCTCGCTCTCGCGCGCCTCGTCCGGCGTGCTCGCGTCGAGGCCGAAGGCGTGCGCAGGCCACGAAAGGCTGCGCACGCGCCCCGCCCAAGCGCGCTCGGTGTTGCGCCGCACCTCCTCGTTGCCAAGCCGCGCATGCATTTGCGCGAGCTCCTCGTTGCGCCGCTCGTTCGGCCACCCGAGCGCCGGCGAGGCATAGATTGTCACATCACGGTCGCGCAGCGCGACCGACGGTTGCCCAATCAGGCCGGGTGGCGCCGGCTTGGCGAACGTCCAGTCCACATGCGGGAACGGCGCGGCCGCATCGACGATTGTCGTACGCTCCGCCGTGGGATCTGCGGCCGGCGGCTTGTCGTGAATGGTCAGATAGCTCGTGTCGACCCGGGCGAGCATGACGACGCGCGGCGCGGCGCTCAGGCTGAAGGCGCGCAGCGCCGCCTCCGCACGTTGCGCACCCTGCAGCGCGAGCGCGTTGCTCGCGGGATCCGACAGCGTCGCCGCAAGCGCGGGCGGCAGGATCTCGGCGGCGACCTGACGCTCGTCCGCTACCAGCAGCGTGACCGCGGGCGGCGCCCGTTCCGGCGCCGCCTCTAGCGGCCAGACGCTGACGGTAAAGCGCGTCTCCCGGTGCGGTACGTCCTGGCTCGGCGCGACGCATCGCACCGCGCGTCCGAACCAGCGGGCATCGGGCGCGTGCGCGAAAGCCTCGGCCACCGTGCGCAGCGCCAGCAGGGTGCGCGGAAACAGGGGAGTCTCAAGTTGATTGTTGAGCGCGCTCGCGCTTTCCAGGAAGGCTTGGTCCACCGCCATGGTGGCCGCGGCACTGTCCGGCTGCGCCGCGCCGACAATTGCCGCGAAGCGCGCCTCGACCAGGCTTTGCGTCCCATCCTGAACCGAGAATGCTCGCGGCGGCACTCCGTCGAGCCGGCGCGGCGCTCCCGCGGCGGCGTCGTGCGCCGCGATCTTGTACATGCGCGTGCTCGCGGCGATCTGCGGACAGTAGTTCAGTGGACCGATCGACGGGGTGTCGTCCGCCACCTGCGCCCAGGGCAGAATCCATTGCGGCACGAGGGTGACGCCGATCTCGGTTCTGCCGTCGAGCCCGACGCGCTGCATGCCGGTCACGACCTCGGTCACACATGAGCCGGTGAGCAGCAGCGCCGGCGGAACCAGCTCGAGATCTTCGACCTTCGGATATTTATTCCTGACCGCTGCCAGGATGGCACGGACCGGAAACCCCGCATTGGCAAGCGCGCGCCGTACCACGCCCGCAATCCGGATGTTGCTCTCGTTGCCGCGGTAACGCGCCATGAAGGCGTAATCGGTGTTGCGCGTGGCCGGCTCGAATTCCACGATCGCATCGGACGCGAGCGCGCGCAGGTCGATCAGGCAAACCTCGTCGAGCGAAGTCCAGGCGAGCGGGGTCCTGGATTGGCTGCCTGGCCAAAACTGTCCCTCGGCCGGGATGAGCTGGTGCTCGACCACGGCGCGAAAGCGCCACGGCTCGTGCAGTGCGACCCTGTCTCCCTCCTGCACCAGGAGTTGGAGCGGCAGCACGTGCGCGCACAGCCGTGGCTGCACCTCGTGCACAAGGTCGAGGCCGGACCCCGGGTCCATGGTTAGCGTTGTGGTCCATTCCGCCTTCTGGCTAGGGTGCGGATCGAACGTCGCGTTGCCTACCGTCGCATGTCCGACCGGCCACTTGATCGTACTTGTCTTCAGCTTGCCGAAGTCGGCATCGAGCCGCAGCGACGATTGCCAAGTCGGCTCACCATTGGAGCGTCCGAGGTGACGGTGGCGGATCGCTGTGATGCGCTGTGTCGTGCCCGCTTGCGCGGCATCAAACGCCAATTCCACGTAGGCGGATCCGAGCTTCGCTTGCGGCCATGCTGCAAACGCTCCCGACGGGGTGCGTTTGAGGACGAACGCGACCGTGCCGCTCACTTGTCCGGGCGGGAGTAGGAAGCCGCGGAACAGCTCCGCGTTTGCGATCTCGTCAGCGATTTGGATGCGGACCACGCCGGCGTCGTGATCGACCTCCTCCACGGGAAGCGCCGCCGTTGACGTCAACTCGAGCCAGCGAATGGCGCCAGAGCCATAGTCGCGCGTGAATGCTATCGGGCTCGCTGGGTCGTTTGTCCGCAGCGGCGCGCGCAGTTCCGCGGTCGTCAGTGTCAGCCGGGGCGCGCCGGCCTTCTGCCACTCCAGATCGATCCTTTTCAGCTGCAGTGGGCTTTCGCCCGGATCGCCAGAGCAGCTTGCCCTGATTGCGCCCGCCTCGAAGCGCGCGTCGCGCAGGTCGAGTTTGCAGGCCTGCCCGAACAGACGCACCGTCAGGCTGGCCGCTTTGATGTCGACGTCGCCGTTCTTCTCCTGCAGCCCAAGCCCCAGCGTGATCGGCACGCTGGATACCGGCATGATCGGCGCGTCGGCGCGAAACAAGAGCTCGCGCGTCGATACCGGGAACGGATCCTGCGGCGAGTCGCCGACCCTGACCTGACCGATCGAGCGGAATGCGAAATTGCCGTCCGAATCATCGAAGCGCAGCACGATCAAGTTGCCCGACGCATAGACGTCCTCTGCGGCAAATACCATGTCCCGCTGCTGCGCGGCCGAAGCCTCTATCCCAGCGATCCCGACCGAGGCGAGCACTTCGAGCAGTACCGGTGTCCCGTCCGGCTTCATCTCGAAGGCCAACAGGCGCAGCGGCCGCGCCGCGAGGGGACCGGCGAGCGGAATCTCGAATCGGCCAAGCTCGCCCGCGACAACCACCGGGTAAAGGCGCCACTCGTACAGCGTCTTTGCGATGCGGCTGCGGTTG
This sequence comes from Sinorhizobium sp. P24N7, assembly GCF_042436655.1. Taxonomy (NCBI): domain Bacteria; kingdom Pseudomonadati; phylum Pseudomonadota; class Alphaproteobacteria; order Hyphomicrobiales; family Rhizobiaceae; genus Sinorhizobium; species Sinorhizobium sp. P24N7. The sequence goes on along the minus strand of NZ_JBHMIW010000002.1, from coordinate 237,996 downwards.
AGCGCTTCGGGATCGGGGCCGGCGCCGGTCTCGATACCGCCGGAGCGGTCGAACACGAGCTTCGCGCCCTCCTTCACCGGGAGATCGCGGAACCAGAACTGCAGCTTGTCCTGCCCGATCGTGAGCGCAATCGGCTGATGCCGGGTGGCGAGGGAGAGACGCTGGTCGTCCGGCGCCTTGCGCAGCGAAAGCTCGCGCGCGGTCATCGCGGTGGACAACGGCTTCGGGTCGAACGCTAGCGACAGACCGCGCGCGTCATGCAGCTGATCTGTGTCGCCGCCGATCGGCGGTCGCGGTTTAGCTTTGAACGACGATGACGCGAAGCCGTCAATCCTGACGTCAGTGCCACCCGGCGTCAGCGCGTCACCATTAATGGTGAAGTCAGCGGTGAGGCCGCCCAGCGCTTTTGCGCCCGCATACCAATCCTCGTCCTTGGCCGTATCGCCGAGGCAATAGGCGCCGAGAGTCGCGTCCTGGCCCGGCCGCGTCAGCGCGAACGCGAAGGCTTGCGGCGCCCAGACGTAAGGTTCTACTAGGCCGCGCACAACGCCTTTGGTCTTCATGGTCGACTGATGCCAGGCTCGCAGCTCCGTTTGGCCATCGTCGAGCTTTATCTCCTGCAGCACCACGCGGTCAGCTTCGGTGCGTGCCCGCGCGATGCGGCGTGCGTTCTCGAACCAGACGTCGGAAAGTCTGCGCAGGTCGAGTGCGGTCGGCGGCGTCTCCCGTGCGGACATCGCCTGCTTCTTGCCAGGCGCGATCCTAGACTCTGGTGCCTTTGCATTGGCGAACAGCTCGTCGAGGATCGGCAGATCGAAGCGCAGCGAGACCAGCAGGCTCGCGTCCGCCTCCAGCTTCGCGGCATTCGGCCCAAGGGTGAATTCGATTCCCGGCAGCGTAAGAGCCGCAAGCGCAACTCCGGCCTGCTCGCGCGGCGATGCGGGAGAGGACCCTTCGGCAGCGATTTCGCCGGGCCATGGCCAGCGCCAGCGGCCGTCGCCATGCACGCTGGTTCCGGCCGGCAGCACGACCTCGGGCAGACGCCTGTCGGCGCCAAATACGAGCGTGAGCTCGCCGTTCGACGCCACCTGGGCCGGCACCAGCTCGCGCGTCGCCGAGGGGCGCGTCGCGCTCTCCGCCGTGCGTGTCATCGCGACCGTGGAAACCAGCGCAAGCTCCTTATGCGGCTGCCACACCAGTAGAGGCCCGGCGTCGGGGCTTGTCACGACCGGAAGCGGGAAACTGACTTCACCGAGCGTTCCGCCCGCGATCGCGCCGACATTGACGTTCCAGCCCGTGATATCTCGGCCGCCGAACACGATCGGAATCGCGTGCAGCGCTGCCGGCCCGGCATCGCGTGGCGGCAGGATCTCGACCGGCGAGGGACTGGCCTCGCCGGCCCACAGCAGGCCGTCGAGTGTCCCGAAGGAATCCTCGATCTCGACCTTGATGGTGCGTGCGGCGTCGGCCTCGAGCGGCTTCGCCCATGTGACGGTGATCGAGATGCGGCTAGACGCGACAACGAGCAGCCCGGGCAGGTCGCTGCCGTCGGGCGCGGGATCACCCGGAAGCGTGCCGGATTTGAGCGGCACATCGACGCGCATGAAGCCCGCGAAGGCGGATGGGCCGGTCGCGGCGCGTCGTGTCTTCACAGTGCCTGGCTTCGGCGCATCCATGAGCGGGATCTGCACCCAGCCGCGATCGAGCGCGATGAAGGCATAGGGAGGCCATGTCTTCTGCGCGATTGCGCCGGAACGGCCCCAGATCTCCGAGAACCGGGCGCCGAGCACCTCCATCGAGGCGGCACCGGTGAATCTCGTCAGCATGACCGCGTCCGGGTTTCCGTACGGCCTTGGGGCCTGCGGCGGATCGCTCCAAGACATGGTGACCGTCGGTCCGCTTGCCGGCGCGGCTGGCTCGTCCGACACCGACTCGATACTCAGTTGGACGCTCGCGGTCGGGCTGCGGGTCGCTAGCCGCACTGCATAGCGCACCAACTCGGCGACACCGAGCTCGCCGCCTCCGGCGTCGGCGCGCGTCAGCAGCTTGATACCGACGCCGTCCTCGCGCAGCAGGACCTCCGGAATCACCCCCGGCGCGCCGCAGCTGTACGCTTTGCTGACCTTGTCATAAGCGAGCGACCACGACAGCGGCGGAATGCCGCGCGTGTCGACCTGCAGCACGATATTGCCGCCGCGCGCCGCAAAATCGCGCGCCATCCAGGCGAGCCCCTCCGATAACCTCTTCAGGCTGTCGGCCGACCCGCCGACCAGGTCGAGCCGCATCTCGCTGCGGTTGGCGCGGTGAACCGCGACAAGCCGCAGGCGCAGATCGAGCAGGGAATCGATTTTCGTTCCGAACGGGTCCGGCACGTGCGCATCGAACTCCACGCCTTCGGGTACCAGCTCGAAGGCGATGGCGCGCGCCTTCTTTGGGGGACTTCCGACCTTCTCGAGCGTCTCGACCGTGCCGATCTGTAGGTTGCCGAGGATCCGCACCCGTTGTTCAGCGAGCGGCGTCCAGTCCATCGTCAGGCGCTTGGTCAGCACGGCCGATCCATGCTGCGCTGGATTGGCGTAGCCGACGCGCATTACGCCTCTGGTCGCGCGCAGACGCGGCGCGACGATCTGAAACAGACCGTCTTTGTCCTTTTCGAACGGTCCGTTGGGCCACCCGTCGCGTGGCGCGGCGTGCAGCTCGGAGTAGCGCGGCTGCGCGTCGTCGCCTGTCAGCCGGACTGGCTCGAAAGCCGCCGACAGGATCTCGATCGCGGCCGCGCTGTCGCCGGGACCGAAGTCTACGGTCGTCGCAGCGGCGGTGAGCAGCAGTGGCTGATGCAAGGACACGCTGGTCTTCGCGTTTCCCGAATGCTCGCCGACAATCGTGGCGTTGACCGGGTCCGCGGTCTGCGCGAGCAGTCGCATGGAATGATTGCGCACCACGGGCGGCTCGGCGCCGACGTTGAATGGAAAGCCGAGATTGACGTGCGCTTCCCAGACCCGCTCGTCGACGCTGAAATCAGGCCCCTCGAGCGCGATGCGGCGAAACGGTGTCATTGACATGGCTGCGCTCCCTCTCCCGACCTGACGATCGCATCCTCGGCGGGATCGGCGCTCCCGCGGAAAACCTTCACGCCGAGTGTGCGACCGAGCCCGAACACCTGCCCGCTCATGGTGCGGTCCGTAAAAGCCGCGAGCGCATCGCGCTCTGCAGCATCGGTTACGGTCGTGGTGATAGCCGCCATAATCGTGTCCCGCTCCTGATCGGTCGGCGGCATGCGCAACAGCAATGACACTGCGCGCCAGTCCGCTTGATTCGCCGCTCCGAGGTCTGCCAGTGCACTGGCGACGCCGTTCTCGAGCAGCGCATTGCAGGGCAAATGCACCAGCACGCTCATGTCGACGTCCTTGAGCACGCCGTCTTCGAGCACGCCGAGTTCGGTAATGGCGAGGGCGGTGAAGGGAGTCGCCTCCAGGGCCTTGATCAAGGCGACGACCTTGGCCGCATCCTTGAGTGGATTGGCATTGATCGTGACCCGTGCAATCACGTCCGCGCTGGGCGGCAGCAGGCGCGATCCATCCGGGGCGGTCGCGAGGCCGACCTTGAGCGCCGCTGCAGCCAGGCTGTCGGAGAGTGGGCTCGCGAATGGCGGGAAGTCGAGAAAGCGGTTTCCAGGCTCGCGCTCCTTGCGTGCCGCGGAGAGGCGTCGCATCTCGGTCCGCACCAACTCGCGAACGCCGGTGTCGAAGTCGTCCTGAGCGTACCCGCCCTGGGTCTTGCTCGTCTTCAATTGTCGCAGCGCTTCGCGCCCCGCGATTCCGGCATCGGCGGGCGCTCGCCAGTCTCCGATTGCCGTGTGGGTGACCTGTACTGCCGTCGGTCTGCCTTCGGGCAGTCGCGGCAGTCCCCAGATAAAATCATTGGCCGTTAGTGTCGTCGGCGGTGGCGCGTTGCCGTCGGTGTCGACCCATGCCTGCAGGAAGTCCAGGATCGCTTTGCCGGCGGTATTCGCCGCATAGGCGGCGAACGCATCGCGCCAAACGGTCACATCGACCTTGAACTGCGCGAAGGCGGCCGCATCCGTATTCGCAACCGGAGTCACCGTCGCCGTAACCGGCGTCTGAGGCGCGAGATTCTGCCACTCCGCGCCGGCGGCAAATGCCTGCGGATCCAGCTCAATCAGCTCCAGTGGGTGATGCATGGTGCTCCCAAACACGACCGGATCGATGTGCGGCGCAAAGGTTTCGGCTTCGAGCTGTTCCTTTTGTTGCAGCCTGGACGAGATCGCGAGTTGCCACCACACGCCATGGTTCGTGCAGCGATATAACTCGTCGGGCTCGGCCGAGTCCGCCGCGAACAGCGGACCGATGACATTGACGCGATGGCCCGAGGTTTTGGAGCTGTCCTCGCTGCGCTGCTCGCCGATCACGTCGAGCTCCGCCGACGCGGCTGACAGGCCGGCGCTGTCGACCGTCAAGGCCCTGATCTCATAGCGGGCGAACGGATCAGGGAGGCTGAACACCTCGGGTATCGCGTTGTGCGACAACCAGATCGGTCGCGTGTCCACCGGCATTCCGTCAACCAGCCGCACTAGCGGTAGATGGAATTCCAAATAGACTCCCGGCTTGGCGCCGTCGCGCCGCAGCACCGACCAGCGTGGAACGGGAGTCCTCTCGCCAAAAAGATCCTGCTTCCACGGAAGGTGCAGATCATAGTGACCTTCCTCGACGGTGGCGATCACCGGGTCGGAAACGACGACGCCGGCGGACGCGAAGGCTGCCGCATGAATGCGGAAGAAGAACGGCAGCGCCTCGGTTCGCATCGCGAGCGTGCCGCGCCAGCCATCGGTGTAGCGTCCGCCCTCCTTTGTAGCGAGACCGCCGAACATGTCGTCGCTGGCGATCAGAGCGGCGGGATTAGGACCTGGATTCAATTCACCGAATGCGGCCGCCGTGTTGATGTCTGGAACGAGGTCCTGCGCCCAGCGCTGCATCGGGAACTCGCGCCAGAAGCCGACCGCCGTGGTCTCGAACGAGAGGGCGCCCTCGACCGTCACGTTCGACTCCGACAGAAGCTCCTCGGTGTGCCGTTTGTAGATGAACTCGAGCACGCGCCGCGCCTTCTTCGGGTTGGTCTCGCCGGGCGGCAGTATTTCGATCCGCTTAGCGTCGACCAGAACCGGCGGAGCCAGCGGCTCGGTGCGCGGAATCACCACATCCAATAGCCGGCGGCTCCAGCTTTCCTCGAAGCGGTTCGCTGCATCCTCTTCCCCCGCGAGCCAGTCGCTCCATGCGCCGAACAGCTGCGGTACCCGCGGATTGGCCTCGTTTTCCGCAGCGCGCAGTGCGTCGACGAACCCTTCGTAACGGCCGAAAGGCCTTATCGCATAGCGTTTCAGCCGGCGCTTGCGATCGTCATGCGTCAACAGCACCTCCATGGTCCCGTCGTCCTGTACTCCAACGCGCCACGGATCGGGACGCGTGACCTCGGCGAGCGAGAAATGAACCTCGCGCGGCGGCTTGCTCGCTGGAGCATGATCGACGAAGCGGCGGGTCCAGTCGGGAATGCGGGCGAGCAGCTTGGCTTCATCCTCGCTGGCTGGCCAAGCCTTTGGCCAGCGCCGCTCCGCGGATCTCTTCAACGCCTCAATGGCTTCGATGATCCCAGCATGGGATCCGGCGAGCGCGACGTACCGCTCGGCGGCCATGTCGCGAAAGCGACCGAACGGCTCCAGGCCGGTCGTGCCCATCGGATCGGCGATCTCCCCGACGTCCCCACCGCCGCCCCAGGCCTGGCCGAAAATCCCGAAGGCATCGCCGTCCGACACCGTTGCACGCACAAGCGCGACGACTTCTCCGTCCTTTGCCCGCGCTATGTCGATCATCAGGGTCGATTGCTGGCCTGCTCCGCCGGTCAGCTCCTCATTCAGCTTCTTGCGTTTCGGGTCGCCGTCCGGGACGTAGTTCGATAGCGTGACAGATTGTGGCTTAGCGAGTTGCGCCGTCAGATCGAGCACATCGGCGACCGCAATAGCTGCAGCATTGATCTTGCTCAAGTCGATCGTTAGCGGTGAGGCCTGTCCGGTGGCCTTGCGGATGGCGAAATAGGCGACCGGCTTTTGGATCGCGGTTTGATCGCCTGCGTGTCGGCGCCAGCGGTCGGGCAGGGGACGCAGTGATATCTGCGTCAGCGCCAGGGCATCATGGTTGATGAGTCTCTGCACATCGTCCGGTGTCGTGGCGGGAGTGCCGCCGTCGAATGAAGCAAGCCGCATCGTGCCACCCGCGCGTGTCACGACGTCGACGAACGGTGCACCGATGGAGAGCGTGTCGTACCATGCGAGAGCCTTGTTCATTGCCTTTTGCAACTGGCGTAGCGTCGCGTCCGGAGCCAGGTACTCGCGCGTCTCGGTATCGTACAGCCGCAGTCCTGCGCCCAGCCCAAGCGTGCGCAGGATGCCCCAGCCGTAGGGGTCGCGCTCAGCTGGCGTTTCGTCGAGCCAGCTGGCGACATCGGTCGCACCGATCTTCGGCGATGGTTCCAGCACCGGCTCGTACCGGCGATAGGTTGAGCGCTCGAGATCCTCGAACATCGACCGAACATCGACCGGGAAGGAAATTTCCACTGCCGGAGCTGCGACCGATGGCAACATCTCGCATTGCAGCAGCAGGCGCACGTTGTTGTAGCTGCCTTGGTCCTTGGCGAAATCGTCTGCCAGCTTTTTCCGCGCCAGCGCAGGGAGGTTCGTGACCAGCCGCGCCAGTGCGGCCAACAGGCTGTCCTTCTTTTCCTGCGCTGTCTTCGCAGTTGGCGGGTATTCGAAACGCAGTCTATCGGGAAACGACGTGGCGCCGCCGACGCGGAAGCCAAGCACGTTCGGCGCTGGTGCCGCGGGCCATTCGTCAAGCCGGAATTCGACCGCGACGGATTGATCCAGCGTCTGTGCCGTCAACTGTGCGTCGAATGTCGCCTGGTCCACCTTGAGCGGCGGAAAGGCAGTTGGTGGCATCTCGTCATAGCGCGCCCAGTCGATGGTATCGGCCAGCACCGAGTGGAGCACCGGATCGAGGTCGATAGACCACTCGGTGCTCGCCAGCACGGCTCCGCCGCCTTCTCGCGCCGTGATGGTGACCCGGGCGTTGCGGAATTGCTCCCGATGCTCAGCGTAATGTTTCTTCGCGTCCGCGCTGTCCGGGTCCCAAGTCAGATCCTGCAACAGCATGCGCAGGCCGCGCGCGGTCCATGGCCCCTGGCTGTTGTCGAATGGACCACCGCTGCGCCGTACGACCTCATAGGATCTATCCCCGACCTTGAGGCTTAGTTCGAACGAGTGTGGGCGTCCGTTCGACAACAGTTCGGTTAAGATCGTTTCGTCGACATTGATGGAGAGCGCGCGCCGCAATGTATGCTGCGGCCACACCACATAGGATTCGGCGGGCGTGTACCAAGCGGCGCGGCGCCCGGCGCCCTTCTTCTGCAGCCTGCGCGTCTCGCTCGGATAGTGCGCCTCGACCTTGGCAAAATCCGCGATCTCCGGCGGATCGAGCCGCGCCATTGCGGCAGGGAGCGCCTGCACGCGCGCGACATGGCGTGCTGGCAACCGTGTGAACAGCAGAACGACGGCATCGTTATTGGCGAAAGGCGTGGGATCGCTCGCGTCAGTGCAGGTGAGCACGAGCTTCCGGTAACCCTGCGCACTGATCGCGGCGGTCAGATCGAAAGCGAGCCAGCGCGATGCGTCGTTCGCTTTGACCAGCCGCACTTGCCCCTTCACGCGCTCGCATGAGTCGTTGATTAGGTCGAGCACCGATGTCCGGTCGGCGCCTGACCGGTCGCGCAGGTCGGCAAAGATCGCGGTTGCCTGCGATTGTGGCTTGCGATTGAGCCGGATGGTCCCGTTGCCCGGATCGGCGTCCTCCACCGCCGTGCTCAACTTATAGGCGATCGCAACTGCCGCCGGAGCAGTCGTAGCGCTTTCAGCTTCGTCAGCCGCATCTATCTCAAACAGATCGAAACCGCCGAACAAGCGGGCCAAGCGCTTTGCGCTACTGTTTCCCGCATCGACATCGTCAGCGGCCGGGCGGCCGTTCCAGCGCACGCGCGTCGCGACCCGACGTTCGCCATCGCGCAGCAGCACGAGGGCCGGACCATTGGCGTCCGGTGTCAGAAGGCTTCTGAGCAATCCGTTTTCGGCCGGATGCCAGACCAACACGCGGCCGGATTCGCCGCCAAGGTCGTCGAACAGCAACGGCGCGGCGTCGATCGCCACCGGATGCTCAAATATCTCGACAGGCGCCGCGATCGGCGGCAGCTTCGGCGACGGGGCATTCGATTCTCGGGAATCAATCAGCATTGTGATGTCGACCGGACACCAGGGGCCTGGAGACTCTCCTAGCTCATGCTTCGGCCGGATCGCGAAGCGCACGCCGCGTGCGCCGTCGCGCGCACGCTCTTCGCCCGACAGGTCCACGCCGATCGTGCGGAAGAACTTATCAAGGTCGTTGCCGCCGCTCGAGCCGACGTGCTTCAAACCGTAGCCGTCTGAGTGCGCAAGCGGCCGCGGATCGTCGAACCACGGGATCTGGTTCGGCGTGTTGTTGGATTTGACCTTGGGCAGCGTCAGTTCGAAATCTTCGTCGGTGACGTGCTTCTGCGCAAAATCGCCGGCCGTCGGTCGCGCCAGCGCGTCGGTGACCGCGTCGTTACCGTAGAGTCCGGTCGGAGCGGCGCGCTCCTGACGCACCCGGAGGATATAAGTGCGCTTATCGCTTACGTTGCCGCGTTCGTCAGGGCGCTCGCCTTTCGCCGGCGTTGGATCCATTCCGTCATCCAGGCCGAGGGTCACAATCGGCCTAGTGGGAGGCGCATCGATGTTGCGGATTTGAGCGTTGTCGTTGCGGTACTCGAAGTGCAGCACCGCACGGCGGATGCCCTCGCGCGACCGGCTCGGCGCTTTTATGTCGAGCTGAAGCGGCGTCGGAGCGCCTGCGGTGCCGGCTGTGTCCACCGGGACGACGATATAGCGTAACGTGTCGGGCACCTGCGCTGCCACTTTCTCGCTCTTCTCTGCGCCTGGCAGAATCGCGGCGCGCAGCTCGCCGGGCAAGTCGGCCAGGTCATCAACATATTGCGCGTTCGGACGCAGAAAACGCCACACGAAGTCCCCGGTGGTGATGTCGCGCACCAGCCGCATCGGTGCCGCGGCCTTGACGGTGACCCGCCGCGGTGGCACGGAGGCCATTACGACACCTCCACGCATCAGAATGCGCTCGATGCGGTAGTGCTGCAGGTCGAACTCTGGATCGTTCCATACGCCGGTCGACAAACCGAACGCCGGCTCAAGGTCCCAATCGAGACGGATGCCGGTGCGTGTGGCCTCGACCACCGGCTCGGCCAGCTTCGGCCCGCGCTCACGGAACATGCGCTCGGGCGGATTGAAAAGATGGACCGAGGGCGTCAGTGCCCCGATGCCGCCGACCGCCGCATCCAACTCGAATTTAGCGCGGCGGGGCGCGGCTTCGCCGTTCGGCGCGGGGAGTTCGAACAACTCATCGATGTTAGCCCGTGTGACGACGAAAGCGACGCCGAGCGACCGCACGTCGAGGCCGAGCTCCGTTGCCTCTAACGTCCATGCGGCTTCGCCGCCCATCGCGAGCTTGCCGGCGGATTCGCACAGTGAGGCGATCACCGCGGAGCGGCGCTCCTCGATTTCATTTGCGGCCCGCTCCTCCGCCTTGAGCGCGATTTGGTCGCGTCCCGCCGTGGCGAGGAGCTGGGCGGCTGCTTCGCGCGCATCTGGCAACCGCTCGGGATCGACGTCGATGCGCCTCGGACACGGCTCGCGCAGGTCCGTAGCGGCATCGCCCACGCGTACGAAACACTGTCCTAGAAAGCGGCCGAGCGAAAGCGTGTCCTGTCCAGATTGGAATGCCGTCCTGGCGACGTCGTACGAGATTTCGATGGCGGCACTGTCGCCGAACAGGACCTCACGCGTAGTGCTGCCGGAGTTGTCCCTGCGCGACTCCAGTTTCTTGACTGCAACCGGTCTGGTCATCGAGCGGTTGCGGATGACCAGGGACGGTGGAACCGAACCGTTTGGTTCGTACACGGAAGGCGGTGCATAAAAGGTGCCGAGCAGTCCACCCGCAGTCGTTTTCGGCAGAGTCGCCTCCGGCAGTCCAGTCTCGGAATGATCGCGCGGCACGAAGATCATGACGAAGCGCTCGCCATCCCCGCCTCGGCCCGCGACCGGGAAGAGCATCGCCCAATAGCCGCTCGGCTGCAGGTCGCGACCTTCCGGCGTTGGCTGCGGCAGCGGTCCCGCCGATATTTCCTCGTGCTTGTCGAGCGAGTGGTCCAGCATCTGGTCTGCATCGCGGGACGTGGGCCCGCGAGGCTGCTCCGGCGCCGGCGGCGCGACGCCCTGCTCGGAGTCGGGAGTCGCGACCGTGAGGCCGAGCGCGAGGAACCGCTCGACCCGGCTACGCGCAGTATTGACCGCGCCCTCGTTGAAGCCGAAGCCGATGCCGAGGCGGACCGAGCGGCCGAACGCGCCGACTCCGACCGATGCCGCGGCGCGTCCACCGATCGCCCGCGGCGACACTGCAACCTCGAGCGCGATCGAGAGAGTGAGCGAGAGCGAGAAGCCGATTTCCAGATGGATATCCTTGATGCCTATCGAGAATTCGAGCCACACACGCACTTGCAGCGAGATCGAGACGTCGAACGCGAGCGATCCGTAGAACAGCGTCTCGTTGAAGCGCTGGATCGACAGATAGGCGATGAATTTCGCATCGATCGAAAAGTCTGCGCGCGCGAGCACCGAGGCGCCGAACGAGCGCCCGCCGACGGAGCCCCCGATCTGCGCGAATCCCCTGGCGCGAAACGCGATGCCGTAGAGGATCGAGAGGTCCTCAATGCGATTAACCAGACCGCCCTGGCAGACGATCTGGAACGTCTTGTCGCGCTCGAAGGTGAAACCTAGCTCGTAGGGCCAGCCGAACTCCTGGTGGAATAGACCAGGGCGGATATAGGTGGTGGCCGACCAGCGCACGGCCTTCATCGCTGCGACCAACGGCGCCGGCAACTCGGGATGCTTGCCGTCGACGTCGCCGGTCCCGTCGGCGATCATCCGGGCAAGAAACTCCTTGCGCGGCACCGAGAGATACACATAACCGCGCAAGGTTGGATTGGTACGCCAGGCATCGGTCCCACTTGAGTCGTGCCAGTCCGCATAGTTGCGCGCGATCCAGACGCGCGCGTTCATGAAGAAGGTGAGATCGCTGCGCAGCGCCGCCACGATGTCGAACAGCACTGGGTTGGGAATCTCTTTTTCCGCGTCGGCGTTGTATTCCCTTTCGCCCGACGCGCTGGAAATGCTGATCAGGCCGCGCAACGCAAGCGTCAGTCGATTGCCCGCGGCCTCCGGCTCCCATGACCTCACAGTAGCAAGTTCGCCTTGATATTTCGAGATGTCGTCGAGGACATCGATGAGCTGCTTCACATTGCGTACCTGATCGGCGCGGTTGAACGCAGCCAGGGTGAAGCGATAGCCGAAGCCGAAGCCGACCTCGCGCAGATAGATAGGTCCGAGCGGGGTCGGGATCTCGATCGAGAGCTCCCCGGCCTCGCCGTAAAGGAAGAACGCCTGCCGCAGCTCGCCGCCGCGCTTTTGCAACTCAAGGAAGCCCATTGAGGCGGCCATCTGGCCCCAGCCCTTGATGGTGAGCTTGCCTGACGCGAGGAAGCCATGCGCGGTTACGTCGGCCGGCAGCGCACCAGGCCTATACAGGCTCGGCAGCTGGTCATCGACCGCAATGGCGGTACCCTCGATCGAGGCCGCGCCGCCGAAACGAACGCCGACGGTGAGCCCGTCAAAGCGCACTTGCGGCAAGGTCTCGCCGTCCTTCGGCGGCGCAATCCAGAGCTTGTGGAAATCGAATTTGGGGCTGACGATGTCGCCGGCTTCGACGAAGTTGACCTGACCGGAGACCGACATTGCAGGCTTACCGCCGAAGGCCCGCGAGGCCGGATGAAAGCCGATGCCGCGCAGTTCGAAGGTGAAGAGGTTGAAGAAGTTGATCCGCTTCTTCGGCTCGACCGCGACCTGGAACTCGATTGCGGTCAGGAGCATCGAGGGATCGCGGGCGAGCGGCGCCTTGTCGAGAGTGATCGTCAGGCTGCCGAAGTTCTTCAACAGGCCGTCCGTGAATTCGCCCGCGCGCGGCTTGAATTCAGCCGATCCGGTGAGTGTGAAGTAGAAGTGATAGCCCGCGCCCTGGGACGAGAAGTCCTTGAACTCAAGTCCGATCGCCGAGAGTGTAAGCTTAAAGCGTGTGCCGTGGCAGACGATCGGATCATTCGACTTGTCGAGTGTCGCCTCGGCGCTTTGCACGATCAGCGAGCCATCCTTGCCGCGCCCCATTGAGATAGAAATCGTGGCGTTCGCTTCGCCAACCAACTCCGGCGGCAGTTGCCCGGCTCCCTTGATCGAGAAAGCTTGTATCTCGCTGCGCTTGATCGACAATCCGCCGCTGTCAAAGCGAAACGGCATGTCGACGCCGGCGAGCTGCACCGGGATATCGGGATCCACCTTAGCATTGAGGTCTAGTCCGCCACGCGACAGGCCGAGCTCCTCGACCTTGAACACGATGCCGCGCCCGCCGCTTGCGACTCGGCCGTAGGAGAGGTCGAGCCGCGCGCTGTCGGCCAGCGCGAGGCGCACGTCGCCTTTGGAGAAATCCAGCTTGTAGAAGCCGTATTCGGCGGGCAGCGGATCACCGGGCTTGTGCGTCTTGGGAACGATCTCGCCCGACAATCCCAAGACGTCGAAATCCCTTTTGGCGCTCGTGCCCTTGATCTCGATCATCTCCGGACCGGCGAAGCGCAGCTCGAAGGTCTTTAGATTGAGCCCGAGCTTGAGCGGCAGCTGCACCTTCGTTTCGCGGATGCGGAGCTCGGCATTGAGCGGCAGCTCCACCACGCCGTCCTTGGCCCTTTTCGGCGTCCCTGGCTTCACCGAGATATATTGATCGAGATTCTCCAGGAAGCTCGGTTTGGCATTTCCCTTCGATGACTGCAGGAAGGGCAACAGCCGTTCCGCCGTGCCGGGTTCGATCTCTGCGTCTACGGCAACGTCGCTCCAGTTGATCGGACGATAGACCACGGGCCCACTGATGCCCGCAATGCTGATTCCGCTTTCAACCAGCGGCGTTACGGCCGCCTCCACCGTTTCAAAGAAGGCCGTCTTGCCGGAGCGGAAGCGGAAGATCACTACCGGCTGCGCTTTGCTGAGCTTCGCGGCGACCTGGATCAGTCGTTTCGTCGGGCGTTTACCTTGGACGTCGGTATCCGCGACCGATTCGATGCTGGCATCGCGAGCGAGCCACAGGTCGGTTCCAAGCGTGAAAGAGGTGTTGTTGTTCTTGCCCTGCAGCGCGATTAGCGCGACGCTTGGCGGACCATCAAGGTCGATCACCAGGGATGGACGCCAGTTAAGCGGTACGGTCACATCCAGCGCGGCTGCCTCGCTGCTGAACACCTCGTTCGGCGCCACCGACCAGGCGGGCGAGATGACGATCTGGCGCAGCGCGAAGCTGCGTGCATCGAGGCGGACCTCGATCGCGACGTGCGGGTCGCCAGCCGAAAGCTTGCTGAGCGCCTTGCGAAGCCAGTGCACCGCCTCCTCGAGTGCCTTGCCGATTGCCTCCGCGATACCGAGCAGCGCGTCAAGCGCGCCACCCGCCTGGCGCGCCAGCCATTTGACCGCCGCGCCGATTATCGCGCCGATGCGTTCCAGCAGCGCGACCAGGCCGGTCTCCGGGACGTTCGGCTTCGGCAGACGGATTGCGCCGATCAGCCGGATTAGCCCCGCAGCGGCATCGGCGGCCTCACGTGCTGCCAGCGCCGTAAGTGCGAGCGGGTAGGGCTCCACAATCTCAAGTCGGGTCAGCTTGCCGGACGATGCGCCCGTAGCGGAATCATAGAGTTGCTCATAGGTTGCGCCGAGCGCGAGCAGCAGCGCCGGATCGCTCTTCGCCCGGACCAGCACGCGCGGCAGGTCCAGCGTGGCGGTAACGTCGGCGCTGGCGGATTGTGGAAGATTGATGTCGGCAGTGATCTGGATTTCGAGCTTGCCCGGATCGAGCTCGATCGTGAACGGCAGCGCGTCGGGCTGATCGATTCGCTTCCGCGGCAGACCAATCGATGCTGTGGCGGCCTTGATTGCACCGGTAAGCGAAAAACTCCCGCCGCTCGACAGCGCGATGCCGAAACCAGTGATGTCGGCGATTTTCTGTGCGAACGGGTTGCCATTCGCATCGATCGTGTCGCAAACGAGCTCGCCAGTGCCATTTTGCGTTGTCGTGATCGTCAAATGGTTCGAGGCGTCTATCGCGAACGCGATCTGAGGCTGTGGCGTGGTCCAGTTGATGTGCAACGGCTGATCGAATTCACCTGCCTTCGGAATCGGCAGGTCGAAGCGCAACAGCGACGCGACGTGATTCACGTCCAGCGTGGACCAGCTCAGCGACGGCCAGTCGATGCTGGGCCACCGAAAGTCGAAGGCGGGAATCTTTGCAGCCGGCAGTCCCTCGAGCGACAGCGACGGGACGGCGCTCACCAGCGCGCCGCGAGTGACCACCAGGACGAGCAGCATCGCGGCAGTGCACGTGTTGCCGCCGAGTTGAACCGTCCCGCGGCTGCTGAGGCGCGCGGTCAGCACGGCCGCATCGTCGGCCGGCTTTGGCTGCAGAGTCGGATCGAGCAGGAGCAGATCGATCGACAGTTGCGCCGTGGCGCTCGCGCCGGCGAAGCCGACGCCATCGATCCCAAGGAAAGCACCTGTGTTTGCGCTCAGCGATATCGAACGCTCCGCCAACTGCTCTCGCAGGTTGTCACGCATCCGCTCCCGCGTCGCGGCGAGATCGGCCCTCGCGGCATCGCGAAATGCCTTGATCTCGGCTTGGATTTCACTCCAAGTCTTGAGCCGTCCGCCAATGGTCAGCTCATCAGGCAGGTCGAAACTGACCTTGAGCTCGCCTTGACCGAGCACTGTATTGGCATGGTTGCGTGCTGTGACAATGATGGCTTCAACGGTCGAGCCGGTTGATCTTCGCGCCGAAAGATCGACCGAGTAATTCACGCCCGTAGCGGAATAGAGTTGAATGACGTCCGCCATGTCCCCCCTCGGTCTGGCACGCCAATAACTTCTGACCTTTTAATAGATCACATCTCGACAACGCTTTCCACAATAAATTGAAACTGCAGCATAAGAGTAGTATAGGTAGCGAGTGCGGCGATGTTCGCGACTAGCTGTGCCTGCGGAGGGGAGGGCGATGGCTGATACGGATGTGCTTGCAATCGTTTGGGGCGAGACCAGCGGGGCCACTTCCAAGGACGGCTCTACGGCAGCCGAAGCGCGACTGGAGGCGGTCGTTTCCAAGCTCGCAGCGGGAGCAAAAAAGCGTGGTCTCGACAACAAATTAAGAAAGCTCCCACCCCCTCGCGTCGGCGCAACCGAAGAGGCACGCTATAAAAGGGTAATGGCCACCGTGGACGCGGTAGAGGCTGGTAGTTGGAGTGGCGCCACGCTGCCTGCGCGTGCCGCATTGTGGGAAGTCACCGTCAACGGCAGTCCACGTGTCGATCAGCCGCTGCCCCAGGGAGTGAGTTGGATCACAGAGGAAGGCGTTACGAGCGGCGGTGACTTCGTAACCGCCGATGGATCAGACGGTCGCGTCTATCGTCTATTCGAAAGTGACAAAGTACCTGCCGACCACGAGTTGCCCTTTGCCTCCGCGCTCACCGGCAGTGGTCTGCCGCAGCTGGGGGGCAAAAACCCATACAACCGAGTTGCTTGGGGAATTGGCATCGTCGCGGCCATCGTCTTCGTGCTCGGTGGTGCATTGTCGGTCTGGGCTGGTCGATCGATGAGCGATGCACGCAATATTCTCGTTACAAGCAATCCCGCCTATCAGTACGAATTGCTGGCGAGAACCACCGAGTTGTGCGCAGCCGACCATAAGCTATTGCCCAATGGCGCCCAATCAGCAGTCTGCGGCAAGCTGTTGAGGGGCAATGATATTCCGCCGCCGACCAACGGACAGCGCCACGATTTTCCGGCGGCTGTGTCCGTTCTCTCAGACGCGATAGCATGCCCGACAGACCCCAGCAACGATGGATGTAACACCATTTGGCGCGCGGCGCTTGACGTTAGCCAAGAACACAGTTGGAGAGGCCCGATCTTCACCCTCTTGAACGATGTTTCGGGCTACCTGAGCGGAGTGGCTTCGGCCGCAGGATCGATCTCTGTTCTCGTCCCTTTCCTGATGCTGGTCTCCGGCATTGCAGGGCTTACCATTGCGCTTGGCTTAGGAACCAAGCAGCGTGTCGCCGGCGTGTGGATCGACACCCGGAACCGCGTATCGCTTGCGCGCGCCCAAGTCACACTTTGGACTGCAGTAGCTCTGTCCGGGTATGCCACGTTCGCATTGTTCAACATCGGCTTCGCCGGCATTGCCGGACCGGCGGCAGCAGCGGCCGGAGCAAGCGCGGTCGACATCGCGACGTTCGGTGTCTTTCCGACAATACCTGCCTCGGTCGCTGCCGCGCTTGGCATTGCGGCGGTTTCTCCGATGGTCTCTGCACTTATTCTGCCCACAAAGGACGCCAGCGGAAATAATGCCAGTTTGTCCATTAGGGGCGGTGACGCCGACTTACAAAGACGAGGTGCACCCTTTTTCGGCGTGGCAACGGAGGGGTTGGAGAAACGCGCATCGGCGCGCCTCGCTTCAATCGCTGATATTTTCATGGGCGAAGAAGTAGCCGATTCCGATACGGTCGACGTTTCGCGCCTGCAAAACGTGGTCATCACTGCAACCCTCGTGCTCGGCTTCTTTTCTATTCTCGTCGCGATGACTACCATTGACGCTTTCCAGATAATGGGCGCCAAGACGGCCATATTCACTACTCTGCCGGAACTCGGCACGGCGTTCACGGCGCTTCTCCTCGCGAGCCACGCGACGTACTTGGTCTCAAAAGCGCACGATGCGCAGCCTCTGAGGCCGCCGGATCAGCCGGCCAAATAAAGCGACATTGTGAGTCCAATTGGGAAAGATGTCATGGCAACATTCAGCGTACTTTCACTGGGAACCCGCCGCGACGCAAAACAGTTCCGCAAAGGCGCAGTTGAAAAACTTCAACTATCGCCCGGATCATTCCTACACGCCACGAAGCCGTCGCTCAACGACCTGAAGTCTCTCTTTGCGCGCAGCGATGACGTGCTTTTCCTCGCCGGGCACTTCAGCAATTCATTGTATAACGACGACCAGTCCATTGATCTCGAATTTGGGACCAGCAAACTGACGATCACTTACGATGGGCAAACCGTTGTTCTTAATCGCGGGACGGAGTTTAAACAGACCAGTTGCAAGCTCATCATCTGGGGCGGCTGCAACGTTTGTAGCAGTGCCCAAACAATCGCGACCATGCGAGCACTGTTTGGCCCGCATGTTCTCGTTGGTTGGGTCGGCGTGACCGGTTGGGAGATCACAGATATAATGTTCGGAGGCAAAGGGCACGGCAGTGCCGCGCCGGAGCCCTTGCCGGATTTCGCGATGCCGAACTACTTCTCCGCTCTGGGTGGTTCGATTGGGGACTCTACACGCCTGTGGAAAGAATGGCTAAAAGTCGCAAAAGCAATATCATGGGGGAATGACGCGGAGGGCCGACCATATCTCGAGCGATTCTGTGTTGTGGATGCAACCGGTAAAGCACACTACGCTTCGGAAGCAATCGCCTGAAGGCAAGAGCTTGTGCAAAACGTCGATAACGTTGAGGTAGATCTTGTCTTGAAGACGACCGGTGTTCTCCACACAACCGCAGGAGCGGCCGGAAAGGCGGTATCGCTGTCGCGAACAGCAAGTAAAGGCGGCGGCACGCGGCCCTGAATGGCACGGCAGCGGGCTCGTGCCGTTCACGGTATCGACATTGCCGTGCAGCGAGCAAAGAGGAGTCCGACTTGCAATGGTTTCTGCGACGATCCGAATTGAAACGCATGAGGCGAACAATGGCAATTTTGACGTCCACTTGATAGAGGAGGATGGCCACCAGACGTCCGGGATACTCAAGCGGCTCGACCTCACCACCGGACGATGGACCGCCAACGTCGATCGCGTCGTACCACCGCCTCGCACGGATATCGTAACCTATGTGTCCGGCGTGACTCCGGACCGCCGCAGTCACCCCGATTTCCTAGACATAGCCACGAAACTCTACGACTGGCTCCTGCCGGACGGCGTTCTGCGCCAGCGATGGGCCTCATTGGGCAATCCTCGCCTGTACGTCGCGACCGCGGTCGAAGCACTCGATCAATTGCCCTGGGAGATGGCCTGTCCCGCGGAGCCACCTCTCCAAAGGCCTGCGTTGATCGCCGGCCTTTGTCGGCTGAACCTGCAGGCCCCCCCCGCGACGAACAAGCCGTCGACCTGGCCATTCCGAATTCTGATGGTTGTCGGCTGCAAGGCGGAGGAGGAAGAAGCGCTTGGAATCGGCAAGGAAGTCGAGGCCGTGGAGAGGACGTTCCACCCACTTGGGCGAACCGTCGACGTTCATTGCATGCGCCGTCCTACGCGTGAGGCGATGATGCAATGGATCAGCCGTTTCCAGCCACATGTCTTTCACTTCGCCGGGCATACCAGGAAAGTCGAGGGAGCCGATGAATACGGCCTGCGAATTGAAAGCGACGGCGGTAGTTGGACCTGGTCGAGCAGCGGCATAGACAACGATTTGCCGGCAAAGCACTGGATTCCCACCTTCGTATTCTTGAACGCCTGCCGCAGCTCGGCCGAAATTGGCAGATGGAGTACACACCGAAGCTTCCTGGCAGCCGGCGCCAAGGCGGTCCTCGGCATGCAGGCGGATGTCATTGGCGATCTCGCCGGAAATTTCGCCGCCACGCTGTATAAGGGGCTGGCGGCCGGTGACCGCCTGGAAGATGCCATGAACGAGGCGCGCGCGCTGATCCCTGGCGCTCCAGGGAACATCGCCTGGGCGCTGCCGGCATTGACGGTAAGCGAGCGCAACGCGAAGCTGTTTACGCCTTGCACGCTGCCGTCCGACCAAACCTACGAGAAATGCGCCGAATTCGAGGAGGCCCGGCTGTTCGCGAATTGCCGCGAACCGCGTCGGATATTCACACACTGGGCCTATCCTTGCAGGATGACGGACAAACCGGAAAATGTCCTCATCGTGCTAGGCGAGCCGAATTCTGGAAAATCCCACTTGCTGAAGTGGTGCATGGAGAATTGGGCCATCGGCGGTGCGCGTGTCCGCTATATCAGGATGCATGACGGGACTCCCAAGTCTTTCCTCTCCATCCTTAGGCAGATTCGCGACGGTGACGCCGACAATCGGGATATCAGTACCCAATATTTGCATGCCGGGCTTTCCAAGCTCGCTTTCAGGCAGTTCAACTGGCACCTGAACAATCTGACGCGAACCGGCGCGCCGGGCGACTGGGTTGAGGCTGAGCACCCAGAAACTGAAATTTCAGACGAATGTCGGCCCTTGACCGCTCTGAGCGACAAGCGGCCGGAGGAGCAAATCGGGGCATTATTCGTGGAGGCTTTGCGGCGCGACGCCGCGGATAGACCACTCGTCTTGGTCTTCGATCAACTCGAAGGGCCAAAGGGCGAACGCTTGCTTCCAGTCGACGACTTTGAGCAGCTTGTCCGAAACGTGTTCCTGCCGATTGCCACACAGTCCAGTCACGTCAAGGTCGCCATAGCAGTCACGAACATGCAGGCTGCGGCCTTCAATCTCCTGCCGATGCCGCCAAAATATTCAGACAAGGTGGCCAAATATGAAGTGCCTGCCGATGTGGCGGACGATCACTTGGCTACGCTTGCCGCCGAGATGATGTGGTTCAAGGATGAGCAATGGATCAAGGATTTGGCCGGCTTGCTGTTGTGTCGTTCGCCAGGAAGATCACCTCCACCCAAGGGCTTGGCACGTCTGGTGATGGTTCGGGACACGATAAGACTTCATTTCCCAGAGTACTATAACGCCGTGGAGCGCATGCGATGAGTGTTCCGGATTTCGCGGCTCTCCTGCAAGCTCTGAAGAGCTTTCCGGCCGACACGCCGCTGGACGAAGTGCTCTCGAAAATCCGCCCGCCGCGGCCGGACGGTGTGGTCGAAGCGACCAAACAATGCGCGCTTGTGCGCTGGTTCGACAAACCACTCTACGATTCACTCTGCAAAGACCTGAACGACAAGCCGTCATTCGAGGACTTTATTACCTATCCCGATGTACGCCAGCTACGCCGCAATCGCTGGGCGATCGAGGATGGTGAGCGGGCGCGGTTGATCGCCGAGTGGCAGATCGAACCGCGTAGCTGGAGGCGCCAAAACACCAACATTGGCTCTCATTTCCTGAGAAGGGATGATCCTGAGGCGCAACTCGCCGCAGTGTACCACCTCGCCGCTTCGGCGTCGCCCGAACGAGTCATACCATTCTTCCAGAGATGGTTTGCCCGAGCCGACAAGGTTTTCGACATGGCGCAATGCAACGCATTGCTCGAAATGCTGCGTCTGCAGGAAAGCTGGCGCGGCAAACGGGTATCACGGTTATGGGAGGACTTCCGTTCGTACAATACCGCGCGCCTCCTGTTCGCCGGTGACTATTACAAGACCGGTTCCTATTTTGAACGGCCGCAACTGCTCGAAAGCTTTAAGTCGGTATTCGATCGAAAGCTCGGCGAGCGCGTCTGGATCTTTCACCTGCATGCCACCGGTGGCACCGGCAAGACGATGTTCCTGCGATGGCTGACCACCCGTCGCCTGGTTCCTAATCGGATTCTATGCGCAAAGGTCGACTTTGATGACTTCAGGCTCGAAGAAGTTCAGAGCTATCCGGCACGCCTCTTTGGCCGGATGATCGCGCAGTTCGTGCAGCAACCCAACGGCAATGCGCTCGCACCGCTTCTGGAAAGGCTGAAACGGGAGGAGGGGATTCCAGGGTGGAATCCGGATGTCACAAAAGAAATCCGCCGCCAGCTCAGGGGCGCCAATATCGACACCCCCGTCGTCGTCATGCTGGACACTCTCGAAGAAGCGACCTTGTCGGCCGGCAATTGGCTGGAGGCTTGCATCGACGCGTTGCGCACCATTCACGACGATTTCCCGAATCTTACCTTGGTGCTTTCCGGCCGTTACGATATCGCCAAACGATGCGATGTGCTCCACGACGGAGAATTTCTTGGTTACGATTTGCCCCGATTTGACGACGATGAGGCTCACCGTTATCTGGAGCAACGCGGTGTACCCGGTGGTCCTGTCCGAGATGCGATCGTCGAACGCACGGAAGAGAAGGATGCGTCGACGGGGAAAAACAACGCGTCTACCGACCAGCTGACTGGACGCAATCCGTTCAAGCTGGCCATGTTCGCGGAGCTCGCGCTCAACCGCAAGGAGCTCACGGCCGAGGAAGTCAAACGTTTCCCTAGCGTCGATATCGCCTATCTCGTCGAACGCATTATCCGGCGCATAGATTCGCAACCCATCCGCTGGATGATACGTTACGGTGCAATCGGGCGTCACCTTACGTTCGAATTCGCGAACGCCGTGTTGCTGCCACCGCTTCTTCAGGCTCTGCGCGGTAAGCCATTCGATGATGATCCGGCCAAGGGCCTCGACGGCTTCGAGGATCCTCTCGACGGCAAGATAGATGTCTGGAAGGCAGATTCCGAAGCACTCGCGAATCTGGAGCGGAACGGCATGAAAGATCTTTGGGATCAACTTGCCGGCTATGCGCGCGAAAAGGGATGGTTGACGGACGTCACGGTGGACGGTCAATCCGAGCTACACTTCCACCCGGAGGTGATCAACCCGACACGCATGCTGTTGCGGGAGCAGCCGGTATTCGCCGAACTGCAGAATCGCGCCGCGGAATTCTTCGAGCAGAAGGCGCGCGCGGCGAGTCGGGCCAACACCGCCGTACGCCATTACCAGGATGCAATATTCCATCGCTTTCAGGGGGAAGGCGTCCAAGCGAAGCCACTCTGGACCGGGCATCTGCGAGAGGCGGTTGATCGGTTCGGCCCGGCGGCCGCTGTTTCCGTTGCCGCCGAGATCCTCGGCCGCGAATATTCTGAGGCCGAGCGCATTCCTTACCCGAAAGTGTCCTCTGCGGAGCTGCTTGTTTCCGCACACTGCGAAGTCGCGGAATTGTTGATGCAGGCAGCCGGACTGAAGTTCGCCGAGCCGGTCAACCGCAACGAGTTCAACCGGCATGTCGAGATTGCCCGGGAGATCGTCGGCGTGCATCCGGATATCAGGGGCGCTATTCCGGTCTATCTCGACCAGATATTCGAGGCCTGGCAATCGGGTTCGGCTGAGAATGCTGGGGAATTCCTCCGGGCCGCCATCCCAGGCGCGCAAAATAGCCGCCATAAATTCGTGTTGGAATTCCAGCTTGCTGCCATCCTGCTGCGGCATCCCGGCCCCGACACACCAACCCATTTTCGCGAAGCGTTGCGGTTGCTGTCGGGAGCCGGACCGGTCGGCGTCACGGCGACCGATCTCTATCTCGCGCTGGCTTCGTATTACATGTTCCTCGGCGCTCACGCCGCTGTCATCGAAGCAATGAGCTCGGCGGGGCGGAGCGCAGGGGAGGACCCGCGCGCCCGCGCTCGCGTGATCGACCACCAGGCCTGGTATGCGGTTGGCGTGGGTGACATTTCGACCGCCAGAAAGCGCATAACGGAGATGCGCAAGTTGCCCCCCGGTGTGCTGCCGGTCCCCACGTCGCCGCAGGTTCTCGAAGAACGGCTCGCCATCATGGAGTGCGAACCTTTCACGGCCTTGCGCGCCTGCGAACAAGGTCTGGCCGTCGCCACCAGCGCGAACGAGCGCGCGCGGCTTCTCGACCAGCGCGCGGAGGCTCGAGCCTTGCTGCTGGAGTTTCGAGCCGCTTCCGATGACTGGGATTCGGCTGCAACAAGCTACGATCTTGCGACGATCTCATCGGGACCGGCAAGATGCGCGCTACTTTCTGCGACCATGACAGCCCGCGAGATGCAGGATTATCGGCGTGCGGAGACACAGATCGTGTCGGCACTTTCGTTGCGGGGAAGCGCGGACATCGAGATCCGAACCGAATTGCGACTACTAATGGCCTTTGTGCTGTGCCGAACCGGCCGGCAAGATGAGGCGCGTCAGAACCTGTCGGAGCTGATTGAGCGTCAGGGCATTCCGCCGCACATTCATGCGCGAGTATTGATCTTCGCGCTGTTATTCAGATTAAGGGAAGCATCGAATGATTTTCTGGAGGACGTGCTTGAAACGGTAGGCCAGATACAACCGATCAGCCGAACCGCGGAAGCTTTGGATTGGGTCAGGGACGCGGACGGAAGACTCGATGTATCGCAAGATTTTGTGACGCGGCTGATCGGACAGTTCGCGCGCCCTGGCTCCGAACTGGGGAGCGGCGTCGAATTGATGATCCGCCGCGCCGACCTTTATCGCGTTTTCGGCAGGCGCGAAGAGGCTGCGAAGGAACTCGACCGCGCCAGCGCCGGTTTCGCCACCGAATTCAAGGATGCCAGCGAGGGGCCGCTCTTGAGGGCCTGGCATTTGAACTTGGCCCGCAAGCGGCTGGGCCAGACCGAGACCGGTTTTGGATCCCTGCTTGAGCGTGCTCTTTCAACAGAGCTCGCAAATTTCCCCATATATGGCGCATTTTTGTGCCAGGCCGCCGAAGAGGTCCGTCACGCTGGCGACGCCGCAGCCGCTAAGGATATGCTTGATTCATATTCACCGCCGGCAGAGCTTCCCAATATTTGGCAGGCCCGTCGCGCCGACCTCTTAGTCGAGCTTGCTACGCCGGGCGATCGTCTCCGCCTCCAACGGGAGGCGACGGAGCTATATCGGGCGCTTGGACAATCCGCACCGCCTGATCGTTCAGCTTTGCCGGAGTCGCGCGAGATGGAAAGCTTCGGCACACATCGGCTCGCGCAAGCGACGGAAGGTGCACTGCCGGCGGAGGCGATCACAATCTCTCGGTCGGATTTGGTGCCGCATCTCAGTGATGCGGCCTTGTCGCACGAACTTGCCATCGATTTCTTGTGTGCCGACTGGGCTAGTTTCGCGAGCGAGCTCCGCAGCGTGCTTCGCAGTCGACATGCGGAGGGCGCACCGATCGCGCTGGCGCACGACATTGCGGCGCTGCCATGGGAGCTCGGGGGAGCAGGCACGCGATCTCGACAGGTGCCGGAATTGCGGCCGCCTCCATCCATGGCCGGCGATCGCCGGCGTCCTGGCTCGGTTCAATTGCTGATGCCCTCCGGAGGCGAAGATGACGTACGCATCGAGAGCTCCAGCGGATTCAGCCTCGCCGCAGTGTATTCTGACCTGGGGGTCGCGCCCATCGCTACCGACGTCCGCGATGTTGAATTCTTTTTCAGGGCATTCAACTGGAATAACCAGCCACCGGAGGTTCTGCATGTGGTTGCCGCCGTGCGAGAGGGATACGCGGGAGTCTATCTTGACTTTGCAAGCACGAGCCATCGCGTGGAATCGCTGGGCGGCGGATCAAGCGACGGCGGAGCCGACCCGATCACCGCGTCGTTTCTGGGCAAGATGCTCGGCAGTTTGCCGCAACCTCCATTCGTTGTGCTGGACATCACCCACCCGCGCAATGACGTCGAAGCCGTTCGCATGATGCTGCTGCGAAATATCTTCGCGGCCGAACTCTTCGAATTCGGCGTTGCGCGGGGCGTTCTGGCATGCGGGCTGGCGCGACCTGATGAGAGGCAGGATCTGACGGCGAAAATCGCGGAGGCACTATTGTCTGACTGCGTGCGCGCTCCGCTCAGTCGACTGCGCGCCGAACCACCGCGGGATCTGGGTCATGTCCTGCCGCGCCACGCCGCGGCGCTTTGGACCAATGATCCGAAAGACCGGCTGTTCATGCCATGAGTGCAGGACTGAACCAGCGGCGACGCGCCGAGATCGACGCCAAAATGGAAAGCCTCGACAAGGAGCTAGACCATTGGAGGCGGCTCACCGATGACGAGGGGCTCGGACTGCGCCGGCATTATTCTCAGATTCGTCGGCTGGAAACAGTGCTGAACGGGCTAACCGCATCCGTCAGGAAGGATCTCGGCGATCTGCCTCCAGACGGCACCGTGATTGACAAGGCGGTATCACTGGAAAACAGCATTCTGGCGGCGCATTCGATCTGGGAGGTATTTCGCACCAAGCTCCTGCTGCGCGAGGACGAGATGTTCCGCGGTGTCCTTGCTGCATGTGATGACCTTGCTTGGGAATGCTACGGGCCGGCCATGCAGAGGTTCGATCCGGGCCTCAAGGGCCCGCCGCTGGTGTACTTCTCGGCGACCTGGAGCCCCTTCATGGTCCCGCGCGACTCAAGTTTTCAAAACGAGGTTCGCGCCGGGCCGGGCGCGGCCGGCGCGTTGCGCGATGATGCATTCCTCGAGGTGCTAAAACGCCTTCCGATCCCGTTGATCGGCGTGCCCTGGTATCACACGGTTCATCTGCCCGGCGCGATCATCATCGCCCATGAAGTCGGCCATGTGGTTGAGTTCGATTTCGATCTGACTGCCGATATCGCGGCCGCTTTGTCCAACGCAGCGCTCGATCGCGCGGAGGTCTGGCAGGGCTGGGCATCCGAGGTTTTCGCTGACTTGTACGGCTGTTTGTGCATGGGGCCAGCGTTTGTTGGGGCGATGATGGATCTGCTGACGACATCTGTCGACGCTGTGCAGAAAGAGATCCGCACCGGTGGCAAATACCCCACGCGCGCGCTGCGCATCGAGCTAATGCTCAATGCCCTCACGCAAGCCGGGCATACGAAAGATGCCGCCCGTCTGCGTAGGACGTGGGAGGATGTCTACGAAACGAAAGGCACGCTGGTCGATTTCGAGAGCGATGTCGCCAAGGTGATCTGCGCGATCTACAAGGGCCCCTACCGGGGCCATGCGCTAACGGACATCATCAGCTATACCGTTGATCCATACGCGGACAATGTGATCGGAGAAGCTGCGGCCTTGGGTTCAACTGCAGTCCTGGCAGATCACACGGATCCCCGCAGGCTGTTCGCGGGCGCCCAGTGGTTGCACGAAAACCCGCAACCCGATCAGGATCCGAAAGCCTATGGCTTGATCGTCGAACAGATCGGCAAGAGGCACGCCCAACTATACCGGAGCGACGATGGCGAGCCGGTCGCAAATAAGGCCGTGATCGAATTGGAGGTGACGGCACGAGCAGTTGCTGACCGCCGGAGCGGCCGGGACTTGGCGGACCTTCTTGCGGCCGCGACCCAGCAGCGGCGAGAGGACTGAATTGCCCGTATGGCCGCCGCTGGCGACGGCGTCGGATGCCTTCACGTCCATCAAGTTGGCGGCATGTCCTCGACCCTCAGCCGCACGGCCGGATCTCCGAGGACGACGAAATTGCGAGCATCGTCACGCGAAACCCAAAGATTACCAAGCCTGCGCAGAGAAACGTCTACGCCCTTCGCCGCATCGGCCTGCATGTCGCTCAGCTCGGTCGCAATCGAAGCCCAGCGCAAATTGAACATGTCAGTAGCCTGACCGATACGCTGGCCGTTCAACAGCCGGCCGATGACGTCGCGGAAGCCCTGAATTTGCGAGCCGCCGCGCTGGCCTTGGAACGAATAGGCCCAGGCCCGTTCGACATGGGCCAGCACGGCGAGCGCGCCGCCATTGGGGTGCCCGAGCAAACGCTGCGGCAGTCGCGCCAGGAAGGGCTTATCCGCAATTCTTTTCGGCGCCTTGTTGAGGCGGTCGAAATCATCGAATTGTGTGCAGCCGCCGCCGTGGCAAGCAAAAAAGAAATGCATCATTCCCTCAAGCCTAGCGTCGTCAGGAACGTCCGCGGCCGATAGCCAATGGTCAGCCTTCACTGGACCGGAGCGGATCCAATCCTGGCACACGATAGCGCCTTGAGCGTGCGCCTGACGTGAGTCACCGAGGGAAAACTGCATACCATGGCTACCGCTGAGCAGCAGTGCAGGCGTCGGCTGCGCTTGGCCGCGAAGCACCTCAATGAGTGCGGCTTTTGTCGCCCGCTCACTGAGCAGCGTTTGGAGGCCAAAACTCTGTCGCTTCCACACGGTGGTGCCGCCATTTTCCCCCTCGGCTAGCGGCTTCGCCACTTGGCGCATGAACAATTGGGTGGCTTCGTCGAAGTCGTGTTCGGTCGCGAAAATGGCGCCGCGGCGCAACGTCGGGACGCTCACTGACGTCTCATATTTGACGACGCTTTCCGCATAACGGCGGAATTCATCCGCGGTCTCGAACCACAACCGTCCTGCCGCCCAATAGATATCGAGCGAATACTGAAACTCGAACGGCAGCTCATCGGGTGGGCCAACCAGCAGGAGATAGAACGGGACGCCCTTTTCAGGATCCACCACGTCCATGCGCACGTTGCGCCTCTTGAGCCAGTCATTCGCGGTGTCACCGGGACGGTAGCCGTCCGAACCATCGAAGATCTTGAACGGTTGCGCCTGCGCCTTGCGGCGCTCGATGAGTGGCGCCAGCGCGTCCTTGACTGCTTGGCTTACGCTGGGCGCATAGATAACACCCCACCCGGCCTGCGCCAGATCGCTCGGATCGACGTAGCCTTCGGTGGCGAAGGAGATGTTCGCGGGGTCGACGCGGCTCGACAGTGCCAGCGTTTCAGCTGTCGGCTCCGCTTTTCGGCCCAACAGATCGTGGATGACCTCGTCAGTCAATCCGTTCAGCGGTAAGCCATTATCGGCGTTGATGCCAAACGGGACTGGCGCATCTTCATCAGTCTGGTCCATGGCGGCCTTTCATCTAATCTGGGACAATGCGCGATGCGAAAGCCGCAGCCCATATCAAATGGGCGACTTCCGGTCCGGCGATGTCATTGTGCGCCCCGCTCGCGCCATCCATGCGCGCGATGAACTGCGAGCCGTCCACGTTGTAGATTTTGCCTGCCTCAAATGCGTAGCCTTCGGCCGCCGCCAGCATCTTCAGTTCGCTGCGCGAACTGTCCGGAATGCCCTGGAGACCGAAGGTGCCAATAGCGCCAAACTTTGGAAACCCGTCGGCGAAATTCACCGAACCCTTGATGCGCGACGCTAGTGGATAAAGTACGCCCACGGCAGTGTCGTGCTTCGATTGCGTAGTGACGATTGGCCCGCGTACTTTATGATCGGCCAGGATGCGGCTGAAATATCCATGACCCGCGCCGTCAAATGGAATCTGTCCAGCGTAACACCATAGCGACACCGCGCCCTGAACCAAAGCCACCGAATCGACGGGCCGCGGGAGCTTGCCGCCAGCATTTGGACCACCCAGCATCCCCGAGACCACGATGGTGCCGAAGCTGTGGCCCATCAGATGGATTTTGGTATGGCTGTCGGCGGTGGCATTCTGCAGGTTCTTCAGGAAATTGTGCATGCCGCCTTCGCCGATGGTGCGCGCCCGCTTCTTCATTGTCCAATAGGAGAGCTGGCGAAGCGGGCCAAGCAAGCCGCCGAGATTGGTGATACCGCCACCGAAGGATGCCGATTCCTCATTCGCGGCCTCGAAGGATTCCTCCGGATCGAAGCCTTGTCGGTCAGCATCCGGCGGCGCATCCACGCCTTCGCTCTTCAGCCCAAGCGCGTCGTTCAGGTCGAGATAGGCCCTCTTGATATGTTCTGGCAGTTCGTCGGGAGCCGAATTGCGCCGCGCTTCATCGATGATGATCTCAAGCGGCCCGCGGATCTCCGGGCGGTCGCCGAGCCGATCGAGATATCTCTGTAGCAAGGCAGCGCCTAGGATCGGAGCACCAGCTTCGAAGGAGGAAGCACCGACCTCCTCGTCGCCGAATGGCAGACTCGGCCAATGCAGCCCGATGTAGAGCGGATGGAAATTCGGAAAATGCGCGGCCGCCTTGGCGCTGTCCGCTGAATCGGCAAAGGCCTTGATCCAGAGCGCATATTGCTCCTTGGCAGCGGGTACATCGCCCTTCCACCCGTGGCTGAAAAAAAAGATATTCGTTGCATTATCCGCCCGCGCCTTGTCGATTAGGCGCTGGCTCATAAGGCCGCCGGGCTCCGGTATCTCCTTGCCGTCGGCATCGAAGCTGATCAGTCCATATTCGAGATTGGTGCCGGAGATCGTTTCGAAGCCCATGCCGTTCCCCTCGCTTTTGTATCCCACTTCAATTAAATTAAAATATAATCAATAGTTGTAGCGCGATATCTAAGCAGCTTCAAACGTTCTTTAGATTCAGACGCTTTACCTGACGAATGTGCGACCGCCAGTCGCCAGAGGGGTTAAGTATGATCGCCAAAACTCATCGAGCTGACCTGACGCGGGGCAGCCCAGCGATGGACCTTGCGACGACAGAGCGCAAGTACTGCAAATTTCATCGGCGGGGTGATCATTGGCAAGCTGACCATGCTCAATATCACCTGGTTCCTTTGAGGAAAACTGCCAGGACTGCGACTGAAGACAAGACTGCTGTCGGCGCCGCCACTCAGGTATGACCCAATGCCCCATCGATCTGCGCCATGACGTCGGTGAAGAGCTCAACGACATCCTGGATACTTTGATTCTTGAAGACTATCCGCGTCCCCTCAGTAAGAGGCCCTACCAAGGGACCTGCGCTGGGGACAGGTGCAAGATGAACGATTTCTTCGACTCGTATTGCTACGCTCGTATTATCTGGGCGTGTAAACGTAACAAATGCCATCGTAGCCCCCATGAAAGATCTGCGCATCATCTACGGCTGCCAACGCCGAGGTCGCAGACGATTTCGAAAACAGGTGGTTTTTGGAATTGCAGTATATTCCCTTGCCCATTTTAAGTTGATTAAATAGCAAACTCGAGATGCGTTGTCACATAGCTCGATGAGGCTATAGATGCTCACCTCTTTGGCAGGTTGCCAGCGATCGTTGTTGGTTGCAGGGCAATGTGTCGCTTGGCAGATGGGATGGTTGCCGCCCTCTTCGAGCGGTGCTTTATGAACAGGCAAGGTGTTCCTCTAACGGGCCTCGCCCATCTGAAGCGGATCGAGGCGTTGATCGAGGGTCCGACCTGTGGCCCGCCCGCTAATCATCACGGAATGCCAAGATTTGCTGACACAGATCTCCGAGAGGACAGAAAGATCGAGAACAAGACGAAGGCCTTGAAGGCACTTGCGGCCGAGACGGATACGGCGCGGCGACTGGAGACCATGCCTAGTGTCGGCCGCCTCGGTAGTGCTGGCATCGAGACCTTCGCGCTCTGCGCGAAGCAGTTCTCCGCTGGCCGGAATTTCTCGGCCTAGCCAGGGCTTGTGCCCACGATGGCATGGGCGGTGAGGAGCGGCGTGGTCGGGCTCATCGGTGCGATGACGCGGATCATCGGGCGGTGCGTATGCTGACACGCAAGCCCGAAATGCTGATGTTGATTGCACTTGCCAACAAAATGGCGCGTCAGATTAGGGCCATGCTGACGAAAGGCGAGGACTATCGGGATCCGGCGCAGGTGGTGACGGCGATCGACATACCGCCACAAACCGCCTGACGTCGGTGTTGGAAAATACGGCATCCTTCCTCCCCCAACTCCGCATGCAAATTGATTCCAATTTACGTTGCAAGCGTGGCTGCATGCTCTGGTTGAAGAATTTTCTTCCAGCCGAAGGAAAAAATGCCGTTTTAGCGTGATTGTGTCGCTCTGTGGATATCACGCTGAAAGGTGCCCGCGGGTCGGGCTGTAGTACCCGGATTTCGATAGTCTTCGTCGGAAGATTAAGAGCCGGATTTCTCCCCAATACCAAGGGTAGAGGGGCGGGTCGTTGGTTCGATTCCTTTCAAGGCGGCCTTTAGATCGGATCGAGATTAGGCGTTCCGCCGGCTGCAAACGCACGTCTTTGACCCCGTCATGTACGAGGAAGCGAGGAAGTCAGCCAAACGATCATGAATAGGATTGCGAGAGGTCCTCCGGTTGTGGATAGCTCAACTGGATTTTGCCACTCGCTGCATATCATCTTTAGCACCATGGCGGCGCGAGTTCTTAAATCCCTGACCCCTCGAGCTCTTGGTCGTCGCCGCCTTCCCAGGGCGAGGGCATCGAGATGCGATCGAGATTGGCCGAGGGCATCGGCATCCAGCACTTCAATTCCGGCTCGGGGTATTCGATGATGCGACCGGGCGAGGAATCAGAGGCGCGCCAGCCTTCTGCACCGAACTGATCGCCATTCGACCAATACGCGAGGTCAACTTCTGCCGCCCCTTGTTCGGACGGGCGGATCGTGACGAGGATCCGACTGCCGTTTTTCGGCGCGCTTGCCATGTGACGCCAGCGGTCTGGCTCGGCCATCATTTTTCCTCCTGCCTCGCTACAGGTTGCAAGTGTCGCCTCGCCGTCGAGAAGGGTCAACTCAATCTTTGCACAACCCATCGTCTTTCGATGGACTGTCCGATCAGAATGAACGCCCCGAATTGAGGCGTTCCATCGCTCCTCGGCTGGCACTTCGGAGCGTGGGTCTGCCGTGCTCAGCACATCAAATGCAACAGCAGCAAACCGGTCGACGTGCGCGAGCGAGGGGGCGCGGCATTAGTAGGGACGATCTCGGCCGCATTCGCCGTGTAAGGTGGCGCCCGGTAAACGGGATCGATCGAGCATTTTCCCAGAATCCTCCTCTGCAGGTTCTTATGGCTCCTATCTTATGGGCGCCTTAGTATGTGGCGCATCTCCGCAAAATCCTGACGTCCAATGCCCCTCGCATCTGTATGCTCCGTGTAACCTCGCGGGTCAAAGTCTGGCGAGATGATATCCCGAAGGCCCGGCAACCAAACGGGAAACTCGGTATCTAAGAAGCGCTTGAAACGGGCGTTATGCTCAGGCTGATAGTATTTTATCGCCATCGCCTCAAATATTTCCGCGCTTGCTTTGTGTTTAAGGTTTGCTTCGAGGATAGACCGAAGAAGAGACTCTCGTTCAGCAGCTCGTCGCGCATGCGGCCGTTGAAGCTTTCGATGTAGCCGTTATGCATGGGCCTTCCCGGCGCGATGTAGTGCCACTCGATCTTGTGCTCCTTCGACCAAGCAAGGATGGCGTTCGAGGTGAACTCCGTGCCGTGGTCGGAGACGATCATGTTTGGTTTGCCGCGGCGCTCAAGGAGTGCCGTCAGTTCCCGTGCGACGCGACGGCCGGAGATCGAGGTGTCGGGATCGCCGCCAGGCAGTCACGCGTCACCTCGTGGAGGATGTTGAGCACGCGAAACCTCCTGCCGCAGGCGAACTGGTCGTGAACGAAATCAAGCGACCATCGGGCATTGGCCTTCGCCTCGACGAGGATCGGCGCTCGCGTGCCGACGGCACGGCGTCTGGCTTTCCGCTTGCGAACAGAAAGCCCTTCCTCGCGATGCAGCCGATAGATGCGGTTGACCCCGGACGGCTCTCCCTCCCGCTTGAGCAGGATGAACAGCCGCCGGTAGCCGAAGCGTCTCCGGATCCAGAGCTCACCTGCCTGCAGGCTTTTTTTATGGCTGAGGTCGAGCCGGTGGAGATGACGACCAACATTGGAGCGGTGCACGATAACGCCGCGCTCGGCGAGTTCCAGGCCCAGTTCGTCCAGCGTCAATTCGTCATTCTGCGCCAAGCGATCGCGAACCCAGTCGCCATGCGCGTTCAGCTTGCCACCACCCAGATGGCCTTGCCGCCGCGGTGCCAGCGATCCGGTCGCGCGTTTGAGCTTCACCAGATTGTTCACGAAATTCGGTGACACCCGGAAGTGCCGGGCCGCGGCCCGGTGGCTGTGACCTTCCTCGACAAACGCAATGACACGACTACGCAAAGCAAGCGGATGTGATTTTGCCCATGGTGTCCCTCCCGTCAAAGCGAGGGAATCGCAGCCAAACCCGATTCGGGAATCCATAAAAATCGCGACCCGCTTTAGCGACCTTCATGCTCGCTTCGGACGAGTTCCTTTGTCCGCGATTTAGCCTCTTGGATCTGGGCCATCACTGAACCGAGATTCTCGAGCTCGATCTGCAGCCGTTCGGGCGAAAGCTCTTTCGATTCCGCGAGGTCCAGGTTCATGCGTCGGATGAAATAAAACGCAAGCGAGGCTCGCATCTCGATGTCAAGGCGGCCATCGACCATCCCGTAGTCAAGCTGGATTGCCTTGCTCTGCTCTGGCGAGAGGCCGCGGTGCGGTCTGAGCCGGAGCATGACCTTCGTCGCCCACTCGATGTCATGTTCGGGATCGAATTGTACTGGCTTTGTTTCTCCGATTTCGTCGATGCGCGAGAGGACGAAATCGCGGAAGTCCTCGTTATCGCAGCACCAAGCGCGAACGTGCCAACGGTGACCGTCAAATGCCAGAGCATGAGGTGCGATGGCACGGCGACGCGCCCCAGTGAGAGCGTGGTAGCGGACGTCGAGTGCTACACGTTCGCGCATTGCCATTAGAATCTGCCGCAAGCACTCGGGTGAAACGCTCCGGGCTATATCTGGTGCGACCTCAACTGGTGGGTCCTCCCTGAACCAGAGGTCAGATCTTGGGATGACACTCGAAAGAGCCGCCCGCAATTGCAGGAGTAATCGGTCGGCAGAGGGAATCAGGAAGTGCGGCTTGAACTTTGGCGATGGTTTGTAACCTCTCGCGGTCGACTCGAGATTGCCGGGTGCGATCTCTCTGTAATGCCTTAGATCCACAGAGGCTTGCGGTGTGGAAATGCCAAACGTTGATTCCAGGTCGCTTCTGATAACTCGGTTCTCCCAGAACATCTTCCATTCCAGGAATTCGAAGCGCCGCTGTTGCGTCCATGTGCGTCGATCGTCGGATTCCGACATTGTTACCCCTATCAGGACTTGACACGTATAGGAATTATAGCCCTATACTAATGATGCAGGTCGAGATGGCACAATCCGACTTCCCAGGGACAGAGGCAAGCCCGAATCGAGGGAACTCATAAACTGGAGCGGCAAGCATTCGAGACCGATGCAGTGTTTCATCGAGAAAGGATTTGCTGATGGCCAAAAATACAGGTGACGGTTACCGACGCGGCGCTGTGACCGGCAGAACACAGTTTGAGCGCCCCGATGGAATGTACCAGAAACGCGACGAGCGCTCGGGACAGTTCATGGAGGTGAAGCAGACGCCGGGCAAGTTCAAAGGGGTTGCCCAAGAGCCCGACGGCCGCGACACAGAGAATTCGTGACCATGGTTTGGACCTGGCGCGGCGGAGATGTTTATCACCAGCGTCGCGCCAGGTCCGGCGCTCACCTTCCCATAGTTGGCAAACGAAGCCTGTTGGCTGGCGGCCTGAAGGACGGCGGCGGCTCATGGCTGGGGCGTAAGCGGGGCTGGAAGTATGCGTTTAGTATTCGGGTTGTCTGCGGATGGCCGCGTGTATCCCGAGGCGACTGGGGTGGTAGGCGCCATCGACGCAGCGGTCGTAGGCCCTGCAGGTCTAATCAGCGTGCTGGAGGGCCAGCTCGGGCTCCTCGGCCCGATCGTTTCGCGTGCGGCGCGGATCGCAAGCTATCTCCCCAAGCTTCGAGCTGCGGGCAAAGGTCGCTTCTGGATTGCATCCTTTGAGAAGGATCCTTGGGCAACAGCAGCAACCTTGCTGCAATGGCGCGATAATCTCATTGCGGCAGGATGGCATGGAAAACCGGTTGGGACGGGAAGGATTGACGATCTCGCCGCGGCCGAGAATGCCGGAACGAGCTTGCCGCTTGGCCTTGCAGATCGCGCGGTTCAGCTGCTGCAAGCATTGCCAAGTCGTTCCGGCCTGCGTCTTAAACGGCTCACGCTGGCTGAACCGCGAGCTCTGCTTCCCCCGCTGTGGCTGCGGTTGGTGGACGCACTGGAGGCCGCCGGCGTCTCGATCGATCAGCACGAAGGCTGCGTACCGGCCGTGGAAGGGTCCGACCTTCGCAAGGTGCAGGGGGCTCTTGCCGGGGAACCGCCGGAACCGCTCGAGGGAGACGGCACTTTCGTCGTTGTTGAGGCCAACACGGAACTGATGGCTGCGGAAGCAGTCGCCGATTGGCTGGCGACCGGTTCTGCTGAGGAGGGTGCGGGCACCGTTGTGTTGGCCCCGGACGGAGACACGGCCTTGCTCGATCATGCGCTGGCTGCGCGTGGCCTTCCGGCGCTTGGCCTCTCAGCCGCATCACCCTGGCGTGGCGCGCTGCAGGTACTGCCACTCGCCTTCGCCGCTGCTTGGCGACCATTCGATCCGCGAGTGCTGCTCAACCTTCTTATGCTTCCTCGACCGCCGATCTCCCGTTGGGCGGCAAAGCGTCTGGCCCGTGCACTGAGCTCGGAGCCAGGAATCGGTGGTGCGGCTTGGCTTAATGCTTGGGCCGAGATTGAAGCGCGGCTCCTGGAGATGCACACCGAGCTTGAATCAAAGGACGCGAACAAGAAAGTTGATGCCGTACTCGCCGAATGGCGCATGTGGACGGATGTCGGCCGTTTCGACAGGAGTGTGGGAATTCCGATGGTCGAGGCGCAAGCGATCGCCGGTCGAGTGGCCGCATGGGCGATGCGCGCGGATGCTGGACGCAACGACAGGCTCTTGCTGGCCGTCGCTGCAGCCGCGGGTGCTGTGGTGGATGCCCTCACTCGCCTGGAGCAGGAGGTCGTCTCGGCCTTGCTGCTGGAGCGAATCGTCGGCCAAGTGCTTTCGGAGGGTGTTGTTAATCCGGATCATGTTCCCGAAGCAGGAAGCGTT
This sequence comes from Sinorhizobium sp. P24N7, assembly GCF_042436655.1. Classification (NCBI taxonomy): domain Bacteria; kingdom Pseudomonadati; phylum Pseudomonadota; class Alphaproteobacteria; order Hyphomicrobiales; family Rhizobiaceae; genus Sinorhizobium; species Sinorhizobium sp. P24N7. The sequence continues at coordinate 202,258 of NZ_JBHMIW010000002.1, read as the reverse complement.
CGTACCGTGCGCGCGCCCGGAGCGTTGTGGTCGGCGGCGCCGCGGGTGGTCTGGTGGGGCTTCGTTGGCCCAGGCGAACGGCTCGCCCACGAACCTTGGGATAGCAACGAGGTCAAGGCTCTCGAGGCCGCAGGTGTGACCTTAGAGTCGTCAGCCGAGGCGGCGCGCAGGATTGGGGCTGGCTATACCCAGGTTCTACAGCGCACGGCAGAACGGCTGATTTTCGTGCGGCCGGCGCTTTTGCGGGACGAACAGACCACAGTGCATCCTCTTGCCCATCAATTGAAACCCATTCTTGAGGGCGCCGGCGAAGGAGTGACGTTCAAGGCCGAGCGTCTGCTGCGCGAGCCAGACGCGGCACTTGCCGGACGCCATCTCACCCGTCAGGCTAGCGAAACCAAGGATCCGCCCGGCGGCGTCGCGACGTGGACCTTGCCGGGTAGCACCGCGACCGCCTTCATGGAAGGGCGGCGTGAGAGCGCAACCTCGCTTGGTCGACTTTTGAACTGCCAGTTCGGTTGGTTTGCCCACGATGTCTTGGGCCTGCGGCCCGGGCGCTTCGCTGAAATTCCAGGGCCAGATCAGCTCTTTGGCAATCTCGCCCATGAGATCGCACGAAGGTTGCTCCCTCCCGGACCGCCACCGCCGATGGGTGGTGTGCGCACCGGCGCCACGGAACTCTTCGAAACTCTGCTGCCACAGATCGCGGCGCCGCTGCTGCAGCCCGAGCACGCGGGTGAGCTCTCTTCTGCGCGCGAACTCGTGCCGGCTGCATTGGAATCGCTCGTGCGTTTGCTGCATGAGCGCGACTTGGAAGTCGTTGGCTCGGAACTTGAACGGGAGGGTTCTCACCAAGGTCTCAGCCTTCACGGGAGACTGGATCTGCTTGTGCGCCGTGGCTCGCAAGTCGCGGTACTGGATCTGAAATGGACCCGATCCGAGCGGCGTTACCTGGAGCAGATCGCCGACGGGAGTGCGGTTCAATTGGCCGTGTACCGCGCGATCTCGGCGGAAACCGGAACTAAGGGCACCGGAGGCTACTTCCTGCTGCGTCAGCGCCGGATCCTGGCCGGCGGGGGTTCGATCTTGACTGATCATCCGATCGAGTCCGAGCGCACGGACACCGAAACGCTCGACATGGTCGCAGGTGATTGGAAGCGCTGGCGTGATCTTGCGTCGTCAGGCGTGCTGGTGGCGGCCGGATTTGAGGACGTGGTCAACGACCGGCTTGAGGGTCTCGAGTTCGAGGCGCCGAAAGAGCCTTGCCGTTTCTGTGATTTGACGAGCCTCTGCCGCGTCCAAGTGGAGACCATCTGATGCGTCGACTGAACACCATCACCGCAGCCGCCGGCGCCGGCAAAACCACCCGCATTGTTGCCGACATCGCGCGCGAGGTCACTATCCGTGCACCGGAAGAAATCCTAGCCACGACGTTCACGATCAAGGCGGCTGACGAACTTGTCGAGCGCGCTCGCGCGAAGCTCTTCGAAGGGGGGAATGTGGAAGAGGCGGCCCGCCTTCTCGGAGCACGCTTCGGCACCGTCAACGCCGTCTGCGGCCACATCGTCAGTGATTTTGCGATCGATCTGGGACGATCACCGTCAACGAGCGTCATCGGCGAAGGCAACGAGGCCTTGGTCTTCAGTGTGGCAGCGGATGCCGCCATTGCGGCAAGAGCCGGAGTGCTGAATCCGCTTGCGGAACGCTTCGGTTATAACGACCCCAGGCGTCCGGATAGCGGTGAGCCACCGGACTGGCGGCGCACGGTGCGAGCGATCGTGACTCTGGCCAGGGCCAACGGTCTCGATGCTGCAGGCTTATTAGCTTCGGCAGAACGGTCGGTTGAAACATATCGAACACTCCTGCCGTCGCCGGTCGCTGACGGCGCTGCCCTGGACGCAGCGCTCACCGCGGCGCTGGCAGCCGCCATGGCTGCTCGACCGGCACAGCCGAGCGCGACCGCGGCAAAGGACCTGCCGACCATTCGCGCCGCTCATGAGCGCGCCTCGCGTGGGGAGGTGCTCAATTGGTCAACTTGGGCAAAACTGACCAAGGTCAGCTGCGCGCGGACCAAGGATGGGCCGGCCTACGCGGAAGCCTTGGCCGATCTGGTTGCCGCGGCCGGACGCCACGTGGATCACCCACGTTTGCGGGGCGAGACCGAGCAGTTCATCCTTGAGACGTTCACTTGCGCCGCGGAGGCCCTGACGGCCTATCACAACTGGAAGGCAGAGCGCGGTCTTCTCGACTTCACGGATCAGGAGGCGCTCGCGCTTGAGGTGTTGAAGGATCCCGTTCGCGTTGGGCGACTGCGCGAGCGCGTTGGCCGCGTGTTCGTGGATGAGTTTCAGGATTCGAGCCCCCTGCAGCTCGCCGTGTTCACGGCTTTGGCGGAGGTCGCCGAAGAAAGCACCTGGGTCGGCGACCCGAAGCAGGCAATCTATGGCTTCCGCGGAGCCGATACGGAACTCACCCAAGCCGCTTTCACCGGCTCGGGCGTCGCTGCAAATCCGCAGGACGTGCTTTCGAAGTCCTGGCGCAGCCGCCCCGGAATAATCAAGCTGTCGAACGCCTTGTTTACTCCGGCATTCGAACGAATGGGGCTGGCGGCGGCCCAGCATGCGTTCTCTGGCGCGGCCCGATCGGACGTCGAGTTCGACCGCCCACCGATCGCTTGGTGGCCGCTCCTGGGCAAAGTCGAAGAGCAGGCGCAAGCCTTGGCCGAGGGAATTCGCCAGTGCCTGGCGGATACCTGGCAGTGGACGGTCGAAGGAGTTCGCCGCGAGCATCGACCCCTTCGCTCGGGAGATATCGCTGTCCTTTGCCGTACGAATACCGACGTGGCCCGTTTCGCTCGGGCACTGAGTCGAGCTGGCTTGCCAGTGGCGGTGGAGCGTTTCGGACTCGTGCGCACCCCCCATGTCGAACTTGTGCTCGCAGCTTGCCGTTTGGTGGCAGACGCGACTGACCGGCTGGCGCTCGCAGAACTCGCCCGGTTTTTCGGTGGCGATCCGGAATCGGATGACTGGTTGCATGCAGCCGCCGCCGAAGACTCGGCTGCGGCGCTGCGCGCAAGAGTTCCCGTCGCGGACGAGCTTGAGCGACTCCGCGAGCGCACACTCAATCTTACGCCCGTCGAACTGATAGACTCAGTGCTCGCCCTGCCGGCGCTGATGGAGCAGATCGAGCAATGGGGCGACCCGGCGATCCGTTTCGACGACCTCGAGGCGCTTCGCGGCTTTGCCGCCGCCTATGAAGGCGAATGCGCCGCGTCCGGCGCACCGGCGACGCTGCAAGGCTTGCTTCTCAGTCTCGATGGCGCTGATCCAAAGCGACCGCCGAGCCTCGCCAAAGATGCAATCCAGGTTATAACCTATCATGGCGCAAAGGGCCTGGAATGGCCCATGACCGTCCTGACGGGGCTTGCGTGGGAACCACGGGCACGGCTGTTCGAGCCGATCGCGGAGGTCGATGGCGCGCTCGACTGGCGGGCACCTCTCGAACGGCGCTGGATTCGTTTCTGGCCATGGCCTTATGGCCAATCTGGTAAAGACAGCGCCCTCGAAGTCGCTGCGTTCGCTTGCGAACTCGGCCAGTCTGCCTGGCGCCGCGCCGTGCATGAAGACATCCGGCTCCTGTATGTGGGGGTAACCCGCGCTCGTGATTACCTTGTACTTGCACCGCCTGCCAAAGGGACGTTGAACTGGCTGAAATTGCTGGACGAGCCTGATGCCGCTCCACACGTCGTTCCGCCAGCGGCGGACGACAATCTGTTGGGCGTGGGTGACCAAACCTTTGTTGCGGATGTCCGGCCCCTTGCAGCGAAGGAAGCGCCGGAGGAACGATATCCGCAGCCGTCTTTCGTGCGGCCGCGAGGCGCTCCGGTAGATCGGTTGCCGCTGTACCTACGGCCCAGCCAGGCGGAGGGCGGCGATTGGAGGGTCGTGGAACGCGTGAGCCTCGGGGGGCGGTTGCCGATCGATCGGGTCGCAGACATGGCGGCGGTCGGCGAAGCCTTGCACGCCATCATCGCGTACGATGATGTCAACCGGGACCCAGCACAGCGGCTGGAGGACGCCGACGCGACGCTCGCGCGTTGGGGGGTCAAGGGGTTCGCCGCGGTCGATGCATTGACCGCGTCCGACAGGCTTTCTGCCTGGCTCCGAACCCGTTGGCCCAATGGCAATATGTTGCACGAAGCCCCCGTGACGGCCCGGTTCGGTGATCAGCTCGTTCAAGGCAGGATCGACTTGCTCGTCGACTACGGCCATGGCTCGGCCATTGTCGACCATAAGAGCTTCCCCGGCCGCATGGATCATTGGGAGGGGCACGCCCTCCTGCACGCCCCTCAGCTCGGGCTTTACAGCGACGCCGTAGCTGCGGTCTCGGGCCGAAGGTGCGACCAGCTATGGATTCATATGCCAATCGTTGGCGCGCTACTGCGCGTGATGGCGCACGGTCATGGAGGTGCTGAATGCTAGTAGTTCAAAGCGGCATGCTGCGCGCCTTTCAACACGGTGCTTCGGTTAACCGTAACGGTGGGGTGTCATCTAACGTGCTCGACTAAAGGTGGATTTTCTGCTCAACTCTCGCGAGGGGAAGGGAACATTCAAGCGACTGAGCGGAACCCGCTGGCATTTGGTCGATCTGGCTGTTTGTCGTAAGCGTTTGGCGGACGCAAACTAGGTCAACCGACTGCGACGGGGTTCGCTGCGAAATTTTGGAATTGCCGACACAAATCCCTCCCGCATCACTGGAGGCGGCAATGCCGTGCACCAATGGATTTAATTGATGATCATATTGCATACACCGAACCTCATATCCGGCCGGTCCTACTTGGACTAAGGGCTGCAATTAGGGGTCTTGACCCGCGAATAGTCGAACGCGCAACACCTGCGCAGCGCATAGTTTACCTCATCGATCGCATCTTCGCGGAAGTGAAGGTGCAGAAGGGTTGCGTGCTTGTCCGTTTCTTCGACAGACGTATTCCAGATCCCGAGCGGCGAGTTCGGCACATCGAACATGCCCGGAAAAATGGCTGGCAGCACGACAAGGAAATTCGTCTGTACGAACTGAATTCCGTGGATTACGCAATGCAGTTTATATCGGCGTCCTTAGGAATAGTCGGCCCGCCGCTTGTTTCAAATAATTCTTTTCCCGTCAGAAACTTACCAAAATCTGAGGTGCCTATGTCAACTACCATTACCATTCCCGCAGCTCGTGTTCGTCAGGGTGATTTGACGTTGTATGCGACTGCGCTCAAGGTTAGAGATCTGATCCGCCCCGGGTTCTATACTGTCGAGACGCTTGACCCGTCTGACACGGACGACAAGGGATACCAAAGGCTCCTAAACAAGAGTCGCGCGAGAAAACTCGCGGACTACGTTGTGAAAGGCCAGGACGCGCGGGACGCGTTCCTACCCACATCGGTATTTCTTGCGACGGACAAGACTGTTCCGTTCGACGAAAACGGAAATACTATTACCATTGATGTCGCGAAGGTCGGCCCGTTCAATGTCGTCGACGGACAACATCGGCTCGAGGGATTGAAGGTTGCCTCAGAGAAGGATTCGCGCGTCCTTGATTTCGAAGTGCCGGTTAACGTGGCCATCAATCTTCCGACGCTGCATCAGATGTGCCACTTCCTGATCGTCAACTCGACGCAAAAGAGCGTCGATAAGTCGGTCGAGCAACGAATTGTGGCGAGATTGACCGAAGCGTTGGATGTTGAGGACATCCCGAGTTTGCCGCGATGGATCCTCAATACAGTGGAAAAAGGAGAAGTTGAGAGAGCTATAAGATATGTAGACTTTCTCAATGACCAGCCAGACTCCCCCTGGTACGACAAGATTCGTAAGGCGAATGATGACGCTGGGCCTGGACGGATCAACCAGAGCAGCTTCGCGAAGTCAATTCTAAAGTATGTGCTGACCGCAAATAATCCGATCTCAGCCATAATGGACTTCGATAAAGAAAGAAGAATATTTTTGAATTATTGGAAAGCGATTTCTTCCATCCTTGATGATGGCAATTCAGAAACTCTATACAAGTACGGTGGCGTGGAGCTGTTCTGCCAATTCTCAGTTCCGTTTTTCATGAAGCTGCAAACCAGCGGCAACTACCGGGTGGAGACCATGGAAACCCTACTGCAGTCCTGCTTCGACAACGTCGAGGGAGAGTATGCCGGAGTGGGGCATCCGGAATGGTGGCGCACGGGCGGGCAGGCTGGCCGGTTGAACTCTGGAGCACTTCGCCTGGTGTCGAACGAAATGGCCAAGGCACTGAACAAATCTTCTATGGCTGAAACGATCCAGATATGAATATTGGCGAATTGGTTCCCCGGCCAACGAAGAGGGAAGCGTTCCGTCGCAGCAGATTGCGCTTCATTCCAGACGGCAGTGGTTGCTACGTGCTGACGTCATTTGATGGGAATGTCCTTTACGTCGGCCTCACGAAGAATCTCAAGCGCCGAATGGGGCAGCACCTGGACAATCCGGAAAAGGTAAATGCCACTAGCAACGGGCGGGCAGTGTGGTTTTCTTGGCTCGAATGCGACGATCTGAGCAAGGTGGAGAGAACGTGGATGAACATCTACGCCCAACATCATGGTACGCTGCCGTTACTCAACAAGATCTATTCTGCTACGTCTTCATGAGATGATCTTGCAAGACGGAATCATCATCTGGGAACGCTTGGAAAATAGTTTGAAATAATTTCCAGTTTGCAGGAGAGCAGGCGGGTTTGGAGAAATGGAATTACCGCGAAAATCCGTGCAGGAAGTCGAAATCGATCACTTGCTGGCCGAGGAGTTTGCATGTGATCCACTGTTTGCGCAGCGTTTCCTCTCTGGTTGTGGGCTCGGTTCTCTGAATTTTAGGACGATCACGGTCACTGTAGAGCCAAGCCTTGGCGGGGAAGGCTTCGGGGATCTGTTGGTCCAAGGCGAGGTGGACGCTAACCGTGTCGCGCTTCTAATCGAAGACAAGATCTCTGCCGCACCGGCAGTACGGCAGGCGTTGCGCTATTCGGCCTATGCTGGACGACTGCGAGCCCAAGGCTGGGATGCGGTCTGGACCATCCTCGTGGCCCCAGCGGCCTATACCGGCGAGCGGAAAAGTTACGACGCGAGTATCGATCTAGAGTCAGTCGCAAAGCTCATCTCATCACCGGATTCTGTGCGGCAGGAATATCGGCGCTCCATCATTGATCGCGCCATCCGGAAACGAATCGCGACGGGCGTGCAGATCCCCGACCTCGCTCTTCACCGGATGAAGTCGGAATATTTGGAGTTTGCAACCACCTGGTGTGCAACGGAGGGAATTGCTTTCGATTTTCCGCCTCTTCGCCCCAGCTATTACGACGGCGATTCTTGGGTCGAGCCGATCCGTGATGCACGCTTGCCCACCCATGTCAAGCTTCGGCATCGCCTCTGGACTTCCGTCAAAGAACCTGGCGGCCAGGTGGACCTCATCGCATCACCCGCGGACGAAGACGAAATGGCGCGCTTCTTCGAGAACGCGCCGGAAGGGGCGATTGTTACCCCCTATTCAAGCGGAAAAGGTGTGCAGGCGTCGGTGCGCTTGCCCGAGATGCGGCAGGCGTCAGGCTTTGATCGCGAAACTACGTCCGCCGCTTTTTCGGCAATGTGCAAACTCGTTCAATGGTACCTGGGCGTGGGGGCAAAGCAGGGCCTGCCATAAGGCATGTCTTGTCCGGAGATTGGGCGATGTGGCTTTGATTAATTTGTTATCTGGCCGGGCGCGTACATATCGCCCTGGCTTCCTTGCAAGGTTGTTTTCTTCCGGAAAATGGAAGTTGGTCCTGGACCCCAGGCGATCTGAAAGCATCCGGCTGAGCCAGAGTGGTGATGTCGAACTCAGTTGCCTCGATATCGTGTCGATTTCCACCAGCAAGGCGCTGCTCTGGCACACCGTCGAGATCCGCGCACGCAGCAGAACAGATACCCTATCAGGGCTAACGGGTGAATCGGCCGCACAGCTGGCGGCAGATGTTTATGCATTCATCAACACCCACCTCTTTGGCCTCATCGGCACAGAGAGGGATCATTTGCTCGATGTTGATGCTAAGCTTCGGGAGATCACCAAGGGCAACAGACAATATCTCGCTCAGACCGATGTCGGCCGGGCTATCGCCGGCGTGCCCGGCAGCGCCGCCGCCGCCCTCTCTCACCCGCTTCTGGATCCACAAATGATGCCGGTCGGGCTCAAGGAGTCCCTACCGGCTTCATTTGCCCTGCTGACCGACCCGAGCGTTCGACGCGCCTATAATGAAGCGTTCGTCACCTCGGAGTTCCTTAAATTCCAGCAATTCTTCGACGATCTCGACGGGCGCTCGCTTTCTGATCAGCAACGCGAGGCCTGTATCCGGCTAATTTAGAGGATAACAACCTGCTCGTTGCCTCCGCCGGGTCGGGCAAGTCCGCGACCATGGTCGGCAAGGTTGCTTATGTCCTAGAAAAGCAGCTCTACCGGGCCGACGAGATCCTGCTTCTGGCGTTCAACAAGAGCGCGGCCGATGAACTCAGGTTCAGGATCGCGCGACAGCTCCACGTCGAGGAAAGCTCGTTGGAGTGTCGCGTCACGACGTTTCATGCGCTTGGACGCGGCATCATCGAGGAGGTCGAGGGACGCCCGCTCCAGCTAGCCAACTGGGTGGATCATCCCGGCGGCGAAGCCAGGGTTATCGGAGAGATCATCCAGGGTCTTGTCGAGACCGATCCGGAGTTTGCCCGACTGTGGAGCGACCTGCTCGTGGTGCATCCCAAAGCGGACATCCCGGCCGAGGTTTTCGACACTGAGGCGGACTTTCGCCGCTATGTGTCGGATCGCCTCAGGAAAGGCGCGGCCACGATCGGGTCACTTTCCGGGGTGATCGTCAAATCCCTGCAGGAGCAGAAGATCGCCAACTGGTTATGGCTGCACTCCGTCGCGTTCGAATATGAGCGGCAGATCAAGATCGAAAATGAGGACGGTACCCGCCTACACCTGCACCCCGACTTCTACTATCCGCTGACGGATACGGTACACGAGCATTTCGCGCTCAATGCCGACGGCACCTCGCCCTTCACAGATTATGTCCAACACGCGGACAGCAAACGGCAGGCGTATCGCCGGAAAGAGATTGATTTTTTCGAGACCACCTCGGCGCAGGCCAGCAGCGAGACGATGCTCAGCGCTCTTGAAGCGGAACTGGCACGGCGCGCCGTGCCCTTCGAGCGCAGGAGCTATAAAGAAATCACCAAGGCCCTCGAGCCGGTCGTGATCAAGCACTATCACAAGCTTATAGCCACCTGCATCAAGCATATCCGCGCCAGTCATCTGACGCTCGAAATGCTGCTCGAGCGCGCCAAGACCCTGCACGACAAGGAGCGTGGGAAGCTCTATGCGCGCGTCGTGTGGATGATCACGCAAGGGTATTCCCGGAGACTCGAAGAATCCCAGCGGATCGATTTCGACTCGATGATCGCCGATGCTGTAAGTTTGATCCAGACCGGCCGATATCAAACACCGTATTCTCTGATTCTCGTGGACGAGTTCCAGGACATTTCCGCGCCGCGCGCCAACCTTATCAAGGCGCTCAAGCAGCAGAAGGCGTTCAGCAAGGTGTTCGCGGTCGGAGACGACTGGCAGTCGATCTATCGCTTCGCCGGCTCTGACATCACGATCTTCACGCAGTTCGAGGCGAATTTCGGAGCCAGTTGGCAGGGGCGCCTTGAACAGACCTATCGGTGCAACCAGCTCATTGCCGAGACGGCCGCGAAGTTCGTCCAACGCAATCCGGAACAGATCACGAAATCGGTGCATTCGATACGTGCTGCGGTACCTCGCTCGATACGGGTGATACCCATCGAGGGCAAAGGTGGCAAGCCAGACTTCGGGTTGGCCTGCCATCGCATTCTCGAGCGGCTTGATGCGTTTTTGGAAGATATCGCGTCGCAATGGCGGAGTGCACCAGGCACCACGCTCAAGGTTTTGGTGCTGTGGCGATATAATCACGTTGACCCTTTTCAAGGAACTCTACCGTCCTATGCGAACATCGAGGTTTCCGGCCAATCGTTTCATCGGGCGAAGGGACTCGAAGCGGATTACACGATTCTGCTTGATGTTAGCGAGGGCGATTACGGTGTGCCGAGCCGGATCGAAGATGACGAGCTGCTTAATCTGGTGATACCGTGTCCCGAAACGTTCGCCTACGCCGAAGAAAGGCGCCTTTTCTACGTTGCGCTGACACGCGCCAGCCGCGGCGTATACATCGTTACCAACAGCCGCCAGCCGTCACGATACATCCGCGAACTTTGCGAGATCGCGGGCGCTGAGGTCCGCTTCGAGACGACCGAAGGGGCTGTTTTACGCCAGTGTCCTACCTGCCTCGTGGGCCAGATCATCGAAATCCGCAATCGAGACGGCTCGGTATTTTGTGGGTGCAATCAGTTTCCCGATTGCAGTCGGGCTGAACGAGGTCCAGTGCGGTCAGCGCCCAGACTGCGAAGAAGGCGTTAAACCGCGGCAGCTGCGCCCTGCTTTTGACGAAGGGCGCTGTTCATCCGATGTTCCCGCTTTGTGCGTTTAGGATCGCATAATGTATCGTCTGGAACGCTCTAAAGCGCCGGGGGCAATGCCGCTGACTCGCAGCCTAATGGCGATGCCGCGTATACGGATCTGGACCGTCGTGCACTGTCGCAACGGACGGGCAGCTGTTTTTTGGGGCTCAGCGAGACTTCAGTCCGATTTTCTTGCGAGCGGCAGGTGGCGGCGCTCGCGCTGGTGCCGCCGGTTCTTGCCCAGCCCAGCCCAGACGCGCGCGCAAGCTCGGAGCGTTGTTGAGCATAGCTTGGATCATCGGGTAGTCGGCCGGGAGACCCACTTCTCACGATATTGCTCCGGAGTGAGGCCGTACTTTGCCATCAGGTGGCGTCTCAGGGATTTGAACTTTTCACCATCCTCCAGGCAGATGATGAAATCGGCTGTCACGGACTTCTTGATCGGAACGGCCGGGCGCTGTTCCTCGACGGCCGGTTCAGCCTGATGTCGCGAAGACGTGCCGCTCAGCGAGGAATACGTCCGCTGGATAAGATTGGATAGATCGCCGGCAGGAACGACATTGCGGCTTAGATAAGCCGCGACGATCCGGCTCGTCAGCTCCAGCTTCCGCTCCTCATTGCTCGAACGCGATTCGCTCAACATCGTCTGTCGATCGGGCCGCTGCGCTGAGGGTGCAGGTATTTCGGTCGGAACGAAGTCGGTGTCGCTGGAGAGGTGTGTTTTTCGACAGATTTCTGGGCATTTTGGTTTGTGTGTCCTGTTCTGCCGACCTCATGCGTTGCCAGAGTCTCCCTCGGTTTCTATCCTGACACATGATCCGCACCCTACTGGTGCGCCGAAATCCGAGGGCACTGGAGGCCGATGGCATCTCAGCTAGATATGTTTCCCTCGCCGCGTGAGCCAGGCGATGATGTCGTTGTGAAGCTGCGACCGCCCTTGAAGCTGCGCGAGCGGAGGCGACTCGATGACGAGAGCATGGCCCGGCTTTTGGAGGAGAGCGGCAGCTATCGCGTGCTTCGCAAGCTTGTCGGCCGCCAGATCGTCGATACGCCGCGCCCGGGATTTCCTCGCATGGGAGTGATCGTTGACACCGAGACGACGGGCCTCGACCACAGCAAGGACGAGATCATCGAAATCGGCGCAGTGGCCTTCACCTTCAACGACGAGGGCGATATCGGCGACGTCACAGGTGTTTACGGCGGCCTGCAGCAGCCAACTGTCCCGATCCCCCCTGAAATCACCTGCCTCACAGGAATCACGGACGAGATGGTTGCCGGGCAGATAATCGATGTCGGGCTGCTTCGAGCGCTGCTCGACCCGGCCGACCTCGTGATCGCCCACAATGCCGGCTTCGATCGTCCGTTCTGCGAGGTGTTCTCAAGCATGTTTTCCGGCAAGGCATGGGCCTGTTCCGTCAAGGAAGTCGATTGGGCGGCGCGCGGTTTCGAGGGCACGAAGCTCGGCTATCTGATCGGTCAGAGTGGCTACTTCCACGATGGCCATCGCGCCGTCGACGATTGTTTCGCCCTGCTCGAGGTGCTCGCCGGCGCCAGCGGGGTGACGGAGCCGAGCGCTTTCGCGGAACTTCTCAAGACAAGTCAGCGCTCGCGCGTGCGCATCTTCGCCGAGCACAGCCCCTTCGACATGAAAGATCATCTGAAGGCTACCGCTGGTCGGATGGCAGCGACGGCCGCCCGAAATCCTGGTGGATCGAAATCGACGAGGAGCAGCTCGCCGCGGAGCTCGCTTTCCTGAGGTCAGAGATCTACCGGTGGGAAGAGGCCGACCCACCGGTCAAAAGGCTGACGGCGTTTGATCGTTACAAGGCTTGATGGGGATGGCCTGGGGGGGGCAGGCTGTGGCATGCAGGTTGCGCAGGCTCGTTACCGCGATGGTGGGGCCGTCTCGAAAGGTGTGAGGAGGCAACAGCTGCAGCTGGATCACAGTGCGGCTTGCTCAAGGTTGGAACGCTATGAAATCACCGTGGAAATTCCTTGTTCAATTGACGTCGCGGCGACCATCGGTGAAGGCGCAAGAGAGTTCGATCGGGAATGACACCGATCCCAAGGCTCTCGAGAGCGAAGTGGAGCACACGTCCGCACTTCCACCCAATTCGAGGGTAGCTGCCAGCCCACCTGCTCACGATGAGGACATCTCGGTTGATCGAGGGTCGGTCGCATCGGACAGGGCGAAAGACGATGACGATGTCGCGCAGGCATTAGGACCGCCGATCGATGCTGACGAGGCTCAAACACCGGCGCCGAATAAAGTTGACCACTCAGGTGCCGAAGCGAATTCGTTGGCACCGAAAAGCACGGCAAGCACAAAGTCGCAACGCAAGCCGCGGATCAAGCGTCGAGAACATGGGAAGAGAGCCAACGCCCACGTAGCTGCGCAGAGCGCGGTCACCTCAATGGATCATCAAAGCGTGCGACCCTCGTCTTCACGGGATTTGTTCTTCCATGAAGTGGCAATGCTCGACGAAGAAGTCAAAATGCTGCGGACCCAACTCGCTCAAAAGCTTCATCTGCAGAACGTTCAGCTAAAGAAGATGCTTGAGCGATTCGACGTGTCGTGAGCCTGGCGGCGCTCCCCATAAGCGCGCACCTGCGTCATCTTTGCCCGGCAAAGCTCTCGCCGCCACTCAATTGAATGAGTTGGGGAGCCTGCTGAGCAGGCAGCCATCAATCGCACACGCTCAGCGTCTATTCGCCACTGCGCGCGCTGCGCCTCAGGACAGCCCAGCGACAATACTCAAGCCTAGGTCGTCGCGAATCCCTGCTTGATAAGCGTTGATCAGCTTTGCGGCGAGCGCTTCAGCTTCTTCAGACTTGCGCGACAAGGCTCGCCTTTGCAGCTCGTCTTGGAAGGCCCTTCCGATCAAATCCAGCTCGTCAGGTCCAATCGGATCGAAACTCAAGGTTTGACCTGAATTCATCTTTTCCCCTTCCGCTACCCGATGCGACGGAAGACCCTTTGTGTCCTGCGTTTCAGTCTGATTTGAAAGGGTGCAGCTTGGCTGGAGATCTATCGAAAGTGAGCCGTCTTTAAGCCCGGACCATCCGTGTCGGTCCACTGCAGTGCCGCAATGGCGGAGCCGAACAGGAGAGCAGGTATGGCCAGAGCTCCCATGAACCTGAGCATTTGGAGCCGACGTGTGCGCTTTCCATCCCAATCGTAAGCCATTTGCTACGCCCTCAAAAGCTACTCGGAAACAGTACGTCAGGATAGAACCAGAGAACAACTTTCCGGTCGAGTCTATTTTCAAGTATGACTTTTCAAGGAATTTGATTGGCGGGTTTTATATTGCGCGTCCAACGGCGAGGCGAGAAAACTAGAAGTAGAGTTGCTCAAGCAATTGAAGCATGACGATCGCCTTGGCTGTGACGGGCGGGCGTGATCGCCAGAAGGCGGTGTCCTGCGGTAACATACTGCGATGCCGTTGGCGCTCGCGTCGAACCTGCTCCAACGTGTAGGGGTCGCACATCGTCAATTGGGGAACAGTGATAAGCAGGGCGCCGTTTATTTCAGGTGAGACCTCGTAGCCTTCACGCATCGTCGATCGTCAGACTCCAGGCACAAGGCCAACATCAACTTCCGTAAAGCAGGACTCTGATGGTTGTGTTGACTCTGTGGTGCACTCAGCGGAAAACAGGCGATGACTAAAGGAGGGAATTGCTGATGGCTGATGAAAGTAATGCAGGACCAGTTGCTGCGACTGTAGCGACGGACGCAGAAGTGAAAGCACCAACGGCTAAAAAGCAGAGGTCGCCACGGCGTCCGAAGGCTGCTGCCGAACCGGTGCAAGCTTCATCAAAGGCGTCCGCCGCTGAGCCTAGGAGGTATAGCGAACAAGAGAAGAGCGAGAAGCTCAAGCTGATCGAGACGCAAGTCACCGAAGGCAGCACCCTCAAGGACGCTATCAAGAGCGCCGGCATATCGGAGCAAACCTACTACCATTGGAAAGGTGCCGCGAAACCTGTAGAGCGAAAGGACACTAAGAGCACCAAGCCCCGACCGGCCGGCGATGAGTTGGCAGATCTTGGCCAGCTCGAAGAGGAAAACCAGAGGCTCCGCAAACTCCTGGCGGAAAAGTTGCGAGCGGAAAATGCCGAACTGCGCAAGAGGCTCGGTCTGGACTGACCTGCCACGGGTAATTTCCTCCAGATTGGATTAGAGTCCGGCCTTATTAAAGGACGGACGCATGAAATGCCGGGAGCGGAGGCCGTCCAAGTCTTTTGAGGACTAGTCTTCATGCCGTGAAAATTCAAATCGTACTTGGAAATGTTGCTCTTCTCCTGGGGCGAGATTGACATTGTATTCCCGTTCGTCAAATGGAATGCGCGTGCCCTCTATATCGCCGTGGCCCGTACATGGTTCTAACGCCAGAAAGTCCTGCTGTGGAAGAGACCACACAACCCAGTGACGTGCATCTGGCGCATCAATTCCAATTGTGACCTTCTCTCCAACAAGCGACAGCCTTTTACTATTCGCATTCAAAAAACAAAGCGCTTCATTTTGGAAAAGGCTTTCATTTAGATGAAGGCAACGTCCGTGGAATGAGATTTTCCGTTGATTGCCTTGAATTAGCCCTTGGGAAGATATGCACGGGACGAGAGGGGATTCCGATTTCTCGAATTGCAGCCGCCAGGTATCTTTGTGCGGAGACAGTAACGGCCATCTAAATCCGGGATGTATTCCGATGGAATAAGGCAAGAATGCGCGATCGGACGTGTTTTTTACGGAAATCCCAATGTGCAATTGCATATCTACAATTGTATACTTAATTCTCAAACGGAAATAAAATGGAAACATTGTTTTTGTGAATTCATCGTCAGATGCTTCTAATGTCACCTCAGATTCTGAGTTGGAAACCAAGGCAAATTCCTGCATGCTGATGAAGCCGTGAACAGGCATCGGATAATATTGCCCTTTTATTTCGACACGTGAAGACTCACTCCATCCGCATGATGGGAACATCAGGGGACAGGTTTGGTTCCAACCTAGGGAGTCTCGCGGCCAAAGGAGGTCGTTTGCACCGACCTGCCACCCAATTAGCTCCGCTCCTTTTCGGTTGACAACTGCCCGTGCAATACCAGAACGAATAACGACAGCATCATTCATGAATGTTGTCACCTTAGAACCTTTAGAACCGGCAGCTTGGCGGTCTTTGCCCTCTGCAATCGTCGCGCGACCAGATTAAACTACTGTTTTTCGACCGTTGAGGACCAGCTTCACACCATTCTGTTCTTCCGCAGATAATTGCAAGATCATGCCCTTGATCTCTTTTGCAGCACCGGCCGAGCGTTGGGCCAATTCACGAACCTCCTGAGCGACAACCGCAAAGCGCTTCCCGTCTCGCCGGCACGTGGTGCCTCTACGCCTGCATTGAGCGCGAGAAGGGTGGTTTGAAAGGCGATTTCATCAATGACTCCGATGATATTGATGCCGCACTGATGGCGTATCGGACCCGCGTCGTTTCGCCTGAGGACGAGATCTGCACCTCGGTGATTTTGCGGCTCGGCGTGCCGGCTCGGCGAGCATCTGCTCTCGCAGCTGAACGGCAGCAAACATCTCATCCTCCGCCACTATCCATTCCGCACCTGGAACCAGATAGGGAAAAAAAATCGATCAATCTCCGTGGTCATTCGCATGGACGGCTGAAAGCGATGCTGCTGTCGCATCCCGGTGCCATTTCGGATCCGTTTTTCTTGACGTTCCCGAAATGGGCCCTGTTGCCGATGGTGATGCTTGCTACTGCCGCAACAATCATCGCCAGTCAGTCAGTCATCGCCGGAGCGTTTTCACTCGTCCGGCAAGCGATCCACCTTGGATTCGTGCCAAAATTCGAGATCTGTTACACCTCGGAAACACAAACGGGACAGAGCTATCTGCCGTTGCACTCCTCACCGGCGTCCTTGTGCTCAATGTTTGCGTTCAGCAGCTCCGAATCTCTTGCCCCGGCTTATGGTGTATCGATCATCGGCGGCATGGTGATCGATACAGTTCTCGCTTTCGCATTCCTCCGAGATCTGTCGAACTGGCCCGTCTTCGCGGCAATTGCATTCCTGCTTCCTCTGTTCTTGCTCGAACTGGTTTTCTCGGCGCCAATTTGTTTCAGCTCCACCACGGGGCTGCGTTCGGTCAGGAGAACGGCCTATATGGCTGTGTCAGTCCTATGGTCTCTGAAACTGCGGCGACCAGCCGCGCGAAATGTGGCACGCCCAACAGGATCTTTAAGGTCCTGATAACGTCGGCCGCGTCGACAAGGGCGGCCCTGACCTTTTCCGCGCTATGGGCGGGCAACTGGCACGACCTGATGCTATTCCAACGCGCAGGCTTGTCCGGCGTTTGTGGAAACTGCTCCTTATGGAGTGCTTGTTTTGATGGTTTTGCGACCCAATCAGATTCGAAGTGTAAATCTCCGCTCGTTCAATCCCCAGCCTCTACACCAGTTCCGACTTTACTATGCCAACGACGTCGATCGAATGGGAACATAATGTAATCGCGCACGGTAAGCGGCTCGGGCTGGTTTCGGAGGCCGACGTCCGGCCACTCATTCTTTTTTGGCCAATATGCCGTTAGAAAAACCGTGTCCCAGATGGTTGTAAAGAACCCATAGTTTCGGTGCCGGTGATGCGGTTCCATCGAGTGGTGAATGCGGTGGAACTTATTGTCGCCAATGATATATCGAAGCGGCCCAAGATTGATGCGGGTGCTAGAGTGTGAAAGATGGCCCTGAAAGGTAATCAGTGTCATGGCAACAACGGGCACTACGCCAGATTCGAAGTGGATCAGCGCGAGTGGCAGTGCTACCAACGCTGCGTAAATGAGGGGCTCGGAAACGTGATGATTGCAATTCCATGCCGTCAATTCGCGGATCGAGTGGTGAGTAGCGTGCAGGCGCCAGAGGAATGGAACAGCATGCTGAGCGCGGTGCATCCAGTAGTAAAAGAAGTCGCCGGCAATCGCCACTAAAACCCCTGAAAGGACGGCCAATCCATTATTAATGATTGCGTTGTCAGAGTGAAGCAACATACCGAAATTGATCGTTACGAGCGGCTTTATCCCTAACCAGCCCAAACCCACAGCGAAGAGGTGCCAGATCAACGCACCCCATCCGAGGCGAATAATCCAATTCCGGACGCCGCGCACGTATGAGGCAAAACTGTATCGATAAGCCGGAAAGGTTAGCTCCAGCGCGGCGCAAAAGGTGGCGAAGATCACAACCAGCTCAAGCGCTTTCACGAAGGACTGGATCATCTGATTAACATCGAGAACGTGCATTTGGTTGCTCCGGCGAATCGTTAAAATGCGCCAACCTCAGGTCGGAGTGACTCTCATTACCGCGGTCGTCTTCGTCACGGGGGCGGGTCCAGTAGTTATGAATCTGCAGCGCGCCCGACAAATTCGGGTCGGCATCCGGATCGATATCCACGCAGAAAGCGCGAATTGCATATAGCCACGTCTTGCAAATTTCCTTTTCACTGCGCATCCAAACGGTGATCCTTCCGCCAGCACCGCGTGGACGTGCTATGCGGCATTCTCGCAAATTGGTAAAATTGATTGTTTGGATAAGACCAATCCATGCCACAAATGGGTGGAGGAGTCCGGTAGACGAGGTGGCTTGCGCGAGGCGACCGACTATGCCTCAGTGTGTTGAGGCGGCGACCTCCAATGGCAGCAGAGCCTTGTAATAGCCACCAGTGTAGCGAACGGGCGTGCCCTGAGCTGATCGCGCCTTCGACGAGCGTTCGGACCTCCTGGCCAGACGCGCTGGTTAGTTGCTTGATCGTCTCGCCAAACTTGAGGGTGAACGGCTCGCCATGACGGGCGCTGCGTGCTCCAGGCCGACCGCCGCAACTTCTACGACCGCATCGAACTTCTCATTTCCCTCGCGAATCCTCAAAGCCGTCCACGTGATCGCCACCTGCTGCGTCTTGTGATCGCGGTGGAGCGCGATCCGCTCCGCGAGCATGTCTTCGCCGGCAATCACCGAAATTCGATAATCGATGCCGGCGGTGGCGAGATCTTCGGGGTCGCTGGACCAGGGCATGGTCAGTTGCGCGCGATCCTGACTCACGACCCTGTAGTTTGGCGCGGATGCCGTCTGTCTCCTTTCAAGGCCAGAGATAAACAGTCGACTTCCCGAAAAGCGGCAATCATCGGCCGGTCTACCGATCGCCTAAAATAGGGTCGAATTTACCCGTTGCCGCAGGTCTCAGCCCAGCGCTCGGACCTGTTTGACTTGCCTACCAAAGAAGCATCGCTCCTCAGGCACTTTACCCCCGGGCGGCGGCGATCTGAGCTAGTCCATTTTGAGTAGAAATGAACGGCGAGATAACTATCGGGACTAAGCGATAATGACATTGGCGCTTGATGGTTGTATCGGTAAACATAATTAGAGCCAAGTATTTAGCGACGGCGTTATCTGAATGTACTTAATTTAATATCCATCAATTTTTGAACGCTTACTAGAATACTATCGCAATATTTTGCAATGGTCTCAGGCGAAGTTTAACGCACTCAGGTAGAAACTCAGAATCCGAAAGATATAGCGAATACGAAGGAGGCATAAATGTATCGCACGAGTGCGCCCCTGAGCAATTTTGCAGATAACGACAAGGTATTGCCGAAGAAAAGCAAGATTGTAGTGCTCGCTAAGACCGACCTGTTCGCCGAATGTCTGACGCAGGCGATCAGCGCGCGTTTTCAAGATCGGGACGTCGTAAGCCTTTCCAGCGCCGAGCGTCTCCTGGATGGCAAACTTATCAACGTAAGCCTGATCATGCTCTACGGTCTGCCGGTGGCAGCATTTCCATCGATCATGAGGATGGTCCACGAGTTCCATCCGAAGGCCGGTGTCGCCCTGATGGTGCAGGATGCGGACGAGCTCGACTCGTCGATCGCGGGATTTGTCGACGAAGGGTTGGTTCACGGCGTACTGCCCCTGAATCTCAATCTCGACGTATGCCTTACCGCCATCGATCTCTTGATGAAGGGCGGCGAGCATTTTCCCGCCGCGTTGCTTCGCCGCCTGGCGCCGAGAGCGCTCTCAGGCGGTGGCCTTGTCGAGCAAAAACAGGCGTCTTCGGAAGCCGTCGATCTGGAACGCAGGACCGACTTTGGCCAAGGCCTCCTGACGACGCGCGAGATCCAGGTTCTCGAGCTCATCTGCATGGGCACGCAGAACAAGATCATCGCCGATCGTCTCGGGCTTTCCGAAAACACCGTCAAAGTCCATGTCCGCAACATCTGCAAGAAGATGGACGTGCGCAACCGGACGGAGGCGGCGTCGCGCTACTTCCGGAGCGACGCTGATCTGGCCTCACTCCGCGCACCATCACGCTGACGGAACTGACCGAAGTCGGCTTGATTGTCGTGGCGCCGCGCGCCTTATCAGTCGGCCGTGAACAACGGAGGAATTTTCTTGTGGTAGGCGACGCCTTGGCTGGGCTTGCAGCAACAGCCTCGGGATCAGTCTTCATCCTCGGCCGCTTTTCCATGCTTCTCCGCTTTCAATTGGGATGATCCGCCTACCCAATAAACTAAATAGTTGCCGCAGATAGCGGCTGATGTGGTTTTACTTACCAATCGTATCCGCGAGACCTTCCACAATCTGCACCGCGCCTGTGGCGATGATCAGTGCGAGCACCGTCATAATCGTCTTCGCGAAAGTCCAAACTCCACTGAAGCTGATCTTAGAACAGTCGGTGGCGTACAGGACTACTGATGCCAGGAAATACGACGTGCAGAGCGCCAACGAGAATATTGTAGATGCGCTTAATCGCTTCGGCGACGATGGGTCCGCGTGGACCAACCTTGCAACCCTGCTTACGGGGCTGAAGCGCCCTCAGAACGGCAAGGCTGCTTTCTCCCCTATTTCCTTGCTTCCGGCCTCGAGACATTCCCTGAGAAGGTCTTTGCGCTCATTGGATAACATCGCCGCTCCGGTCTTGATGCCTTCCTGCCATTGGGGCCTACGTTCCCATGCTTCTATATAGACCATTGCGAGGTCGGGAGATCGTCTGGTCTGCAGCAGGGACAAGGATCCCGGCCTGCATCACGTCCTTGTCGCGCTTGAGTGCACTGTCGGCATGACGCCGGGACGCGACGATGAGCTTGTGAACGGCATAACGCGCCGGGTCGGGCACCAATACCGAGACACCGGCTCCGTACAGGAGCACCGTTCTGACGGGTTCGCGGATCAGGAAATCCATAAACCTAAGCGGCTGTGCACCCGCTCCACCAAGGGCAGGCATTTCGGCAGGCTTGTCCAGGTACTCGCGCTTGCCTCGATTCGTAGTCAAAAACTCGACGCGATAGCCTTCGCCGTTGGTGAACGCGGTTGTCTCCGCCCCGGTCAGGGTCGGCACGGCACGGAAAGTCGGGTCAATGGATTGCAGCAGATTGAGGATCGGTGGCAGGCTATCCATGACGCTGGCCGAAAACGCATAGCCCTTTGCGAAATCGGCATCTGCGGTCACGATGGCAGTGGAGGGAAGGCGGACACCCAGAAGGCCGGAATAGGCTCCGAAGGCGAGCGTGCCTACAAGCACAGCGCGAAGCCGGAAGAGGCCTGCAGCCGCCAGAGCTTCGACGATCACGCCTGAGCTTCGGTCGGCCGCCAGCAGGCCGCCGTCCGTCGTGAGGCTGGAGACCAGACGTCGGCGTGTCCTGTAGTCGGTTTTGATGGTGGAGAAGTCCTCGACGCGTTTCGTGATCTCAGGATCTTCGACGGGGCCGACATATTTCCGCTTTTGACCGCCTTCGCGTCTGGCTGATCGAAATACCAGTAATCGCGATCCTTGACCCTGACCTTCACAAAGCGACCAGTCGGCAGGAAGCCCAGCGTCCAGGCGTCATCCATCGCACGCTGACCGACCTCGGCGAGCATCGTCTGGTACATCATGTCGACGGTTTTCAGCATGGATCTCGGCGTTATACTGGATTTCCAGATTTAGTATAGTAAAGTGGGGGTCCGTATCAACGCTATTATATCATAATCAAAAATCTAGTATAACTGTCGTGCTCAGACGCGACCGCTTGGTAAGTGCATCAACCAACTCTGTTGTTGCGAGTTGAATTCTGTGTTTCCATCCTGGTTCTGCAGGGCTAGCGGCAGCGCGACGCGCTGAAGACAGTCTGGCTGTGGTATATCGGCCCCCTCATTTCCGGCTTTGCCGTGCTGTTAGGGGGAGGCCGTGTGGGGGCACCGTGGGAATTTCCGTCATCGATGAGAGGAGACACAGGCAAGCTTGAGGTCGAATGGGACACGGTCTTGTTTACCGGATAGGCAATTAGATCATCGAAGCGGGTGGCTGAAATCGCCGGCGGAAGGGGCGTCCGTGTGGTGTACGACTCCTGATGGAGTTTCGATCGGTTCTTGGTCCCGCTCTACGTTGCGAAATTTCGTAGCAACCCGGCTAGCTCGGCATGGCACCTTCTTCTTTTCTATATTAGCGCTGTCGTATAAATTTACCTGCTCAGCTTGCTATTGGGAACAGAACGGGCGAGATGCAGACAGCGCGCCGCAATCGGACTGCACGCGCACATCTCTCGGTCAGGTCCTCGGCCATTGAACCAGCAGGAACGATAAAAGCAGCAATACTGAACCTGGAGAATACATGATGGAAAATAGCGCCGGTGACGCCGTTTTTCGATATCGCGGCTCAACGTTCGATAGCATGATCGAAACCCTCGGAGGGGTTTTCGGCACATTCGACGCCGAGCTCGTCGGCCGTGCTCAAGACTTCCATTGGGCGATCGATCTTTCGGCCTGTGAAAGCGCAGTATTGATTACTGGGTATCATCAGACAGGGTTTCAGTTCCGCGCTCAGGGGGCTTCCGATGCAACAGAGCACCTATCGATCGTAGTGCCGCGCAGAGGTGGCATGGGGGTCACGTACGGTTCGCGCATCGCCGAGGCCGGACAAGGGAAATTGCTTCTTTACAGGAATTTCGAGCCTGGCGGCATCTCAATGCACGGGCAATCCAATCTCATAGACGAGTTGGTGCTTGATTGGTCCTTGATCCAACGGACAATTGGCGAAACTTTCGATGTGCCGTTTAATGGCTCGCTCGACCTGTTGCCCGAATTGGATCTGTCAACGCCAGTTGGTAGGACAATCGGCAATATTACGGAAGCGGTCATCGACGGAATACGCGATAATGGCCCCCTCACTCAGTCTCCCGTAGCGATGGCACATATTACGCAGGCACTAGCCGACGTGGTAATAAGGATGGTGCCTCATCGGTTGTCGCATCTAATGAATAAGAAGCCTTGCATGATTGCTCCCGGACATGTCCGCCGCGGGATCGAGTTCATGTGTGCCAATATCAACCGTCCGATTACAATGCCAATGGTGGCAGATGCAGTGGGTGTTTCCACCAGAGCACTCGAAGCGGGTTTTCGTGCTTTCAAGGATACTACGCCTGCTGCCTATCTACAGATGCTTCGGTTACGCGCTGCACGGGAGGACCTGCTCGATCCAGAGAACCGTATGCTTTTGAAAGAAATCTGCCTGAAATGGGGATTCTTTCAGTTCGGGAGGTTCTCCGCAGTTTATAGGGCGCACTATGGAGAAAATCCGTCCGAAACAAGGAGACGCGTCTGTGGATCACATTCTCGCAGGTCCTCCTGACAAAGCGGATGACGAACGCCCTCACGCGGCAAATAGGATGACCGGTTTGCGTAAATCGGAAGACAGCCATGCCGTAGATATGCCTCTGCGTCGGCGGATGATCGCCGTTGGCGCCGCTGACTTCTCCTCGTCAGCATCCGTCGCGCTCAGCCGCTTCCTGAGCGGCCAATTTGTCGTCCGCTTCACGGATGAACTTCGCAAGCGAGCCAAGAGGAAGTCGCTCCTCGTTGTTTGACCGCCCTTAATCAGTGTCGTCGACCGCCAGAAGCTCTTGACCGAACAGGTCAAGCTATCGGCACGCGATGACGAAAGTCCGACCGTTCACTCGCTGAAAGCCGGCGCGACGCGAGGCTAGATCGCTAGCATTGCCCGAGCACGGCGCGTCCGCAATCCGACACGCCGTATTCAAATTCGCGTTCAATATGCAATTCGCGAATGAAAGTTTCCATACCCCGTCTCTGCACTGTGAAAATGTCAATTTGTATTACTAATAAACGGTGCTGATAGGTCGGATGGCATACATCCACGGTATGGATAAAGAAACATGCGGTTCAAGGGTCTTGATCTAAATCTCCTGGTTGCGCTCGACGCTCTGATGGCCGAGCGGAACCTCACGGCGGCGGCACGCAGCATCAACCTGAGCCAGCCGGCGATGAGCGCCGCCGTCGCCCGGTTACGCACCTATTTCCGTGATGAGCTATTTACGATGGCTGGTCGCGAATTTATCCCCACACCGCGTGCGGAAGGGCTCGCCTCCGCGGTGCGCGAGGCTCTGCTGCACGTTCAGCTCTCGATTATTTCCTGGGAGCCGTTTAACCCGGCCCAGTCGGATCGTCGTTTCAAGATCGTGCTTTCCGATTACGTCACACTCGTGTTTTTTGAAAAGATCGTGGAGCGTGCGGCGCGGGAAGCTCCCGGAGTCAGCTTCGAATTTCGGCCTCCCACCGACGATAATGAGGACCTTCTTCGGCGCGGCGATGTCGATCTGGTAATTCTCCCGGAAATCTTGATGTCGAACGCTCATCCTCGCGCGAAATTGTTCGAAGATGTACACGTGTGTGTAGGTTGTCGCACGAACGAGCAACTGTCAGAGCCACTTACATTCAACAGATACATGTCGATGGGGCACGTTGTGGTCAAGTTCGGGAATAGCCGGAGGCCAGGCATCGAGGAATGGTATTTGCTCGAGCATGGTCTCAAGAGACGTACCGACGTCGTCCTACAGGGCTTCAGCATGATTCCGCCCATGCTGGTGGGGACCGAGCGTATAGGAACCATGCCCTTACGGCTGGCGCAGCATTTCGCAAAGACAATTCCCGTGCAGATCGTTGAACTTCCGCTGCCACTTCCCCCATTCACCGAGGCTGTCCAATGGCCTGCCCTTCACGATAGTGATCCGGCAAGCCTGTGGATGCGCGAGATGTTGGTGCAGGAGGCGTCCCGTATGGGTTCGCCGCTTGCCACGGCCGAGCCCCTCATCAACCCGGACAAACACGAGTATTGTCCGGCTCACCTCTGATCCACAAACTTCATCGGGGCCAGGACTGTAAAATGGGTCGCACGGCACCCCTTGCTGGCGAAGCGCGTCAATACCGCCGGTACGCTTGTCCGTTCCCCTCGCAGCCTGCTTGCGATTGGCACATGCGCCGGAGGATCAGGCGCTCGCTACATTGCGCAGTTGGTCGATCGGAAAAACCTGTCCTCAAAGATAACGAATTCAATGATCTCTCGAGATTCAGCGGCTAGAAGAGGCGCTACTCTCTACTGCATCAGGACGAGATCAAGATCGCTTTACATACGCATCGTCGGTCTCGAGATTTAGCTGCGAGGACCGGTGACTCTATGAGGTAGCCGATCAGACGGATCTGACGTTTTCCGCTTTCGACTTCCCCGTCTTGCGGTCCTGCCCAAGGTCATAGCTGACCTTCTGACCGTCGCGAAGCGGATCCCCACCCTGCACAGCCGAAACATGGACGAACACGTCCGCTCCGCCATTGTCGGGTGTAATGAAGCCAAAGCCCTTGTCCTGGTTGAAAAATTTTACGGTACCGGTCGCCATGAACATCCTCGTGAGCTGAGCGGCGTCGGCGCCGCCGGCGAACCTTATTCGCTGCTGCCCGCGCCTGCAACCGCGTTTCTTGAATGAACAACCTTAAGGGAGTCCTGTCTTGAAGCGTCGCGGGGCCCATATGGGAGAGCCTGGAGCACATTGCGAATGGGAGAAACATCACGACATCCAGCGTCAACTGATCCGTGCGTTGGGGTCGCAAGTGTGAGGGAGGAGCCTTGCACGAGGACGCCAGAGGCAGCCGATGGGGCGAGATTAGGTGAATACCGAGACGAGAACGGACAGCCAGATCAAGATGACTCCCAACGCCAACGCTCGCCTGGCGGCTAGGACCTTCTCCTCGCCGTCATTTGCAACGGGGGTAGTCACAATCCAGGGCACCGAGCCAAGCGCTGCAAATCCGACGAGCGCCAAAATCACAATGACAAGATCGGCGCTGCGCCAGTCGTCGGGCTCATACAATCCCCAATAGCCAAGGAACGCCATTCCCACTGCGAACATGGTCGCGGAGGCAGAGCAAAGTCCCGCAACAGCACCTGATGGCGCACGCATGTAGCCTCCTTTCCGTGCCGTCAATTCAATGGCGACATCCATGATGGTGCAAACCGCCTTTGTACATGTGGCAGTGCGCCGTCTCATTCTGATCAGGTTTTCCGCGCACTTGGTGCACGAGGATTCACGTACCTCGCGGATAAGTTCATTGATTCGGAATCAAAGTTCAACATTCGGGACAATCTTCCCGGTTGACGACAAGGATAGCAGCGTTCAACAAAGCCGCGGCGGCATCAACTCAGGAGATTTTGGGGGCTCCGCAAACAGCGCGACGCCCGTTCCGCTAGTTCAGTAGGAACGTGGAGGTTGGCACTCGAAGTGCAGCAGCGATGCGCCGGAGTCTGCCCGGGTCGGCATCAGCACCTATTTCAATCCTTGTGATTTCGGCGCCAGTCAGGCCACAGGTTATTGCAAGCTCCTCAACGCTATATCCCACCGCTTCGCGAGATCGCCGAACCGCGGCTCCTGTATCGCCGTAGCCTCGGTCTGCGACGGGCGCCCTTATATCTCTCATTGAAGTTGTCATGGGTTGATCCCTCGATGGTGCGCCCTAAGCGAGCCGGCCGTCACAGAAGTTCGGACAGACAGGCTGATTTTGTTGCAGTGCAATATAAGAACAATAAGTATGATGAATATAAGGCAGGCGCTGGTGTCCGGAGAGCGGTGGGTGGGGCAATGGCTGGAGAGGCATCCTTCTGTCGAGATCGTAAGCCGAAGCCGTAGCGGATTTACACGTACTCGCGAGGGTGCGCCGCAAGCACGTCAGATGGCAGATCGGTTCCATCTAAGAATAGATGAGCCTTCCGGCCGCGCCACAGGTGCCCCGTGGCGGCCCTACCGAGGGCGTAGTGCCAACCCGGAGGGCACGTGGCCGGTTGCCGTGTATTGAGCACCTGCAAACTGGTAGATAATCAATATAGATTGGCAAACGTTGCGGTACAGCCAGTTAGAGATGCGCTAAGGTACCTCGGCCCTGGCGCAGGGCTGCACTGTGCAACTGACGACCGTGCAGGTGGAGCGTTTCGACGACAACCTGCCGGAGATCGGGGCCTTCGACCCGCCGGCATGATGGCTGTTCGAGGCCCAACGTGCCCGGCCCCGACGGGGGATCCATCGTTCAGCTCTGCACCTTTTGAAAGGCTGAGCCCGTTGGCGCGCTTGCGCCTTCCATGACATGGCGGCGCACGTAAGCTTGGGGACTACTGCCCATTTCGATGCGGAACGCATACACGAAAGCCGATGTCGAGCCGTAACCAAGCTCCATGGCGACTTGTGTCACGCCCAGACCACCGCCCAGAAGCTCTATTGCACGGAAGAGCCGAAGGCGCCGTCTCCATGAGCGCAGGCTCATGCCCAGCTCCGTGTTGAAGCGGCGCGCCAATGTTCGGGGCGAAATATTCAGCGCCAGCCCCCATTCCTGCGGGCTTCGGTCATCCGTAGGGTCCAGATAGAGCGCCTCGCACAGCGTGGTCAACGGCTTGTTGCGCGGCCATGGCAAAGCCGATGGCAGCGGCTGGACCCGCACGAGCTGATCGAGGATGAGGGCGGTCACGCGACCTGAATAGCCATCTCCTTCCGGCTCGCCCTCGAGTTCCGTGGCCTCGATGATCAAGGCCTGCAGCAAGGGTGACATCATGAAGATCGTCGGGACTCTCGGTAGGTTTGCGCCGGCGGCATCCGCGATCCAGAGGCTTCGAAATACCGCGCCGAGAAGCGAGCCGACGCGGTGCACGACGCCGGTCGGCAACCACACTGCCTGATCCGGCGTGATCACGAAGGATTGGGCTTCCGTGTAAACCGTCAGCACTCCGGAGATCGCATAGACCAGCTGGTGCCAAGTATGGGAGTGGTCCGGAAAATAATGACGCGCGGGAATGGATTGCGCTCGCACCGTGATCGGTTGAGGAGGACGAACCCCCGGCGGCGCGGCGATCGGATGCCAGATCATGTTTATCTCTCGCTTTGGCAGGTATTCTACATAGATTGTCAGTCCATTGAAATACAGCCAAATCGAAATTCGCTAATCTTTGGTCAAATCGAATGCTAAGCGCCTTTTCCGACCGACGCGACCAGACCTCGCGCCGGATCAGTCCCCTCATGCCTTGTGAAGCCGGATGTCAGAAATTACCGCAAGCAAAGTGCTCGAACCCGCTGCCTCATCTCATTATGACGCCGCACGCGGCAACCTTGCGAGGCTGACCATTGCACAGGCGTTGGGGGGCGCGAATTCGGCCGGCATCTATTCCACCGGGGCGATCGTCGGAAACACGCTTGCTCCTACCCCCGCGCTCGCCACGATGCCGATATCGATGTTCGTGGTGGGGATGGCGGTCTCGACGCTGCCCGCCGGTGCCATCGCGCAACGCTACGGCCGACGTACCGCATTTCTGGTTGGGACGGGCTGCGGCGTGCTCGTCGGGTTGCTGGCGGCGGTTGCGGTGGTGATCGGCTCGTTCTGGCTATACTGCGCCGCGACGCTCTTCGGGGGCGCCTATGCCGCCGTAGTGCTTTCGTTTCGTTTCGCGGCTGCAGACTGCGTTCCGGCTGACCGGCGTCCGCGCGCCCTGTCTCTCGTCATGGCCGGCGGCGTCCTGGCCGGCGTGATCGGTCCGCAGCTTGTCAACAACACCATGTATCTCTGGATGCCGCATATGTTCGCGGCGAGCTACCTCGCGCAGGCGGCAGTGGCGGCACTCTCCGCACTGCTTCTGATCGGCGTTCGCCTTCCGGCCCCGACCAAGGTGGAGGCCGCAGGCGGTCGTCCCCTTGGTGTTATCGCCCGCCAGCCCCGGTTCATCACGGCAGTCATCTGCGGGGTCGTCTCCTACCTGCTCATGAACTTCCTGATGACCGCGGCACCCTTGGCAATGCAGCTCTGCGGGCTGTCGCAGGAGTCGTCAAACCTCGCCATTCAATGGCACGTGGTTGCGATGTATGCCCCAAGTTTCTTTACCGGGCGGCTGATCACGCGCTTCGGCGCACCCCGCGTGGTCATGACGGGCCTGGTGCTGACGGGCATCTCCGCAGCCGTCGGATTGACGGGAGTCGATGTGGCGCATTTCTGGATCACCCTGATCGTGCTCGGTGTCGGCTGGAACTTCGGTTTCCTCGGGGCCTCGGCCCTGGTGCTCGAATGCCACCGTCCCGAAGAGAAGGCGCGGGTTCAGTCGCTCAATGACTTCGCAGTATTCGGAACGATGACCCTCGGCTCGTTCCTCTCCGGGGGACTGCTGACAGCGTACGGATGGAATACCATCCTCGCGCTTTCCTTCATTCCCCTCGTGCTCGCCCTTCTTGCGCTGGGTGGGACCTGCGTGCGCGGTGCGGCGGGGTCGCGGTGACTGCGATTGGCGTATGCGCGGCTCAAGGCAGCCGTCGCGGCGGGATGATCCCGCGCCGCAGCGGTAGAGGCCAAAATCAGAGCTTGGTCAGGCCGGCATCTGCAGCACGTCGGCGTGCTGAAGGGCGGCGTCCTTGATCCAGATCTCGGCGCCCTCGGGGCCGGTCATCGCCTCAAGCGGCAGGCCAGCGGGCAAACGTCCCCAGCTGTGCGCTTCCAGTTGCTCGGTGCCAACTGTCAGGCTACCGGAAAGCATGAGGAGTTCGAGACCGCGGCGATTTTCGACCGTCACGGTGGCCTCGGGCCGCCAGCGCTCGATCGATACGCATTCTTTCCCGTCGTCGAACAGGACCCGCGCTGCCTCGGCTCCATCGCGCAAGGGTGCTGCCTCACCTTCGCCAGGCTGGCGAACGATCTGCGTGCGGTCGCCATCCCGATACTGCCAGAGACGCACGAAGATCGTGCAGCCATCCTTCGACGCCGGCACATGGGAGGTACCGGGCGGGTTGCGGAAGTAGCAGCCTGCGGGATAGTCACCGTGTTCGTCCTGGAACGTGCCCTCGAGCACGAGGATTTCCTCGCCGCCGCTATGGACGTGGCGGGGGAAGGCGCTTCCCGGCGCATAGCGCACGATCGTGGTGGCGCGCGCAACTTCGCCGCCGACGCGATAGAGCATGTGGCGATCGACGCCGGCGGACGGACTGGCGACCCAGTCGAGCTTGGCCGAATGGACGATAACCGGTTTCGTCAGGTCTTCATTGATGCGCATTGGTCTGGTCTCCCATCGTCAGCACGATCCGGAACTTCGCGTCCCGGGATCTCATCTTCTGGACAGCTTCCTGGGCTTTCTCCAGCGGCATGGTGTCGATCATAGGCCTGACGCCCGCAAGCACACTGAAATCAAGCGTCTTTTCGTTCTCATACAGGGAGCCGGTGATCGAGCCGATAATGCCCCGTTCAGCCCCCACCAGGTAGCCCGTCGAGACCGGCAGTGGATCCTTGCCGACGCCAAGCACGATCAGACGCCCCTCCGGCTGAAGCGCGGGCATCAGCGCGGTAACGGCTGTCGAATTGCCGGTGGTGGTCAGGATCGCTTTCGCGCCGCCCAACCCGTTCAGCACATCTGCGGCGTTTTCGCTCTCCATGTCGATGTAGCGATGCGCGCCCAGGTTCATTGCATCGGTGGCGATATCCTCGCCTCGACCTACCGCCACCACCCGAAATCCCATCCTGCGGGCATATTGGAGCGCCATGTGGCCGAGGCCTCCGATTCCGAGAATGGCGACGGTGTCGCCTGCTTCGGCGCCCGATTTTTTCAAGGCATTGAACGTGGCGATACCCGCGCAGAGGATGGGTGCCGCTTCTTCTGACGACAATTCGTCCAGGATAGAGACAAGGCCTGTTGCACGCGCGATCATCATCTCGGCACAGCCGCCGTCGCAGGAAGACCTGACAATGGGCTGGTTGCGGCAAAGGTTGAAACGTCCTCGCCGGCACTCGCCGCATTCGTTGCAAAGACCGCCCAGACGGCCAACGCCGACGCGCTGCCCCACCTTCCAGATCGACGGCGTGTTGGGACTCAGTGCTGCGATGCGGCCGACGACCTCGTGACCGGAAACACGAGGCGGCTCAAGCGCCGGATCAGCCCGGTCGATATCGCTGGCATCGGCGCCGCAGATACCGCAGGCTTCGACGGCGATCAGCACCTCATTCACCCCTGGCTTCGCCGTTGGCCGCTCCACCAGTTCCAGGCGACCGCGTGTAGTGACCTGCATCGCTCGATAGGTAGTTTTCATGATTTCAATTCCCCACGGTCTGGGATGCTTCGGTGAAAGCCGTGAATGTGTGTGTCTCGACCTTGCTCAGTCTGCCGACGAGTTCGTTTGTGATCCGGGTGGCGGCTTCGACCGCACCGGCCAGGTAACCAGGTTCACTGATGCTGGTTTCGCTCCCGGCCAGCGAAATGTAATCGCGCCATTTTCCGTTGACCCATGGCCGTCGATCGGGGGTGGGATGGCCACCGGCCTGCCTGTCGTCCGCAGTTGCAGTCAACGGGTCGTCCGTCCAGTCCTTGAACAATGTCGCGCGGGGACTGGTGGCCTCCGGCCCGAACATGTGGGCGAGTTGCTGAATCGAAGCGGTGACGATTGCATCGCGTCCGACAGATGCGCGCTCACCGGCCGGGACGCCGACGAAGCCAAACAGTGCGGCTCGGCCCGAGGCGGTTGTCGCGTCGTGAATCTCGGCCAAAGGCCCCACCAAGCTTTGCGCCGTTCCCGAGAGGCCGGCGTCGCGCCAGAATGGGCGGTCATAGAGTGCGAAGAACTTGGCATGCGGCGCCATCCAGGTCGGGGTCTGCCGCCATCGCTCGGCTGTCGCGTAATCGAGCGATGGCGAAAACAAAACCTTTGCCTCGATGAGACGCGGCGGCAGTGCGAACAGGACATGCGACGCCCGCTCTTTATGGGACGACCCGCTCGCATCGACGTACTGCACAACGACGCCTTCGCCGTCGAGCGAGACATGCGTGACGCGGGCATTCAGTTGAATGCTTTGTGCGGGCAGGGTTTCGGCAAGCGTCGATATGACCGCTCCCATGCCCCCGACGAGCCGCATGCCCTGCGGTTCCTGCCGCATTCCGCGATAGCGCTGAGGAGCTTCGC
This sequence comes from Sinorhizobium sp. P24N7, assembly GCF_042436655.1. Taxonomy (NCBI): domain Bacteria; kingdom Pseudomonadati; phylum Pseudomonadota; class Alphaproteobacteria; order Hyphomicrobiales; family Rhizobiaceae; genus Sinorhizobium; species Sinorhizobium sp. P24N7. The sequence continues at coordinate 170,429 of NZ_JBHMIW010000002.1, read as the reverse complement.
GGGACATCCGCTGAAAGATCACGTCGCCGTCGCTGTTCTGCTCGAAATAGTTCAGCCCGAGATGGTGGACGAAGTCCACCATCTCGGGCTGCATGTCAGGCCAGAACCACGACGGGCCAAGATCGAAGCCGTCGCCTGATGGTTCACCGCTGCAGTCGACGGAGAGAATGCGTCCGCCCAGGCGCTCACGGGCCTCAAGAAGCTGAAAGCCGAGGCCGGCTTGATGGAGGAACCGGGCCGCGCTCAGGCCTGCAAGTCCGCCTCCAACGATCAGAATGGATTGTGACAAGGGACAGCTCCTCGTGAAGAGTGAGGGCCGGTGTCCGGGCCCTCCAGTACAACCGGGCTGGGCTTAGTCTAGGCCACAGCGTAGATGCGGACTTCCGCGGCGGCAGCCAGAAGCGGCTTCAGACCTCGACGACATCGTCGTTAAACAGCGCGCTTTCCAGATAGGCCTTTGCGTCTCCGACGCTGTTGGATCCGTGAAGCACCTGAACGAGTGGGTGACCGGTCGCGAACTTCGCGACGTCGAGATTCCGCACTCGCTCGACCCGGGGGTCCGGTGGCAACCTTGCTGCTCGCATATGACATAGGGATCTTTACGCTGCGAGCAGGCCGTGCCAGCGCGTGTCGCGCGGTGATGGGCGACGATGAAGGCGGCGGTCGAGCAGCGCACGGGCCTTCGCGGCTTCGCCGCTCCGCATGAGGGCGAGGAGGAGCATGTCTTCGATCATCTCGCGCTGGGCGCCACTGCCGCCGATGCGCGCGACGTCGACTGCGACCGGCTCCAGGATACGGGCGCAGCCTGCGTAATCCTCCTCCGCAAAGGACAAGGCGGCGCGGCAGATCGCCGGTACGACTGGCCCCGCGGCCAAGGCTCCGGCATCGATCAAGCCAGTCAACACCTGCACACGCTGCTCGACTGCAGCCCTGTCGCCGACTGCCGCCGCGATTATGGCCATGTGGACATCCGCGAAGGCGAAGCCGGCCTTCTGGAAATATTCCCCGGAATAGGTTGCCGCCGCCGCCCACAGCCCCGCCGGCACCGTGTGACCGTAGGCCTGGAGCCGCCACAGGAAAGAGGCCGTGTCGCTGACCACGTTGACCGGCATACCGGCCGTAACCGACGGCTGGATGTAGTTCTCGTAGATCGCAAGTGCTCGCTCGGGATCACCCCGCTCCAGGGCGCCCAACGCCGAGTGCCAGGCAATGTGGCCGTGAAGGATGCCAGCGCGGTCGTAGCGGGGCAGCCAGTTCGCGACCAGCCTCTCGGCGTCCTCGCCCGCGCCGCCTTCATACATGGCATGTGAAAGCGCATGTGCCGCATTTGCATTGTCGATCCTGAGCTCGTAGCCGCGCTCGGTGAGTTTTCGGCCGTGGGTTACGTTTCCGTTCTCGGCATGCGCCCAGCCCAGATACGTGAGGAACCACCAATCGTCGCCGTTAAAGTGGCGCGCATGACGTTCGCAAAGATCCACACGCGCCTGGTCGTGGTCGGACATGCCGGAAAAGGCGAAGAGTCCGAAGGCGCCAAGAGGCAATGAAAGGATAAGGATGTCGCGCGGCCAGCGGTCGGCGTGGTCGAGAGCTCGCTCCAGCGCCTTCGCCGCCTGCCCGTTGATGGCAAGCGAGAGGACCTGGACATGGCTTCGCTCCCTCTCGGTCCCGTACCGGGAGACGATCTCTTCGGCTTTCGCGATCTTCGCCTTAGCGCTTGCGAGTTCGGTGCGGACGGCATGCAGGCGCGCGCGTGCCGCATGTGCAAGAGCAAAATCCGGATCAACTGCGATGGCCTCGTCTAGAGCCTCTGCCGCACCCGGCCAGGCCGAGAGGAGCAGGTCGACCCCCTCCCGGTAGTGTTCGGCCGCGAGATTGGATGTCGTCGAGAGTGGTAGGCCACGGCTGTCGATGTGGGTCATGGCAGGTTCCTCAAACCAGGATCGGGCACGCATCAGCGCCCATTTCGGCTATTATACGGGATTGCCGCTGGCTGTATTTTGACAATATGCCAATTTATGTCGAACAACTGCCAATGACGCCCGAGGAAGACTGGCCTGTACGAGAGCGGCTGTTCCGCTCTCGAACATGGAACGATCGTCGAGGACGTTGGCGGTGAACATCGCGCCCTCGAGGGTAGCAAGTACCCGCACGGCGGTGTCGCGGCCCAGCCCCCTCGCGTGAGCGTTTCGATTCCGAGCACGAAGAACCGTTTTACTTCTTCCCTCACTTCCCCGGCCAGGTCGTGGGACACTGCTCCCATGGCGCCGCAGAGGCAGATCCTGCCGTTGCGGTGCAAGGCATCGCGGAAGACCTGCCGCCAGGCTGTGACGATGTCGTTGCCCGTAGCCTGTTTCTGATCCACCGCATCCAGAAAGCGGTCGGTGTAACGGCGGGCGACTGCCGCTGCGAGCTTCTTCTTGGTCGGGAAGTGATAGTGGACGCTCGAACTCTTAACACCGATATCCGCAGCGACTTCCCGAAAACTGAAGCCACTATAGCCTGCTTGACGGATACGCTCCTCAGCGGCGTCCATGATTGCTTCGGCTGTTTCGCTCATTTTGCCAAAATCCTCTCTATCGATAGATAGAGAAACAGAGATCAATATGCGATTTGAAGGCAAGGTAGCCGCCATCACCGGCGGCGGGTTCAGGCATCGGCAAGGAAGTGGCCGCTCGTCCCGTTGCGGAAGGCGGGAAGGTCGCTATCAACGGCCGAAACCGGCCGGTCAGCTTTGTAGCGGCAAATGAGTCTCGCAAGATGTCTTGGACGGCTAAGGCAGCAGCCGTTTGAAGTTTAGGAGGCAGGCTGTCGAGCCGACAGCTTTGACCGTGTCTTCGGTTTTTCTTGTGCGGCCTGGAAGTGCTCTAGAATCCGGTCACGCTGCCGCTCGATGTGGTTTCTTATCGTTTCGGACAAGCCTGCCAGGTCACGGCGTTTGAAAGCATCCAGAATGGACCGGTGCTCCTGCACGATGACCATCGAACACTCCGGGTAGCGGTCGTACAGGTTCTCGAACCAGTCCAGGTAAACATCGCAGTCGCGCCCGACTTCGTTCACCGCTTCATTACGGCAAGAATGCCGGATCTTGAGGTGGAACTTATGGGAGACGCTCTTATAGGTCCTGACATCGTTCTGTTCGACGGCGGTGGCCATCTGTTCGGCATATCGCTCAAGCTCGTCGACGTCGTCTTCACTCGCCGATAGCGAGGCGAGGTAGGTCCGTCCCACATCGACGATCCACCACAGTTCGAACTTCTCTCGAATCATCTCAAGGCTTGGGACCGTTATCTTCCGATCCCGCATTCCCGAGCGTTGGGTAAGCCCGGCACGCTCCAGTTCCGCCAGCGCCTCGCGGGCCGGAGAGCGACTGACACCGTAGGTTTCGGCCAGTGCTTCTTCCGAGATGGGACTACCTGGAAGCAACTGTCCTTGCAGAATGTCGTTCTTGACCATCGAGTATAGCTGGGAAGAGAGCTTGGATCTCTGCATTTGGCGCTTCGGACCGGTCTCTGAAACCATTCGTATTCATCCTTTAACGTTCATTTCGGCAGGCGCGGCTACGCCTCCCGAAAACTCAGTTCCTCGGGTCTGCAGGTCACAAGCCGGAGGGGAACATGCACATCGGCCGTCTTCCTCATTTTCGCGCGTCAGCTCGCCCGTCTGACCAAATCGTTATCTGCAACCATAAACCACTTGCAATCGCTTGTCACGTATGTATCCTGAATCCCGTATTCTGTATCCGAAAGACATGCAGATTAAGTTGGCGCCTATTCGCCGCCGACAAACCGCGTCGTCGGGCCGTTGACCGGCTGAACGAACGCATCAATGAGGAGGAAGTTAATGGCTGAAGTTGTCTGCGCCCTGAGCATGTCCCATGCCCCCGGCGTCCTTGGATGGGCGGACGCGCCATCCGAAGCGGTAAAAAAGAGCATCCACGAAGCCCATCAGGAATGCGCTCGGCGTCTCGACGCGGCACGCCCCGACTTGATCATCGCCTTCCTGGACGACCATTTCGAAAACCATTTTCGCAAGATGATGCCGGCCTTTGCCGTCGGCATCTCGGCGTCCCATAGCGGTCCCGCCGACTATATGATGGAAGCTCTCAAGTTCGACGAGAAAGTCGTGATCGAGAGCAATGTCGAGCATGCGGAGACATTGCTTCGTGGGCTCATCAAGCGCAACTTCGACGCAGCTCGCATGGGCGAGATCGAATACGGCAACAACCTTCTTGTGCCGTGGAAGCTGATCCGACCGCAATACGACATTCCTGTCATTCCGATCTACACGAACGTATTCTCGCCGCCGCTCCCGAGCATGGCGCGTGCATACGACATGGGTGCAGCGGTGCGCGATATCATTGAACGCGAACTGCCGGCCGGCCTTCGGGTTGCGTTCCTGGCGACCGGCGGGCTGTCGCATTGGCCTCCCGTCTGGACCGAAGGTGCGCCGGAAGACGACCAGTTCCTCCAGCGTATGAAGCGCTATCAAAGCGAGGGGAAGCACGTCGCGGAGGAAGATCCGACGCTCTATTCCGACCTGGCCGCCTACGAGATCGAAATGGCCGACAAAATGCAGTGGCCGCTGCGCCATCAGCACCCCCTGGTCAACGCGGCTTGGGACCGCGAAATCATCGATGCCTTCGGAAGAGGCGACACCGATTATCTTCGGAACTGCACGTTCGAAAGCGTCGAAGAGGGTGGCGGACACGGTGGTCACGAGATCCTCAACTGGATGGCCGTGATGGGCGCCATGGGCGGGTCCAAGGCCGATGTGATCGGTTATGAGCCGGTCGTCGAGTGGATCTGCGGCATGGGCTACATCGCCTACGACGCTGCAGCTTAACTGCACTCATCCATCGATTTGCCGATAACAGCAACCCGCACCGGGACAAGTGCGGTGCGGGTTCACGCATTCATTCGGCAAGAACGTAGCTGGCGTTTCTGGAGCTTCACATGCCCCATTTCGAAGACCGAGAGTTCTCGATTGACGGCCACCGGGTCGCTTATATCGAGGGCGGCAAGGGTTATCCCTTGCTGATGATCCATGGGTCCGGTCCCGGCGCATCCACGTTGGGAAACTGGAGCCGCGTCCTCGGGCCCTTGTCTGAGCGATATCATGTCCATGCAATGGATCTGATTGGCTTTGGAAAGTCGGACCGGAAGAAATCAGAACCCTTCTTTGACCTCGATCTTTGGGTCCGGCAATGCAAGGCCATGCTGGCAAGGATCCCGGGCGAAACAGTTGGGATCATCGCTCACTCCATTTCGGCCTCGCTCGCCCTGCAGGTCGCTGCTTCCGAAGCCCGCGTAGGCCAGGTGCTGACCACCGGGGCGATGGGAGCGAAATTTAATGTCAACGAAGGTACGGTCGCCTGCTGGACCTTTCCGGAAACCCGGGCGGATCTGCAGAAAGCGATTGGGTTCCTGATCAATGACAAATCGCTGATTGACGACGCCTATCTGGACGCGCGGGTAAAAGTCCTCCACGAGGATCCCAGCTACAAGGACTACTTTTCGCGGATGTTTGCCGGCGACCGGCAGCGTTACGCGGACCTCGCCATCATCGACCCGTCGGTGCTGGCCCGTATCAAGTGTCCAGTGACGATGCTGCACGGAAGAGTGGACGAACCGTTCCCGCCAGCGACCACTCTCAAACTTGCCGACCACATACCGCAAGCGGACGTCGTCCTGCTCGCAAATTGCTCTCACTCAGTGGCGCTTGAGCGAACGGACGCGCTGTTGTCCGCCGCTCATACGCTGTTCCCGCAACCACAATAAAATAACAACACCTTAGAGGGGTTCTACTATGGTTACCGGAATTTCGAAATCCAAACTCAGCTTTGCCCGCATCGCCTGTGCTGTCGTCGTTGGATCACTTTTTGCGTCGCATTCCAGCTTGGCCGAGGAGCCCGACCGGCTGGCCGGAATCGTTGAGCCGGTCGTCGCGACCAAGCCGCTCAAACTCGGCGTAACGCTGGTTCACCTCAATGACGATTTCTGGAAAGGCATCGCCTACGGGATTGCCGACGAGGCAAAGCGAAACAATGTCACGGTCGCCCAGATTTCGATCGCCGGCGCCTATGGGAACGTGACGCAACAGTTCTCGCAGATCGAAACCTTGCAAAGCCTTGGTGTCGACTATGTCGTGCTCGGCGCTGCTGCTTACAAAGGCTATGATCCCCAGCTCAAGCGGCTTAAGGATGCGGGCATCGGCGTCATTGCTGCGGGCATCCCGGTCGACAGCAAGAACGTCGATTTCGGTGTCACGCAGGATGACGAAGCAATCGGTCTCGGTCTGGCCAAGGAGATCTGCGCGGCTGCCGGACCAGACAAGGCCGGCGCCATTGCCCTACCGGGTCCCGCCGGCGCTGAATGGGCGCGCTTGCGGCTTGATGGCTTCGAGCAAGGCCTGAAAGCGTGTCCGAACGTAGCCTTGGTCAAGGGTGCTGTTACCGGCGGGCTTGAGCTGGAGCAGGGCCTCACCCAGGTATCGGATATGCTTCAGAAGAATCCGGACACGAAGTTTATCTTCACGCCGGTGATACCGCTGGGACTGGGTGCGGCTCAGGCTGCTCGGCAGAGCGGCATCCAAGCCCAGGTGGTTTCTGCCACGATCGTCCGCGAGGCACTGCCGTTGATCAAGAACGACCGCTTGTTGGCGCTCACGTCGGAGCCGGGCATCCTGATGGGCCGTCTGATCGTGCAGTTCGCCATTCGAGATCATGAGAAACTCTCGAAAGGTGACGAGTTCAAGACGCAGGGCATGGCCTATCCAACGATCTTCACCAACAATGCCGTGATCACAAAGAAGAACGTCGATTCCTACGGCTACGATGTCTACGACCTTCCCCCGAAGGATTGGTCCTTGAACATCAAGCAGTGACGGTGCCCTGATGACACCACTCCTGCGACTAGTCGACGTCAGCAAGTCCTTCGGAGCGACAAGAGCGCTCCGGGGGGTCTCCATCGATATTTTCCCCGGTGAGATTCATTGCATCATCGGGGAAAACGGGGCGGGCAAGTCCACTTTGGGCAGAATCTGTGGGGGCTTTGTTCGGCCAGATACCGGCAGCTTCTGGTATGGCGGCAAGGAAGTTCCGTTTTTTACTCCTGACGAAGCGCGAGCAGCCGGTTTGGCGATGGTTTTCCAGGAGCTTTCGCTGGCGCCGGACCTGAGCATTCAAGACAACCTTTTCCTGGGCGCTGAGCCGACACGCAACCCTCTTCGCGTCCTCAGACGTTCGCGAGAGCGGTCGCAATGCCAGAGCGTTCTGGAAGCGGTGGGCCTCGGCAGGATTGAGATCAAGCGGCCAGTCGGCCAACTCCCGCCTGGCCAGCAGCAGCTTGTTGAAATCAGCAAGGCCCTGGCGCGTAACCCGAGAATTCTCGTGCTCGATGAACCCTCGGCCATGCTTAGTCTGGCCGAGCGCAAACACCTGCACGGGATCATGGGCGAGCTTAAGGCCAACGGCACTGCGATCGTCTTCGTTACCCATCATGTATCAGAAGTCGCCGAGCTCGCCGACCGCGTCACCGTGCTTCGCAACGGCGCTCTCGTTGAGAGCATTGCCGGGCGCCAGACCGTCGATCAGATCGTTGAGCGTCTCGGCGGCGGAGGCATTCCCGCACCGCATCGGCAGCGCCAGGTCGTGCAAAATCCCGACAATGACACCGCCGATCTGCTCTCGCTCGTGGTGCCGCGTCTGGACGGTAGCACCGAAGCAATTCGCGTCGCGCCTGGCGAAGTCGTCGGGCTCTATGGCGTCATCGGCTGCGGTAGCGAGCGGATTGCATCGATCGTGTCGGGCCAGGAATCGGATGCCGCATCCGTCGCGATGGAAGTCGAGGGGCAAAAGATCGCCATCAATACGCCAGTTCGGGCTCGCAGGCTCGGAATAGGGCATCTTCCAAACGGCCGCGCCGCGAACGGGATCCTCCCGACGAGAAGTATCAGCGAAAACCTCTATCTGCGTCCTCGCAGCCGCAATCAGCGGGCGACGCTCGCTCCGACGGGCGGAGATCCTGACAAGGAACTGTCGGAAATCGGCGTTCGATACGGAAATGCGAAAGATCCGATTACGAGCTTGAGCGGCGGCAACCAGCAGAAAGTCCTTATCGGTCGGCTGCTCGGATCCGACCTCCGTCTGCTTGTGCTCGAGGAGCCGACGGCCGGAATCGATATCGCCGCAAAAGCGGACGTTCACAATCTACTGCGCAAATGCACTGGCAAGGGATGGGGGATCCTTCTTGTGTCCAGCGATCTCGAAGAAGCGATCGCCCTCAGCGACCGCATTCACACGATGTTCGACGGACAGTGCGTGCGCACGTACAGCGCCCCGACCACCGGCGACATGTCGTCGATCTCGGCGGACGTGGTTGGCGCGACACATGCAAAAGACAGGGAGGAAGTTCTATGAGTTCGCAAAGTATCAACCAGGCCGGTCCTCCGAAGGTGCGGCATCTGTTCGGACACGTCGGCTATGCCGATTTGATGTTGCCGTTGCTTATACTATTGCTGGCGCTCGTCGCAGTGATGATCGAGCCGCGGTTTCTTTCAACGAACAACCTGCTCAATCTTCTTCGGCAATTGACGCCATTGCTGATTTTCGCAGCCGCGCAAGGCATCGTGATCATGTCCGGCGGGCTAGATCTTTCCCAATCGTCCGTGTTGTCTGTGGCCGGGGTCGCAGGCGTCCTCGTGATGCCGCAGCTGGGTATTGGTGCCGGCGTCTGCGTGATGGTTGCTGTTGGGGCGTTTTGTGGGCTGTTCTCAGGCTTCGTCGTCGCCGCGACAGGGGCAAGTCCGCTCATCGTCACCCTATCCGCCCTTTCCATCACACAGGCTTTCGCGCTGATTTTGGCGAACGGCGTGCCGATTTATGACGTTCCCGGCGAATATACCGATCTGATCGGCTTTACCTCACTTGCCGGAATCCCGGTGATGGTTTTGATCGGCCTGGCGGTCTTGGCTTGCTGTTGGGTCCTGCTGCGCTTTACCGTTTTTGGACGGTACGTGTACGCGATGGGCTCGAACTTTTCGGCAGCTTCGCATTCAGGCGTCGACGTCCGGTTTTATACGGTGCTCGTCTATGTCTTGAGCGGCGTCTGCGCCGGGATTGGCGCGGTTGTCGTGACCGCCTGGACAAGCGCTGCCCAACCGATTGCGGCACCTAACCTCGCCTTGCAAGCCCTAGCCTCCGTTGTCCTCGGTGGGGTGGCCCTCAAGGGCGGCAGCGGTGGAATGATCCATGTGGTCTTCGGCGTCGTCACGCTCGGGATGCTCTCGAATGTCCTGAACATGATTGGCGTGTCCGCCTATTTCCAGACCTTGGCGGTCGGCCTCGTCATTCTGTTGGCAGTCTGCCTCGACCGGCTCCGGCAGCGCTCGGCTCGCCGTTAAGAGTCCCCCGAGCTCGCATCCCCCGTGGGTGGCGCGGTGCCCACCCATCCCCTCAGACAGGAGTAAATTGATGAAGTTTGTTACGTTCCAGCATCGGGGCAACACTGCCGTCGGCGTTTTGGTCGATGACGGTTCGCGCCTGGTCGATCTTACTGCGGCAGGCCTCGCAGCAGATATGCAGGATCTGATCGAAAACTACGATCAGCACACCGCCCAGATCGCGAGGCTTGTCCAAGAGAAAGCCAACGCATTGCAGCTCTCCGAGGTGGAGCTTCGCGCGCCTATCCCGACCCCACGCCGGAACATCTTCTGCGTTGGCAAGAACTATCATGAACATGCTGCAGAGTTCGGGCGCAGTGGCTTCGACGCGGGATCGATCGGCGGCTCAGAAGTTCCGGAATATCCGATCATCTTCAGCAAACCGCCGTCATCGGTGATCGGCCCGGGCGCGACGATCGAGTGGGCGAATGATCCCTATCAGTCGGTGGACTACGAAGCCGAGCTTGCTGTCATTATCGGTCGTGCCGGCCGCGTCACCGAGAACGATGATCCAATGGATTTTGTCTTCGGCTACACCATCATCAACGACGTGACCTCGCGTGAACTGCAGAAGCGCCATAAGCAGTGGCTGCTCGGAAAAGGTATCGACACCTTCGCGCCCATGGGCCCTGCGATCGTCACCCGGGAAGCAATGGGCGACATTTCTTCGAGGGGCATTCGCTGCCACGTGAATGATGAGCAGCGTCAAAACGCTCGCATCGGCGACCTGATCTTCGACATTCCGACCCTCATACGCTCGATCGGCCGCTCGATCTCGCTGGTAGCCGGCGACATTATCGCAACCGGCACCCCGGTCGGTGTCGGCATCGGCTTCACGCCGCCGAAATACCTCAACCGTGGCGATCGCGTTCGCGTCGAAATCGACGGAATCGGGACGCTCGAAAATCCGGTCGGATAATCATCGCACATCGAAGATAGGAGTATAGAATGGCCGATATCAATATTTACAATCCGGAGAAGCTTGGCCCGCCCATGGGTCAGTACACACATGTCACCCGTGTAAAGGCGAACGAGTTTCTGTTCATCGCCGGAATGCTTTCCGGTGACGCCGCGGGAAACGTCATCGGTGAAGGTGACTTTGACACCCAGACCGCGCAGGTTTTCAAAAACGTCGAAGCCGCACTGGAATCTGCCGGGGCATCCTGGAGCAATGTCGTGCAGTTCACGACCTATTTGGTCCACTCGCAGGACATCCCGAAGTTCATGGAGTTCCGCCTGCGTGAATTTCCCAAGATGTTCCCGGACGGGAAATATCCGCCGAACACTTTGTTGATGGTCGACCGGCTGGTGAAGGAACCGTTCCTCGTAGAGGTTCAAACGATCGCGGCGCTCTAAGCGCGAATACCTTCATCCGATTATCGAAGAGAGCAGGCTCAGCCATGCAGGCCGGGGCCTGCTCTCGGCCACCTCGTTTGTGAAGAAGAGTTGCGATGCCCATTTCCAAGATACTCGTTGCCAACCGCTCTGAAATTGCCATCCGTGTGTTCCGCGCGGCCAACGAGCTGGGACTTAAAACGGTCGCGATATGGGCTGAGGAGGACAAGCTGGCGCTGCACCGCTTCAAGGCGGACGAGAGCTATCAGGTCGGGCGCGGCCCGCACCTTGCCCGCGATCTCGGGCCGATCGAGAGCTATCTGTCGATCGACGAGGTGATCCGCGTCGCCAAGCTTTCCGGCGCCGACGCCATTCATCCGGGCTACGGCCTGCTCTCCGAAAGCCCGGAATTTGCGGAAGCCTGCGCCGCCAACGGCATCACCTTCATCGGCCCGAAGCCGGAGACGATGCGCCAGCTCGGCAACAAGGTGGCGGCGCGCAACCTGGCGATTTCGATCGGCGTACCGGTCGTGCCGGCGACCGATCCGTTGCCCGACGATCCGGAGGAGATCAAGCGGCTGGCGCAAGAGATCGGCTATCCGGTGATGCTGAAGGCGTCCTGGGGCGGCGGCGGCCGCGGCATGCGGGCGATCCGTGAGCCCAAGGACCTGATCCGCGAGGTGACCGAGGCCAAGCGCGAGGCGAAGGCCGCCTTCGGCAAGGACGAGGTCTATCTGGAAAAGCTGGTCGAGCGCGCCCGCCATGTCGAAAGCCAGATCCTTGGCGATACCCACGGCAACGTCGTGCATCTCTTCGAGCGCGACTGCTCGATCCAGCGCCGCAACCAGAAGGTCGTCGAGCGCGCACCGGCACCGTATCTCACCGCAGCCCAGCGCGAGGAGCTTGCCGCCTATTCGAAGCGGATCGCCGAGGCGACCAACTATATCGGCGCCGGCACCGTCGAGTATCTGATGGATGCCGACTCCGGAAAATTCTACTTCATCGAGGTCAATCCGCGCATCCAGGTCGAGCACACGGTGACCGAGGTCGTCACCGGCATCGACATCGTGAAAGCCCAGATCCACATCCTCGACGGCTATGCCATCGGCTCGCCGGAATCGGGCGTGCCCTCGCAGGAGAACATCCGGCTGAACGGCCATGCGCTGCAGTGCCGCATCACGACCGAAGACCCCGAGCAGAACTTCATTCCGGACTACGGCCGCATCACCGCCTACCGCGGCGCCACCGGCTTCGGTATCCGTCTCGACGGCGGCACGGCCTATTCCGGGGCGGTGATCACCCGCTACTACGATCCGCTCTTGGAAAAGGTGACGGCCTGGGCGCCGAACCCGGACGAGGCGATCCACCGCATGATCCGGGCGCTCCGCGAATTCCGCATCCGCGGCGTGGCGACCAACCTCACCTTCCTGGAAGCGATCATCAGCCATCCGAGCTTCCACGACAACAGCTACACCACCCGCTTCATCGACACGACGCCGGAGCTGTTCCAGCAGGTGAAGCGTCAGGACCGCGCCACCAAGCTCTTGACCTATCTTGCCGACGTCACGGTCAACGGCCATCCGGAGGCCAAGGGCCGGCCGAAGCCCAATGATGACATCGCCGCTCCCGTGGTGCCGTTCATCGGCGGCGACGTGCAGCCAGGCACCAAGCAGCGGCTCGATCAGCTCGGGCCGAAGAAGTTTGCCGAATGGGTCAAGGCGCAGCCTCAGGTGCTACTGACCGACACGACGATGCGCGACGGCCATCAGTCGCTGCTCGCCACGCGCATGCGCACCTACGACATCGCCCGCATCGCCGGCACCTATGCCCGGGCGCTGCCCAACCTCTTCTCGCTCGAATGCTGGGGCGGCGCGACCTTCGACGTATCGATGCGCTTCCTCACCGAGGATCCGTGGGAGCGGCTCGCGATGGTGCGCGAAGGTGCGCCGAACCTGCTCCTGCAGATGCTTCTGCGCGGCGCCAACGGCGTCGGCTACAAGAACTATCCCGACAACGTCGTCAAATACTTCGTCGCCCAGGCGGCGAAGGGCGGCATCGACGTCTTCCGCGTCTTCGACTGCCTGAACTGGGTGGAGAACATGCGCGTCGCAATGGACGCGGTCGCCGCGGAGAACAAGATCTGCGAGGCGGCGATCTGCTATACCGGCGACATCCTGAATTCCGCCCGGCCGAAGTACGATCTCAAGTACTACACGGCGCTTGCCGCCGAACTGGAGAAGGCCGGCGCCCACATCATTGCCGTCAAGGACATGGCGGGCCTTCTGAAGCCGGCAGCCGCCCGCGTGCTGTTCAAGGCGTTGAAGGAAGCGACCGACCTCCCGATCCATTTCCACACGCACGACACGTCGGGCATCGCCGCCGCGACCGTGCTTGCCGCGATCGAATCTGGCGTCGACATCGTTGACGCGGCGATGGATGCGCTTTCCGGCAACACCTCGCAGCCCTGCCTCGGCTCGATTGTCGAGGCGCTTTCCGGCTCCGAGCGCGATCCCGGCCTTAATCCGGAATGGATCCGCCGCATCTCCTTCTACTGGGAGGCGGTGCGCCACCAGTATGCCGCCTTCGAAAGCGACCTCAAGGGACCGGCCTCTGAAGTCTACCTGCACGAAATGCCGGGTGGGCAGTTCACCAACTTGAAGGAGCAGGCCCGCTCGCTCGGGCTCGAGACCCGCTGGCACGAGGTGGCGCAGGCCTATGCCGACGCCAACCAGATGTTCGGCGACATCGTCAAGGTGACGCCGTCGTCGAAGGTCGTCGGCGACATGGCGCTGATGATGGTTTCCCAGGACCTGACCGTTGCCGATGTCGAGAACCCGGCGAAGGACATCGCCTTCCCGGATTCGGTCATCTCGATGCTCAAGGGCGATCTCGGCCAACCGCCGGGCGGCTGGCCGGAAGCTCTGCAGAAGAAGGCGCTGAAGGGCGAGGAGCCTTATGCGGCCGTGCCGGGCTCGATGCTGCCGCCTGCCGATCTCGACGCGGAGCGCAAGTCCATCGAGGAGAAGCTCGGCCGCGAGGTCACCGACTTCGAATTTGCCTCGTATCTGATGTATCCGAAGGTCTTCACCGACTATGCGCTGGCCGCGGAGACGTACGGGCCGGTCAGCGTGCTGCCGACGCCGGCCTATTTCTACGGCATGGCGCCGGGCGAGGAGCTCTTCGCTGACATCGAGAAGGGCAAGACGCTCGTCATCCTCAACCAGGCGCAGGGTGAGATCGACGAGAAGGGCATGGTCAAGATGTTCTTTGAAATGAACGGCCAGCCGCGCTCGATCAAGGTTCCGGACAGGAACCGCGGCGCCTCCGCCGCGATCCGGCGCAAGGCGGAAGCCGGCAACGCCGCCCATCTCGGCGCGCCGATGCCGGGCGTCATCTCGACGGTGGCGGTTCACCCCGGCCAGCCGGTCAAGGCCGGCGACGTGCTGCTCTCCATCGAGGCGATGAAGATGGAGACGGCTTTGCACGCCGAAAAGGACGGCGTGATCGCCGAGGTGTTGGTCAGGGCCGGCGACCAGATCGATGCCAAGGATTTGTTGATCGCCTACAGCTTTTGAAACATTTAACTGTTCCCCAGAGGCTAACGTCGCCTCTCTTCGCCCCGTATCCGCGATATCGGGCATTTTTTCGTGAGCCCACCTTGTCACGCATTGGGTCATTGGGAAGAGTTGGCTCCAAGAGCGATTGGAGGTTACCCATGGCCAATGATTTGGTGAAGGGACGCCTTCTTTTTTTCCTCACAACCCGCCACAATCGAGCGAATACAACTTCTCAACCAAATGTGCCCTGCGTCTGTCTGCTTCGCTCGGACGTAAATCAAAGAAACTCGAACGTCAGGGAGAGCAAAGGGCGGACGCGTGACCACTATTTCGCTGCTTTCATCCAAAAGTGACAGCATGCCATCGGCGAATGCTGCAATCATTTGTGTACCCTTAAGCACTTTCGGAGCAACCATGTAGTACGGCACAGTCGCGGCAACGCGGCGTGACAATCCCATTGCCTTCAGTGCCCCATCGCTTACGCCGGATTCATCGCCATCCGGAGATATTTGCAAATGAGGCATCGCAAGATATTTCTCTAGTGTCAGATCCTTTATGACCGGATTCGCTACCCAGGCGGCGCAGAGCATTTGATGTCGTGCGAGAATAGTTTCGACCACATGCGCCTCCCGAATGATAGGATTGCCGAGTAACACGCAATCGAGATCCGGATCGCTCAGCAATTCGGAAGCCTCATAGAGATATACCGGCACGATGCGAAGTCGAGCGTGAGGTGCTTTGGCGTTGAACTCCTCTAGGAGCGCAGGAATATACAGGGCACTGGTATAGTCTGTGACACCGATTCGAAATTGGCGTTGGCTTTCACTCGGTTTGAAATTGACGTGTTGGGATACCACTCCCTGAATATCGGACAGCGCTTGCGTGATTACGGCTGCCAATTCTCTGGCCTGAGCAGTCGGGTTCATTGACCCGGCATGCTTGACGAACAGCTCGTCTCCAAAGATCTCGCGCAACCTATTCAGCGAATGACTGATCGCCGATTGTGTTCGACCAGCCCGCTCTGCGGCGCGAGTGACACTGCGTTCCTGCATGAGAAGATCAAAAACTTTCAGTAGGTTCAGGTCAATTTGATTAAGACTGAAATCGCTTCTCATCCGAGCCTCGTTTTACGTTTTGGCCCGGTATAATAATGAATGTGGCTCATATTACCATGCCGAATATTCATTCGCCGCCCAAGGGACCAGACGGTATGGTCCTTTCGCGGGTGTAGAGAGGATGCACCCTACAAAGCCTGTTCTCGCGCACTGTTCGGACAGAGAGGCAAGTCACACTTGCATCTCTGATGGCCGACGTGCGTCGAAACCAGGGCGATGAAGACAAACGCAACAAGGGAACATAAAATGACTGCCATTAAATCTGTAATGCTTTCGACAGCGGTGCTGATGGCTAGCGCAACTGCTTCGCTCGCAGACGAGGTTCCGCTTCCGGCCTATGTGAAGGACAGCGGCAAATTGCCAATCGCGACCACCATTTATGCTCCCTTCTCTTACATCGACGAGAGCGGCAAGCAGGTCGGTCTCAGCGTCGAATTGGCTCAGGCAGCTGCCAAAACACTTGGCGTCGAGCTGACCATCGACCAGGTCCCATTTACGTCTCTCATTCCGTCTTTGAGTGCTGACCGGATCAAGATCGCCTGGCTCAATGCATCGGTAACTGAAGAACGTCTCAAGCAAGCGGATTTCGTCGCGTGGATGGAGGACGGCACCATCGCTTCGACCCTCCCCGAAAACAAAGACAAATACGCGAAGCGCACGGCACTGTGTGGTGGCACGGTCGCGGTTCAGTCCGGCACGGCAGCCGACTTTTCTGCGGATCAGCTGAACCAGGAGTGCAAAACCGCCGGCCTTCAGGAATTCAAGAAGGATATATATCCGTCGCAGCAGGACACTGTTCAGGCCGTCATCACCGGACGGGCTGACGCTTATCTGGATGACTCTACGTCAGCCGGATACTACTCGCAGGTCAGCAAGGGAAAACTCGTTCTGACGGGCGAGGTCTTTCACAAGAAACCTATCGGCCACATCATCAAGAAGGGCGACGCCGAAACCGCCACCATGCTTGCTGCCACGATCCAAAAATTGATTGACGACGGCACCTACAAGGCCATCCTCGACAAATACGGCATGTCTTCGGCCGCGATCGCAAAGCCGATCGTCTACACGGATGTATCCCAGCTCAAAGATTGACCTCCATCTCCCCGCTCTGCCGATCTGGCAGAGCGGGGAGAACAGGTAATTCGGCCGCAACTCGATTTGCGAAAAGTCATCATATCACTCTAAGAAGGAATCGAGGACTTGAACGTTCTCCCCCTCAAAGACGATAGCGTCGCTGCAAAGCACACGACGCAGTTCAAGGTGGTGCCTCTCCGTCATCCCTGGCGCTGGACGGCTGCTGGTTTGGTCGCAATTCTTATGCTTCTGCTGATGCAGGCAGTCGTCAGCAATCCCAACCTTCAGTGGCCCGTCGTAGCCTCCTACATCCTGAACCCGATTATCTTGCAAGGGCTATGGATAACTGTCGGATTGACCCTGGCCATCATGTTTTTTGCCAGCGTCATTGGCATGATCGTCGCCTTGATGATGCTTTCGCCGAGCAGAATGCTGTCACTCCCGGCCGCAGGGTTCATCTGGTGGTTCCGGGGCACACCAGCGCTCGTCCAGCTTATCCTTTGGTACAACCTGTCGCTCATCTTCAAAGACATCACGCTTTGGTTGCCGGGCCTTGGTACGATCTTTTCGATTCCCACGAACACGATAATGACGCCGTTGGTTGCGGCGGTCGTTGCGCTGTCCCTCCATGAAGCGGGCTATATGGCGGAGATCATCCGAAACGGATTGAAATCAGTGAGCCGTGGCCAAACCGAAGCGGCTCTGTGTCTTGGGATGAAACCGTCTCTGTTGCTGCGACGGATTGTTATCCCTCAAGCGATGCGCGTCATCATTCCTCCGACCGGAAACGAGACGATCAATCTGCTCAAAACGACGTCCCTCGTCAGTATCATTGCCGTCGGCGACCTTTTGTACTCGGCGCAGGCGATTTATGCCCGGACGTTCGAAACCATCCCTCTCTTGCTCGTCGCCACTTTCTGGTACCTCGTTGTCGTCTCCATAATGACCGTCGGTCAAGGCTACCTGGAACGTTACTACTCAAGAGATGAAGCCGGACACGACTCCGCTCCGGTTGGCCTATCACGGCTTGGTTTGATCCTCACTATGCGTGAAAAATGGAGAGCCGCACAATGAAGACCAATCACTTCGAACGGTTCGGTGTCTCTTCCTCCGTCATGATACACGCGTCAGATGTCAGGAAATCCTACGGTAGCTATGAAGTACTGAAGGGCGTGAATGTCTCGGTGCCGAACGGATCGGTCGCCTGCATTATCGGACCGTCCGGCTCTGGTAAGAGCACATTTCTCAGGTGCATCAATCATCTCGAGGAGATCAACAGCGGACTGCTGCTGGTCGATGGGGACTTCGTTGGGTACCGCTTGAAAGACGACAGGCTCCATGAACTGAGGGCGTCGCAGATTTGTGCACGGCGTGCCGAAATCGGCATGGTCTTCCAGCATTTCAATCTGTTCCCGCATATGACCGTGCTTGAAAACCTCATGGAAGCTCCGGTCCGCGTCCGCGGTGAGAAGCGCGTCGAAGCGCGGCAACACGCTTTGGAGCTTTTGCGCCGAGTAGGGCTGGCCGAAAAGGCTTCCGCCTATCCAAGACAACTGTCCGGCGGCCAGCAGCAGCGAGTTGCGATCGCGCGAGCCTTGGCGATGCGCCCGAAAGTGTTGCTGTTCGATGAGCCGACCTCGGCGCTCGATCCCGAATTGGTCGGCGAGGTCCTCTCAGTCATGAAGGACCTGGCCCGTGACGGGATGACGATGGTCGTGGTCACGCATGAAATCGGATTCGCCCGTGAAGTCGCGGACCAGTTGATCTTCATGGACGGGGGAACCGTCATGGAACAAGGCGATCCGCGCGAGATGATCGCCAACCCCAAGTCACCCCGCACACGCGAGTTCCTGGCCAAAGTCCTTTAGCCGCGCTGGAACGACCAGACAGATAATCGGAGAATATTATGCACGATTTGCACCGGGCGCCGGCCGACGCCGCCGCGGAAACGACCAACTTTGACGAAGTCCTCGACCGCTCGACCCTGAGCACCGTCAAATGGGAAATGGAAATTGATCGTACCGGGAACAAATCCCTGCTCGGCTTCGGTACAGCAGATATGGACTTCCGGTCGCCCAAGCCAATTGCAGCGGCTCTTGAGCGCACCGCGCGGCTTGGCCATTTCGGGTACCCCTACAAGCCAAACAGCTACTACGACGCGCTGAGCGGCTTCTACAAGAGGCATTTCGGGTGGGAGATCAGGCGCGAGTGGATCGCCCACAATGTTGGCATCTACCCCTCCATGCGACCCTTGATCGATCGCCTGAGTGTCGAGGGCGACGAGATCATCTACCAGCCGCCGGTCCACTTCCAGTTCAGGAATATAGTGGCCGCCGCCGGTCGCGTGCCGGTTGCAAACCCTCTGATGCTACGCAATGGCCGTTATGAATTCGACTTCGATCAGCTGTCCCGCTGCGTAAGCAGCCGCACAAGACTGCTCTTGCTTTGCAACCCTCACAACCCTGTCGGCCGGGTATGGTCGCGAGAAGAATTGGCGCGGCTTGCGGAATTTTGCCAGCAGCACAACGTCGTTGTCGTTTCCGACGAGGTCTATTGCGGCCTGCTGCACGAAGGCGCTCACTTTACTCCTTTCGCGAGCGTTTCATCAGAGGCTCTCATGAATTCGGTGAGCCTGCTTTCCGCCAGCAAGATGTTTAATTTGACCGGACTGAAGCACTCTCAAGTCATTGCCGCCAATCCTCGGCTCATGCATGAGTATCTCGAGGGGTTGAAGCGCGATACCTCCGGCTACGGCGGTTCTCTATTCGGCCACGCCGCGACCGAGGTGGCATACCGGGATTGCGATGGGTGGCTGGGCGATCTCATGAGGTATGTTGCCGGAAACTATGCCTTCGCCGAGGCTTTCTTCAAGGAAAGACTTCCGCGTATTCGCGCGCGCCCGACGGAATCCACCTACTTCATGTGGCTTGACCTGTCGGATTACGGCATGTCGCACCAGGAAATGCTCGACTTGTTTGAAACAAGGCACGGCCTCGTCCTCAACTATGGTGAAGACTATGGGCCCGGCGGTGAAGGACATATCCGCCTGAATATCGGCACGCCAAGGTCTGTTCTTGCTCAAGGACTCGAGCGAATGGCGGAAGCATTGTCCAGCCACGAAAGATGATCGCGGCATTCCCCCCCTGTTAGCTATCACTCAACGATATGTCGGCGCGAACAAGTGCCGACACGCGATCCGTTCGAATTCGATATGCCGTGATGCATTGCGTAAGACGCCCATCTCCAACTCTTGTGAGGAAGCCATGGAAATCTCGACCCCTAACGCGCCCGCAGCTGTCGGTCCCTATAGCCAGGCGAGACGCCATGGAAATCTGCTTTTCGTTTCAGGCCAACTGCCTCTTGACCCCGTGACAGGGACCATGGCGAGCGACGCGGAAGCGCAGATGCGCCAGGTGCTGGCAAATATCGAAGCGATTGTGACTGCGGCGGGGGCAAAGATGTCCAATGTCCTGAAGACGACCGTGCTCGTGACCGATCTTTCGAAGTTCAAGCAGTTGAACGAGATTTATGCTGCGGCCTTCTCAAAGCCCTGTCCGGCACGCGCGACCTATCAGGTGGCGGCGTTGCCGATGGGCGCTCAAGTTGAAATCGAGGCTATCGCCGTCATTCCAGGTGAAGCGGATCATGTTTGTAAGGGATCCTGCGCCGCGGCGGCCTTGTAATGAAAACGCATCCCCTTAGAGGTTAGCGCGATGACAGATCAAGTTGATTTGGTCCCACTTGGCTTCTTCCCAACCCCGATCGACAACTGGGAAAACCTTGGGCGTGAACTCGGCATTTCGCTCAGCGCGAAGCGGGATGATCTTTCCGGCCTGGGCGGCGGCGGAAACAAGATCAGGAAGCTGCAATATCTTCTTGCCGAAGCCAAAGCGGAAAAGGCAACGACGCTGATCACGGCGGGCGCCGCGCAATCGAACCATGTCCGGCAAACCGCGGCTGTCGCCAGAAAACATGGCATGCGGCCTTTAGCCCTGCTTCGCGGGCAGCTGCCCTCCAACCCCTCGGGAAACCTGCTTCTCGATCGACTTTTGGGCGCGGAGTTGGAATTTCACGATCGTGACGACTTCAACGCCATGGTCGTGGACCTTATGCTGGAGCGCAAGGCAGAGCTGGAAGCCTCAGGCGAGCGCGCCTATGTCATCCCGATTGGCGGGTCGAGCCCCTTGGGAGCTCTTGGTTACGTCGATTGCGCCAAAGAGATGCGCGAGCAGTTCGATGCGCGCCGGCAGAGACATCCGGATTATATCGTGGTCGCAATGGGCTCGGGCGGCACGTATGCCGGCCTCGTCGCAGGATGCGCGCGATATCTGCCCAACACGCAAGTTCTCGGTATCGTTATTACAACAGCGGCCTTTGCTTCGCGCGAATGCGCGGCGTCATTGACGAACGACACCGCCCGACTTGCCGGTGTCGATCGGCGCTGGGATGCGGAAGATCTGTTGCTCAACTATCAGCATATCGGGCCGGAATACGGGATCGCCAGCGAAGAAGGGAATGCTGCAATCCGCAAGGTAGCAGGAGCTGAAGGGGTTTTTTTGGACCCGACATATACGGGAAAGGTCTTCGCGGGTTTGATCGCATCCCTCGGGGAGACGATCCCGGCAGGCAGTGATGTGGTTTTCGTGCACACCGGGGGAAGCCCAGCCCTTTTCGCACGCGGATAACGCGTTCCATCGAAATGGAACTCTCGGAGCACGTCGTTATTACCGCGGATCGCCAGCAATCACACTCCTAGCCAAGCGCGCGTCTCGCGTTGCATTTCAGCTTCCGTCACACACCCAGGAGCTTCGATGTCTGTTCTGAATACCTCGCTAAAGCCTTTCAAAGCGCATGTCTTCCGTCAGGGCCTCAACTCACGCTCAAGCAGCGTCATGACGACGTGCGTCGCGCCCCTTCCTTCTCGCTGAGTAGCCCAGGACGCGATATTAAACTGACCTTTGCCGGCTTCCACTCGGCCACGAATTCACGTCGCTTGTGCTCGCCCTTGTGTCGCTGTGCCGCCACTCAGTCACAGTTTCCGCCCCCACCTGCGCAACAGCTGCCGTAAAACTCTTGCGCACCCGTTGGCGCATGGCAGACCTGATGACCATCTGCACAGAGGGTCATCCTGCTGCAGATAAAGTCTTTGGACGTTGCTGCACCGATCGAGCCGGCACTCGGGTGGGACGTTAGTAGCTTGTGCTCACATAAACCGGGGCGGCTCACTTGAAGAACCGGGCGGGTGTTGTTCCGAACGTTTCGCGGAACGCTGCTACAAAACTGGAGGCGGACTCGTAACCGACATCCAAGGCGACATTGGTCACAGCTTCTCCGTAAGCCAGAAGTTCAAGTGCCGCCAGCAAGCGGAGACGTTGACGCCAGGCACCAAACGCAAGATGGGTTTCCCGCACGAAAATGCGTTCGACGGTTCTTGAACTCGCCCCCACTCGTGCAGCCAATGAGGCGAGTGGTTCGCGACTCGAGGGATCGCGCTTGAGGATCTCCACTATGCGCAAACCCCGTGGATCACTGGGGACAGGCAGATCGACAGGCGAGCGGTCGAGCGTCGCGATCTGGTCAAGCAAAACCTCGCAAAGCCGAGCTTCCTTCGAACCTGACTGATAGTTCCACGACAGACCCGCGCACGATGAGATCAGCTCGCGTACAAGCGGCGTCACCTCCACAACAACACACGACGATGAGGTCGGTGCACAAACAGCATCCGGGTCGATGTAAAGAACGCGGATTTCGGCTGCTCTCGCCACGCTCAATTTGTGGTCTGTATTTGCGCATATCCACAATGCCCGTGTGGGAGGAAGCACCCATCTGCTAGCTTGTGTCGATACGTGAATCACACCTTTTATCGCGTAAATCAGTTGGTGGCGCCGGTGATTGTGGAAAGATCCCTCACTTGATGACCAGCTTTCGACCTGGCCCACAACAGGAGCGGAGGCGAAATCAGGATCGGAGTCGTTTTGACGAGAGGGCAACATAGACGCAGATTATATCGATAAATCGTCGTGCGATCCAGTTGGAGAAACATCCGCTCTGACGGCATGGACGGGAAGCGCCGATCGCGAGTCCGGCCGTGGCGCTGTCGCGTCATCAATAAATATTGGCCGCCTGCAGATATTACCTCGCTGAATCGGCTGATATTCTGGCCCGCACTTCACCACGAGAGACGCAACGCGCCCGCCTCTACATTGTCGCAGGCGGGGCGGGGCGCCTACTGCGCAGCCACGTGGCCCGAAGCCGTGGAGAGGACAGAACAAATTATCCTACCGACTGCGTTTCCTATTCGCACCCGTTGGAGCCAAGCACGGCGCAATCAAAGGGTGTCATGATGGACTATGATCGCACGATATCAGCGTCGAACACGACACTCGAAATGCTCGATGATGGCGATGAGGCTCTTGGCGACCCGCGTGTCATGTTCCGATGGCATCATTACCCGTCGGCGCACGTGGTCACGCGCCATCTTCACGCCCGTGTCCAGCTTATTTGCGTTTTTGCCGGTGTGGTCCTGGTTGAAACAGACGGCGGGCGCTTTATGACGCCGCCCGGTCATGGCCTCGTTGTGCCTGCCGGGCTGCCACATTCTCACATCGTCCTCAGCGACGTAATGATGGTTTCCGTCTATTTGAATCCGACAGAAGGCGTTGGGCGGCAAGAGCCCTTTGTTTTTGAAGTGACGGATCTTGGCCGTAGCCTCTTGCTGGAAGCCGTCAAGCTGAAGGAAGCTGCCGTCGCAAACCCAAGGTCTTGTCTAGTGCAAGAACTCCTGCTCGAAGAGATCACGAATTTGGAAGAAAAACATCTCGTGCTCTCGTTGCCCTCAGATGTGAGGCTCGCAAACCTATGCCGCGGCTTCTTGGAAGCTCCAACGCCTAACGATCATATTGATGATTGGGCCGGGAAGCTCGGGATGAGCCGCAGAGCCTTCACGCGTTTTTTCCGCCGAGAGACTGGCGTAAGCTTTCTGAAATGGCGCCAACAGGCGATAGTGTTTTCAAGCTTGCCCCGTCTTTCAGCGGGGCAGCCGGTGACATCTGTCGCGCTCGAGGCGGGCTACGGCAATATCGGCGCCTTCACCACCATGTTCCGCCGGGTCATGGGCCTTCCCCCAAAACAGTATGCCAAAAGGGCAGGTCCTTTGCTAAGCGCTGACCATGTCAAACACGCAGGCTAGGGATCCGGCTATGGACGGAAATGTGGATTTTGCGAAAGACGGATCCTCCTTCGGCGAAGGGTGCACGATGTAGCGCTCGATCTTGGTCGCGAGCCTGAGGGTTTTTGGCAAGGCAACGAGGTTCGTCAAAAAAGCACAGCGTTTCGCAGCCGTCACAAGCTCAACGAGGCTGAACCAGAAAAACTCACAAACCAGTTGGCGCTGTCAGGATATCGCTACAGGCTGTCCGTTCCTCAATATCGGCCGCCGCGCAAGTCCTTTAAGCCTTTCCAGAACGCCTGGTGAATCTAGGACAATAGCGACGAGGCCGTGCGGATATGAACAAAGCGGATGTGAATCCCCCCTACGATATCTTCAGCGTGACCGTAAAAAAAGCGACGTTGATAACCCCGCTCTTGAAGCGCATAAGCGTGGATGCGCAAGAAGTATCGGGGCTGCGACCAGATCTGCCTGGTCAATACCTGAAAGTTTTCGTTCGCGACTCAGACGGATTTCGGCAGCCTGGGCGCGCTTATACTGTTAGGCGGTTCAATCCGACGACGAGTGAACTTGAGCTCGACTTTGTATTGCACGGCGACGAGGGCAACATATCCAGGTGGGCGTCCCGAGCAGAAGCCGGCGATAGATTGGAAATAAGCAGGCCTAACACGCGGAGCGGAATCTCGATTAATCCGGAAATCAGGAACTACATTCTTTTCGCCGACGAGACCGGTTTGCCAGCTGTCGCCGCCATCGTGGAGGCGCTTCCTCCGACGGCGGAAGCGCAAGTATTCATTGAGATCGCGAATGCTGAAGAGATGCAGTCCGTTGGCGCAGCGGCGGCAGTTTCAGTGCGCTGGCTCTGCCGCGAGCTCGGCGAGACACTGGTTGATGCTGTTAAGGATCTATCCGTCCCATCGGGTTCCCTGGTTTGGGTAACGGCAGAATCAGGCCAGGTTTCGGCGATCAGGACCGAGCTAAAAAGACAACAATCGCTTGAAACCTGCGCGGTTCATGCGAGCGGGTACTGGAAGAAGGGCGTGGCGGATCACCGCGAACCTGACTGACCTATGTCCCATTGGTGCAAATCGCGGTCGTGACCGATAGTGCGCAAGCGCTGCAGCACCTTTCCAAGCCGCCGAGGAGGGGCAGCGGAGTAGCGTCGTAGACGTAGGAAGTGGCACCCGAATTTACAGAGCAGGGGCGGGCACTAACATAGTGGGGCAAGCGCCCGGGTGCTTACCGCTTAGTCGATGTTGCCGTTTCAACTTGAAAGCGTCGCGATCCCGAGCCGGCTAAAACCTCTGGGAACGCCGGATGCGAGGAAGCGAGGGAGACCAACGCGCAGGTAGAGGACCCAACGGGCAGCCACGTTTCGACTGGCCTGTCGTCGCCAACGTCGACCTGAAGGCGGCAGGTTACCTGCGCGCCCACGCCTGTTGCACCGCACTGACGCTGCCCATCGGCAACGCCGGATCGATCGTCGTGATAAGCGTTGACGTAAGTCGGAACTCGCGCGTCTGCCCGGAGGTCGGCAGAATCCAGTGATGGTCATCGGGTGGACCCGCGCATAAGCATGCGGATCCTGTTCTTGACGGATTAGCGACGTAAGTCGGCATTATATCGAAAACCCGTTCTCCGTTCCAGAGTTAGATGGCTGGAACTCAGGAAATCAAAAGATGGGTCCATGACAGATTCGAAATTGAAGCTGGCCCGCAGGAATTCTGCGATCAACCCCGATGCTGATGTGCAGTTGCGAGACAGTAAGCGCGCTACGCGGCTTTCCTTCTTCATTTCAGGCTTCGCGCTGGCATGCTGGGCACCGATGGTGCCATACGCGCAAAGCCGCATTGACGCAGATTCTGCGACCTTGGGATCGGTGCTTCTGTGCCTTGGCCTTGGCGCGGTCGTGGGCATGCCGACTGCAGGTATAGTCTCCAACAGGATAGGAAGCAGGCCAGTCTTGATTGCCGGGGCTGTGGGCCTAGCCACGGTGCTGCCGCTCATGGCGGCGCTGGCGAACCCGATAGTCCTCGCAATTGCACTTCTGCTGTTTGGTTGCGCAATTGGCGCGATTGATGTCGCCACCAATATGCATGGAGCCGAAGTTCAAGATCTTGCAGGCGTGCCCCTGATGTCAGGGTTTCACGGCGTCTACAGTATTGGCGGGCTGGTCGGGGCGGCAGGAATGACTTTCCTTATCGCGGTCGGGCCCGGCGTCCTCGCCGCTTCCGCCGTGGCATCATTGGTTATGATCATTTGCATTGTTTGCGCGGTACCCGGATTTCTTAAAACGAAGCCAGCTTCCGACGGGGCGATTTTTGCGGTTCCCAGAGGAAGGGTGCTCGCGGTCGGTTTGCTTTTGATGGTCATCTTCCTAGCGGAAGGTGCGATGCTCGACTGGGGAGCCATTTTGCTGACCTCCAAGAAATTGAAAGTTTCATTTTCGGGCAGCGGCTATGCTCTCTTTGCAATCGCGATGACCGTTAGTAGATTTGTGGGCGACAAGGCGGTTGAACGCCTCGGCGAGTCCATGATGCTCGTCTTCGGCATTTCAGTGGCTGCTTTGGGTATAATCTTCGCCGCCTACGCCGAGACTGTCTCGATGACTTTGGCAGCCATCACCATCGCAGGGCTGGCCGCGGGAAATATAGTCCCGATCCTGTTCTCGCTCGCTGCGGTACAGCGATCGATGCCGGCCCCCCAAGCAATCGCCGCGACGGGAACGCTTGGTTATGCTGGAATTTTGATCGGACCCGCACTCATCGGTCACGCTGCCGAGGTCATTGGGCTTCCAAATGCAATTGCTGGCGTTGGCATATTAGCAATCGTCGCCCTGCTTCTCATTCCAGCGATCTCATTTCGTGAATCGACCATTGCCTCCGCGCATTGAGTGATCTGATTATCCTCAGTCCTTTGCCGCGTTGGAATTTGCACGGCAAAGGACCGATATTGGATCAGACTATATGGCTGGATTCGTCGATGAGGAACAACCTCTGGTGCGGCTGCTTCGCAGTGCCGACGACAGCGAAGCGGATGAGCGCGACAACAGCGACCGGCTGACCAAGATTGCCGAAAG
This sequence comes from Sinorhizobium sp. P24N7, assembly GCF_042436655.1. NCBI lineage: Bacteria > Pseudomonadati > Pseudomonadota > Alphaproteobacteria > Hyphomicrobiales > Rhizobiaceae > Sinorhizobium > Sinorhizobium sp. P24N7. The sequence goes on along the minus strand of NZ_JBHMIW010000002.1, from coordinate 143,663 downwards.
CTTGGGATGCCGCCCTCCCAATCCGCCCATGAGAAATCTCACTTTTGATTATCGACAGGGCTTTGCGCTACGGGAAAGTTGGTCATCGAAAGCCAGTCGTATCACGCGGAAGGCAGGTCCGATCGCGCAACGTCTTCGAGTATCGGCGTGGCGCCCGACAACCGTTGACACGGCGCCAATTTGGGGTCTCTTGGTGCTTGAAAGCTTCTCTTTCTGGGGCGCTCTTGAGCGCCCCAGAAGCTCAGGATTTAGCCGAGACGCTCAGCAAGGGCTTCGGCGAGCGGCACGGCAGAAGCCGGGCTCTGACCCGTCATCAGGACGCCATCGATGACGACGTTCGGTTCCCAGTTCGCCTTGCTCTGGTAGTCGGCACCGCGGTTCTTGAGTTCGTCCTCGAGCGAGAACAGCAGGTGGTTGAGCAGTTCGATTTCGGTGTCTTCGGCGTTCTTGAAGCCGGTGAGGCTTATGCCTTTCACTAGGTACTGCCCATCGTCCTTTTTGATGTCGCGCAGGATCGCCGGCGCATGGCACACCATGGCGATCGGACGACCTACCTTGTGAAAGTCACGGATCAGCTTGATGGCGAAGGAGTCGGAGGCGAGATCCCACAGCAGGCCGTAACCACCGGGGAAGAAGACAGCGTCGAACGTGCTGTAGTCGATGTTACGCAGCTTGCGGGTATTACGAGCAGCAAAGATAGCGACCGGATCGGCCAGGAAACGGTCTGTATATTCGGTGGTAAACGGCGCCTTCCTGCTGAGAAGGTCGATCGGAGCTTCGCCGCCTCGGGGAGAGGCGAACACGACCTCATGGCCGGCTTCGGTCAAAATATAGTAGGGCGCGGCGAGTTCATGAAACCACGTGCCGGTCTGCTTGCCGCTGATGCCCATTTCGTCAACCGAGGACATGACGAGGAGGATGCGCTTTTGCTTGTTGCCAGTGCTCATAGGAGCTTCCTTTCGGTTCGGTAATTGTTCTGTCTATCTAGCGATAGATAGGCGGCGATTACTTAGCCGCTCCTTCCGCGACTTGCAAGACCTATCTACCGATAGATAAGCAAATCATGTTCGGCGTTGTTTTTTGGGTCGGATTAGCCTATCTACTGATAGATCGAGAACGGCATCTAAAAGGCTATAAGAATGAGCGAAACAACAGATGCGATAATGGACGCCGCGGAGGAGCGGATTCGCCGAGCAGGCTACAGTGGCTTTAGCTTTCGCGAGATTGCTGTCGACGTAGGCGTGAAGAGCGCCAGCGTTCACTATCATTTTCCGACTAAGGAGAAGCTCGCGGCAGCAGTCGCCCGCCGTTACACGGATCGTTTTCTAGCAGCCGTCGACCACCAGGTCGCCGGCGGCGAAGATATCGTCGAAGCTTGGCGGCAAGTCTTTCGCGTTGCTCTACATCGCGACGGGAGAATGTGCCTGTGCGGCGCGTTGGGGGCGACGTCGCAAGATTTGGCCGGTGAAGTCAGAGAGGAAGTGAAAAGGTTCTTCCTGCTCGGAATCGACAAACTAATGGAGGCAGGATTGTCTCACAACAGCGCGCTGCAGGTGCTCGCCACCCTCGAAGGCGCAATGCTGACGGCGAATGTTCTCGAAGACCCCTCCATGTTTGACAACGGTACCGCCGCCCTCGCCTAAACTGCCAGCCTTTCGGGAAGGGCGGCCACCTTACGCCCCTTGAATGACCGATTGGCATTGCACCGCCTCGTAAGGTTGCCATTCCGGCGCAAGGGGGCGTCCGGCAACGCTGCGGAGCATTCGCGAGATAGCGAAGCCAGAGCAACCTGATAGTCACGGCGTTGCCGCACGCTTGCTGATGCCAAATTTCCCGGTGCGCTGAAGGCCAATCAGTTTGCGCGTAGCCCCTGCGATGTAAACAAGTGGACCCTTCTTATGTCGGGGGCGACCATGACCGTCTGGCCGGGTTGAAGATCGATCCGGTCGCGCAGCACGAGGTTTACGTCTGCCGGGCCGATCTTCGCCAGCACATGTGTTTCGGACCCGGTCGGCTCGACCACGACCACGCTGGCGGGGACACCATGCTCGCCAATCGTCAGATGTTCCGGACGGACACCGTAGACCGCCGCTGTCCCGCCTTGATAGCCATCGGGTAGTGGAAGCGCTGCCCCGCCATGGGTGACAAACTGCCCATTGGCGATCGCCCCCTCGAAGAGGTTCATCGCAGGCGAGCCGATGAAGGTGGCGACGAAGGTGTTGGCCGGCCGGTCGTAAAGCTCCAGCGGTTTGCCGATCTGCTCGACATTGCCGCCGCGCATGACGACGATCCGGTCGGCCATCGTCATCGCCTCGATCTGGTCGTGGGTGACATAAACCGTGGTGGTTTTCAGCCGCTGATGCAGATCCTTGATCTCGGCGCGCATCGTGACGCGGAGCTTGGCGTCGAGGTTCGAAAGCGGCTCGTCGAAAAGGTAGACCTGCGGCTGGCGGACGATCGCCCGTCCCATTGCCACGCGCTGCCGCTGGCCACCGGAAAGCTGTTTCGGCAGGCGATCGAGCAGCGGCCCGAGCGCCAGGATGTCGGCCGCTTCGCGCACGCTCTTTTCGATCGTGGCCCTGTCCTGACCGTTCAGCTTAAGCGCGAAGCCCATGTTTTCCGCGACGGTCATGTGCGGATAAAGGGCATAGCTTTGGAAGACCATGGCGATGTCACGCTCCTTCGGGGCCACGTCGTTGACAAGGCGGCCACCGATGCGGATCTCGCCGCCGCTGATGTCCTCTAGCCCCGCAAGCATGCGCAACAGGGTCGACTTGCCACAGCCGGAAGGGCCGACGAGGGTGACGAACTCACCATCTTCGATGTTCATGGAGATGTCATGAATCACCGGAACGGCGCCGTATTGTTTGCGAACCTGATCCATCGAGACGGATGCCATGAAATTTCTCCTTTTGAGTCTCAGCTATAGCTTGAGCTGCCAGATCTTTGCGGCGGCGACATTGCCTGTGGGCGCGCTGAGGTAGGCGGAACGAACGCCTGCAACTCCGGGCAAACGCTTGGTCCCCGTCCAGCGACCGTTATCCGCAAAGACCTCGATCGACCCCATGTCCAGAAAGATGCGAAGCGTCGAGGGCGTTGCTCCGGCTGCGAGGTAGCGGGGCAGCAGTTTGCCGTCGGGAATGTCGTAGACGATGCTCAGCCCTTCCGGATCGACCCGGACGCCGAGCTCGACGTCGGGATGGTCGAATTCGAGATCGAAGGCGGCGCCGGGGGCGGCGAGATCGATCACGATCTCAACGGCTCCGTTGGCGAGTTCCACCCTGTCTCCGGAAAGCAGTCGCCGCTCGTCGATCAAATCTTGGCGCAAGCTGTCGACCGCATCGACCGGTGGGGTTAGCAACACACCCTCATCAAGCAGTACCCGGCGGGGGAGCGTCATGGCCGTGGGAAAATCGATCCTCTTCGAGATCTCCGTCCAGTTCGCCAGCCACGCGATGCCCACGGGGCCGGAATGGTCGACGAAGGCCTGGAAGGCATAGGCGTCGGTGGCAAAATCGAGTTCCTGCTCGAACTCCTTGACGAAGGTGCTGCCGTCGAAGCGGCCGACGGTTGCAAGCGTGATGTTGCGCCGCGCCGTTGCCGGATCGCGGCTGGTGAGCAGTCCGAAGATCAGCGCCCAACGGGTTTGCGGGTCGTCGACAGGACCACCGAGCGGGACCATGCAAGGGCATTCGGCCGCGGTCATGCCGAAGCGGTTCTCGCGGTGAAGAATCCCGACGAAGCTCCAACCAACCGCGGCGTCCGGATCGGCTGTCTCGTAGAGCAGGATTACTCCCCCCGCGTGATCGCGGCTGCCAAGCAGCATCTTCCAGCGGCCGTCCGGACCTTTGATTACATAGGGATCACGGAAATCGAGCGTCAGGTCGAGGCCGGACGGCCGTTGCGGCAGGATGATCTCCGCCGGAGCGGCGCTGATCTGGTCGCGACTGACGGCAGTCAACTGGATCTGCTCTTCCGGCTCGCGATCTTTCACCTGTTCGGTGAAGAAGACACGGATCCCGGGCTCCTCTCCCGCAAGGGGAATTGCCGAGCCGGAGAAGGCGCCGCCGCGGCCGTCCGCGCGAGCCGAAAGCCCCGCCGACGGAAACAGAAACATCGGAAGGTGCTTCCAGCGGAGATAGTCACCCGAGACTGCATGGCCCCAATGCATTGTGTTCCAGCGCAGGCTGTGGGGATAGTGCTGATAGAAGAGATGAACCTTGTCGCCGAAACGGCCGAAACCGTTGGGGTCGTTCATCCAGCCGAAAGGCGGGCGGAAGTGATAGCCGCCAGGAACAAGGGGTGTCGAATTGGCCTCGCCGCTGTAAAGAACAACGATGCCTTTTTCCAAGACGTCCGTTTCCGAGAAAGCATAGACGATGGAGAGTTTGGTGGTCCTGGCGTCATAGCTGAAAGAGATTTCGCCGGCGGTTTCGATCAGGAGCGCCTGGAACTCGAACTCCTCGGTGTTTCGCGCGGTTATGCGACCAATTTCCTGTCCGTCTTGGCTCGCTTTCAGCTCGGCCGGCGTACCCGAATCGACTGGCTTCAGCCACGCGTGGAGCGTGGTCCCGGCGGCAAGCGCGGCGCTGAGTGTTTTCAGGCTGCCGTCGAGAAGGGAAGAGGGGGGCGTATGGCCTGTCATTGATCAACCTTTCACGGCGGAGCCAATAAAGGAACTCACGAACCAGCGCTGGAAGGCGAGGTAGAGGGCGAGGATCGGGATCATCATCAGGACGGAGGCGGCCATCGCGCGGTCCCAGTAGATGCTGTCCTGGCCGAAGAACGTGGCGATCGCGACGGCGATCGGCCGGGCATAGTCGGTCTGCGTTACCAGGATCGGCCAGAGATACTGGTTCCAGCTCTCGATCCCCATGAGGATCGAGACGGTTGCGAGCGCCGGCAGGCTGAGTGGCAGGAAGATCGAGCGGTAGATGCGGAACACCGAAGCGCCGTCGATCTGAGCCGCTTCGAAGAGTTCCTTCGGAAGCTGGGCGAAGAACTGGTAGAACAGGAAGATGTAGAGGGGGCTCGCGATCCAGGGGACGATCTGCACAGCGAAGGTGTCGGTCATGCCGGCCCGCGACACCATGATGACGAGCGGCATGATGATGCTCTCCTGCGGGATCACGTAGAGAGCAATGACCAGGGACAGGACCACGGCGCGGCCGCGTAGCGAACCCCAGGCGAGCACGAAGCCCGCCATCGAATTGACGATCAGGCCGGCGCCGACCGTGCAGGCGAGAATGAACAACGAGTTCAGAAGGTAGCGGCCGAAGGCGAGCTCGCCTGAGAGATTGCTCACTTCCGCGAAATTGGAGAGTGTCGGGTTGGAGACCCAAAAGGCCCGGAAACTTCCCATATCGGCCAGAATCTGGAAGCGGTCGTCCTTGAGGCTCGCGATCACGAGCATGAACAGCGGCGACACGATAACGAGCGCGACCACGAGGATCGAGGCCGTCTGGACGATGCGCAGCGAACCGATCGCGGAGCGCTCGCGCTTTGCCTCTGTCTGCAGGGTGGGGAGAGCGAGATCAGACATCGAAACGCCTCAGAAGTTGACGCTGCAGGAGCGCGATGACGAGAACGATGAGGAAGAGAATGACCGACACGGCCGAAGCGTAGCCGAGTTTCTGTTCCTCGAAACCGGAGCGCACCATGTAATGGACCACGGTCTCGGTGCTGCTTTTCGGGCCGCCTTGGGTCAGGATCGCGACCTGGGTGTAGAGTTTGAAGGCCTGGATCGTGGTGATGACCAGCACGAAGACATGGGTCGGCCTCAAGCCCGGCATGGTCACGTGCCAGAAGCGCTGCAATGCGTTGGCGCCGTCGATGCGGGCGGCATCATAGAGCTCGTCCGGAATGCCCTGGAGGCCGGCGAGATAGACGATCATCTGGAAGCCGTAGGCCTGCCATGCCGACAGGAGCACGATCGAGAACATCGCCCAGTCCGGATCGCCGAGCCAGTCAATCGGCTGGATGTGGCCGCCCGAGAGAAAGCCGATCACCTGATTGAGGGGGCCGGTCGGATACTGGAAGAGCGTGCCCCAGATCACGCAGACGACGACCATGGAGGTGATCGCGGGCAGGAAGAACAAGCTGCGAAAGAAATTGCGGAACGGCAGCTTCTGGTGGAGGAGCAACGCTGTCGCAAAGGCGAGGCCGCATTGCACCGGCAGGATCCAGAAGGTGAAGCGCGAGACGTTCCAGAGTGACGTCCAGAACAGATCATCCTTGAAGATACGCAGGAAGTTTGTGAACCCGATGAAACGGACGGGGGTCGGGCGCGGCACCAGCGGCTGGTTGGTCATCGCCGTCCAGAAAGACAGAAGGAACGGCACGACAAGGAAGATCGTCAGCAGGATGACCGCGGGCGCTAGCATGCCGACTTCCTGGAACAGGCGGCTCTGGTCGCGCCGTCTGGCCGGGCGCGCCGCGACTGCCGTCGCCGCTAGCGCCGGTTGCTGCAAAGTCATGATCTCCTCCTCCTCACAAGATCGCGTCATCGGGAGCCGCGCGACAATGGCTGTCTGGGGCTGTCGGGTCTTTCGGGCGTACGGCCGCGCGGCATTCGCGCCGCGGCCGCACCGTCCTGGAGTTATTACTGTTCGTCGAAGGGCGGATAGCCGTCGTTTTCTTCGATATCCTCGTCGATCTTCTCGGCTGCCGCGGTGAGTGCAGCCTTGACGTCGCCGCCATTGAAGATCTCGTCCACCGCTCCCATGAAGGCCGAGGTGATGATCGGATAGGCCGGATGCGGGGGCCGTGCGATCGCGGTTTTCGATGCCTGCTCGAAGGCCACCGCCATCGCGCCGCCGTCGGCGTAAAGCGGTGAACCGGCGGCGAAGCTCTTCAAGCCAGGATAGGCGGAATCTTCCTTCGCATAATCTCGGAATGCCTTGTCCTTAAGCATGAAGCTGACGAACTTTCCGGCGATATCCGGATGTTCGGAGGCGGTGGTGATCCCCCAGATCCAGGTGCCGTTGGGGCTCGCGCTTTTCTGCCCGAATTTAGGCAGCGGCATGACCACGATGTCGTCCTTCATCGAAGCCGCGGCTTCCGCATAGAACCAGTGACCGCCGAGCGCGAGCGCCGCTGGATGTCCCTCAGCGAAGAACTGGTTGGTGCCGGAGGATTGCGGCACGACCCAGCCGTTCTTCACCCATTTCTGCATCATCGTCAGCGCATCGACACAAGGATCGCTGTCGAGAGTGCCGACAGACTTCCAGGTCTTGCGGTCGATCAGGTCGCAGCCGGCCGATTGCAGGATCGGACCGTAGGCATAGGTGATCCATTCGGTCTTGATGCCGTAGCCGCGGAAGGTGTCGATCGGCCATTTGACGCCGTCGAGGTTCGAGAGCTTTTCGAGATAGCCCTCGAACTCTTCCCGGGTCCAGGCGTCGTCGACCGACTTGGGGATGCGGGCGCCGATCGCTTCGAGATATTTCCTGTTGCCGTAGAGGACGACGGAGGAGTCGGTCAGCCCGACGGCGTAAAGCTCCTTGTCTATGGGGTAGGTGCCCTGCGCGACGTTGGATTCGGTCATGTCGTCGATGACATCCTGATCGATCAACGGCTTGATCGGCTGCAGGTACCCCGACCAGACGTAGTTGGCGAGGAAGGGCGCGTCGAGCTCCATGACGTCCGGCAATTGCTTGGACATGACGGCGGCGCTGAACTTCTCGTTATAGGCGTCGTGGGGAGCATAGATGAGCTCGATGTCGACGTCCGGGTTAGCGGCCTCGAAGCGCTTGGCAACTTCGCCATAGGTCGAGACCCAACCGGGGTCGCCCTGGTGCATCACGTGAATGACGGTTTTTGCTTCCGCCAGGCCGCCGAACGCGACAGACGCCACCAGGAACGAAAGTAAACGATTACCCATCACTGTATCTCCTCCTCAACAGGGTTCACGCAACTACTGATTTATACGGATGACCGCTCCACCAATTGGAACGGAAGCTTGTGCACCTCGCTTGGCATAGTGTCACCGGCAAGCAGGATGTCCGCGGCCAGGCGCCCCATCGCCCGATGCGGCAGGGCCATGGTCGTCAAGGCTGGGTCGAGACGCGATGCAATTTCGACCTGATTGTCGAAGCTGGCGACGGCGACGTCGTCGGGGATTTGCGCCCCGACGCGGCGTAGCGCCGCATAGACCTCCATCGCGACGCGATCATTGCCGCAGAGAATCGCGTCAGGCGGTTCGGATCCGGCCATCAGTTCGGCTACATGCGAAAGAACCAGGCTATGGGCCCTGTCGCTGTAGATCGCCCTGCGGACTGCCGGGAGCACCCGGGCGCCGTCGCCATCGAGCCCGGCTTCGGTCATCGCCTGACGGAAGCCCGACTCGCGCAATTCCCCGGCGAGCAGGCCCGGCAGGTTGATGAAAGCGATATTCCGGCGCCCCGCCTCGATCAGGTAGGTGGTGATCTCGTGCGCCGCGCCGAATTCGTCGGGCACCAGTGACGTCACCCGATCGTTCGCCTCGCGGCAATTGATCATCACGCCAACTGTGCCGGCGAATTCGGCGGGAAGCGAGACCGTCTTGTGATACATGGCCGCGTAGGCAATCGCCCGCGGGCGAAAGCGGCGCACTTCCTCTATCACCGCGCCCACATCGCGGCTGCCGTTCAGGGTCATCGCAAAAACGGCCATGTCAGAGGCTCGCGCCGCACCATCGAGCCCCCGGATGATTTCCGTCGCGAAAGGGGAGGTGATCAACTCGTCGGCAACGACGCCGATCAGCGGCATCCAGCCCTGCCGCATGCTGCGTGCGGCGAGATTGGTGACGTAGCCGAGTTCCTCGGCTATCTCCTTGATGCGCTGCCTGGTCGCTTCGGCCATGCGGGCCGAACCGCCGTGCAGCGCGCCGGAAACCGTCTTGACGGAGACGCCCGCGCGTTCGGCAATGTCGTTGAGGGAGACGGTCACGGCTTCACCAAGGGTTAACGATTACCCACACCTAACATTCACCAACGCTCAAGTCAAATCGAGCAAAATCGCCCCTGTTGACGGAGCGCACTTCATCATCGTGCGGGACCAGGGGTGTCGATTTTCAGAGCGAACTCGGCGCAGCCTGGAACCAGGCCCGACTGTTGGCGGTGACGACATCGTCCGGTCGACGAAAACAGCGAGAAGCTCCATGGGGGGCAACCGGATCAAGAATATCGGCCGGATCATTCGTCGGAGAGCCGACCTTATAGTCGATCGCCTGCGTCCTCATCAGGTCGGCCATGCGGTCCGTTGTGAAAGGGGCATCCCCTCTGCCAAGCCCCTGCACGGGCTCTACGGCACAGACAGGTACGTGGCTTTGGGAATTAATCAGCTCTGGCCATGTCCTCGAGCGGCGGGGCTACGTTTGAAGGCAATCGGCTCGCAATTGTCGAATGCATCCGTTTCCTGCCCGGCGGTTTCGTTGCGTGCCTGCGTCCGGCGTCCGAGCCGTTTCAGTGCCTCAAGCAGGTCGTCGACGAACGTGAAGATGATGGGGATCACAATAAGGCTGAGTAGCGTTGACGTCATTACACCGCCGATCACCACAATGGCCATCGGCCGTCGGAAACTTGAATCGCCCCCCGTCAGGCTCAAAGCAACCGGGAGCATGCCCGATGCCATGGCGATGGTCGTCATGACAATGGGACGCCCGCGCTTGCGGCAGGCATCGACGAGTGCATCGAACCGCGACATTCCCTGGCGGCGCGACATGATCGCGTATTCGACGAGAAGGATCGAGTTTTTCGTCACCACGCCCATGAGCATCAGCAGGCCGATGACCACCGGCATCGAGAAGCTGGTTCCGGTCACCACTAGTGGCAGCAGTGCGCCTCCGAGCGAAAGAGGAAGGGCCATGAGGATGGTGAACGGTTGCAGGAAGTCGTGGAAGAGCAGGACGAGCACCGCATAGACGCAGAACACGCCGATCGCCATCGCAAGAGCGAAGCTTTGGAACAGTTCCGAACTGCGCTGAAGTTCTCCTTGCTTCACGAGCGTGACGCCCGCCGGCAGGTGCTCAAGAGCCGGCAGCGCCTTTGCCTCGCGATAGACGTCGCCCAGGATACGGCCGTTGAGCTCGACGGAAAGGGTCATGTTGCGCATCTGATCGATGCGATCGATCTCGGAAGGACTTCCGCCGATACGTATGTCGGCGATTGATCCAAGATCGACGCTGCCATGGCTTCCGGGCACCCTTATGTTCCTGATGTCGTCGAGATTTGTGCGTGCCTCGGGCTTGAAGCGGACGACGATGGGGATTTGCCGCTGAGGCAGATTGAGCTTTGGCAGGGCGGAAGAGTAGTCTCCACGCGTCGCAACGCGCACGGCTTCCGCGATGGCGCTTGACGTCACCCCGAGTGCGGCTGCGCGTACAAAGTCCGGGGTGATCTGAACCTCAGGCGCCTGCCTCGAAGCGGTCGAAGTCACCGCTCCGATCCCATTGAGCGTTCGGAGTTGCTCCTCAAGCGCATTGGTTGCTTCGTCAAGGGCATTTGAGTCGTCGCTTGCAAGGGTGATGACGAGCTGCGTGCCGTGGCCACCGTTGTCGACCGCAACCCGCACGCCGGGGAGCACCGAGAGGGCCGAGCGGATATCCTTTTCGATCTCTGACTGCTTGCGGTCTCGTTCGTTAATGGGCGTCAGCATGACGTCGAGCGTGGCTGTTCCAATACTGATCTCCGGGCCATCACCCGATGATGCAGAACCGACCGACGAGAAGACATGCGTCACATCGCGCAGCTTGCTTACGATGTCCGCCGCCTTCCTGACCGTTGTGTCCATCTGGTCGATTGTGGCTCCGGGCTGCTGGGTCAGCGTCACCCGGGTCCGGGCGTCGTCGGCAGCCGGCAGGAAGCCCGATTTCAGGAACGGGATGGTGGAAAGCGAGAGTGCGACGAAGACTGCGGTCACGAGGAGCGTTTTCTTCCTGTGCTTCAAAGACGCCTTCACAATCGCCATGTAGGCACGCATGATCCGCCCATCCTCTTCCTGGGTGGAATGCGGCTTCATGAAATAGGCGGCCATCATCGGCGTTAGCAGGCGCGCAACGATCAGAGAGGCGAGTACGGCGACTGCGGCGGTGATGCCGAACTGGCGGAAGAGCAGCCCTGATATGCCGCCCATGAATGCCGTGGGCAGGAAGACCGCGACGAGCGTGAGCGTGGTCGCGACAACTGCTAACCAGATCTCATTGGCCGCCTCGAGGGCTGCATCCATCGGTCGCTTGCCCATCTGGAGGTGGCGAGCGATGTTTTCGATCTCCACGATGGCATCATCGACAAGAATGCCGACCACCAGCGACAGTGCAAGCAGAGTGATGATATTAAGACTGAAGTCAGCGGCGTACATCAAAAGGAAGGTCGGTATGACTGACAACGGCAGCGTCACGGCGGACAAGATCGTCGCGCGCCAATCCCGGAGGAAGAACCAGACCACCACGACCGCGAGGATCGCCCCCTCGAATAACATCCGCATCGAACCGTGATAGTTCTCGAGCACCGCCCCGACGGTGCTGTAGACCTTATCGATCTGCACGTCGGGATGTTCGGCGGCGAACTGTGCTACCTCCTCGTCGACGTCAGCGGCAACGCCGGTGTCCGAGAACCCGTTAGAGCGTTTGATCGCGACAGCGATCACTGGCTGGCCGTCGAGATAGGCAAGCGACGACCGGTCCGCGAAGCTGTCAGTGACGGAAGCGACATCGTCAAGACGGACCTGCTGGCCGTTGGGCAGCGGAACTTGCAGTCTCTTGAGGTCTTCGACGGATGCGACGGCGCCGAGCGTCCGCAACGTCTGGCGGGCTCCGCCGATTTCTCCAAGCCCACCCGACGTATCAGCCTGGACCGACTTCAACTGTGCTGAAACAGTCGCTGCAGTGACCCCGAGCGACGCCATCGTTGTGGGATCGAGGTCGACATGAACTTCGCGATCGATCCCGCCGACGCGACTCACCTGTCCCACTCCCGGCACCGACAGCAGTGCCTTCGTCATGTCGTTGTCGATGAACCAGGAAAGCTCGGTCTCACTAAGATGAGACGAACGGATCGCGTAGGTGACCAGCGCGGCGCTCTGCAGGGTAGCTTTGGTGACGCTCGGCGTCTGCATCTGCGCCGGGAGATCCCCCTTCGCACTGTCGACAGCATTGCGGACCTCGTTTAAAGCGTCATCGGTGTTCTTCTCCAGCTCGAAGGTGACGCTGAGTGCGACGGTTCCGTCGGTGATCGTTGTGGCAATGTGGTTGAGATGAGTCAACGAGGCCACCCGGTCCTCGATAATGCGTGCAACCTCCGTCTCGAGCTGCGCCGGCGCCGCGCCATCGAGTGTCGCGGTTATGCTGATCCTCGGAAGGTCCATATCCGGGAAGTATTGGACCGGCAGGCGCTCAAAAGCCAATATCCCGCCGATCGTGAGCATTGCGAAGAGCAGTATCGCCGGTATGGGATTGAGTATCGACCAGGCGGAGAAATTCATCAGCCTTGCTCGGCGACATTCACGAGGTCGTTGTCCGACAAAAACGCTCCGCCCGATGCCACGATCCTTGAGGACTGATCTATGCCGGAGAGAATCTCGACTTCGCCGTTCTTGTGGCGGCCCGTCTCCGCCCGGACCCGTCGCACCCGCCTGTCGTCGCCGATCGTAAAGACGTAGCTCATGCCGTCGCGGAACACGATCGCTGTCTCGGGAACCGTGAGGGCCGAAGTCGTCTTTAGCTCGATGCTGCCGGTGACATAAAGACCGACAGGCGGATGGACGCCGGCGGGAAGCGTGACATAAACGATTGCGCGGCCGGTCTCGGTGCTGACAGACGGTCCGACAAGTCTCACCTTACCCTGAACGGGGCGCTCATCCGGGACGTTGATCCTGACGCTCAATCCTCCCGCAATGCGTGACAGGAAGCGTGCCGAAACTTCGGCCTGCCACTCGACGCGCTGCTGACGGACCAGGCGGAACAGCTCGGTGCCAGCGGAAACGACTGCGCCGAGATTGGCGGTGCGTGACGTTATCAGCCCGTCGTCTACGGCAGTGACAGTCGTCTGAGCGAGCTTGATCTTCTGGCTGTCGAGCGCGGCCTGTTGGGATTCGAGGCTTGCTATTGCCATCTGTTCGTCAGTTAAACGCTCGGCGACCTTCTCATCCGAAATTGCTCCCGAGGGCCCAAGCTGCCGGGCTCGGTCCGCGTTCGCCTTGGCCTTTGCTAAATCTGCCTTGGCGGTTTCGACGGCTGCGGCTTGCTTTCGAAGGTCCGCCAGCACGCTCTGCTGCGAAAGCTGGACCAGCGTCTGACCCTTGGCCACAACCGATCCGACATCGACCAGAACGTCCGTTACGCGAAGCCCGCTCGTCTCGGAGGCGATGACCGCTTCCTGCCAAGGTTTGAGCCATCCGCTTGCAGGAATTGTTTCCGGCCACTCCCGCAGCGCCGGCGTTACCAGCGATACCGTAAGTGCAGGTGCTGCCAGCTGATCCGCCATGGCACTCCCGAAGGGAAGCAGTGCTGCACAGAAAAGAACAGTGGCGAGTGGGATGGACGGCTTCCTCAACTATAAATCCTCGTAGTTCACGGCATCAGCACATTGCCGAATCCGCGCGAGCGCCATGGAGTTGTTCTTTTTGCTGGATCGCGGTGAGATGGGGTGCGGCATTGATCCTAGGCCCGATGTCACCGTGTCCACGAGCAGCCGGCCACACGATAACCATGCATTCGGAGCGCTGCGTCCGCGGGGGCGCGGTCAGGCTGGACACCTGGTCATTGTCGGAGTCGAGGCACTGTAACCTGTCGAGGAGAGTTTCGTGCAGGTGTTTCAACCGGTTCAGGGCGGCATCGAGCCGCCGAAGCGAAGTTTCCCCTTCGCCCGACCGGGCCTGACCTGTGTTCACCATTGCTGTCTCGTCGGTAGCCAATCAAGAGAGTGCATGCTGGTGCCCGCCGGCAGCTCCTCACCATGCATGCCGCTCCGCCTTCGGATCACGTTTATCTTCATGCAACAGGCCGTAGCATAATCACAATCGATTGTTTGGATGGGGGTCATCGATGCCATGGATATATCGGGGTGAAATGTCCGGCATCGGTCAGCCTGATCGCCGCGGTGCTCGTTCACCACGGCCTTGCCAATCCGGGTGGCAAGAGGCGGTGATCTCGCCCCAACATTGGGTCGAGTTGCGGGGGCCGTAAAACAAAGGCTTGCGGCACTCACCGTCAAAAGTACCTCCACAGTCGGTTGGGGCACCGATCTCCTTCATTCCGCCGCCGAAATGAAATCGGCCGCGCGTACGGGTAAGATCTGCGCCTGTCCCGGGATCCCACGCAAGCACCATGCCAAGGGACACCCCGGGGTTACGGTCGTGAGGGCGCTTAGGATTTCAGCGGCGAGCATTTGTGTCGCAGCATTCCACGCGGGTGGCTCGCTGCTGGTGAGCGGCTCCGCACCGATAGCATGCGTCCAGATAATACGGCAATCCGTCCGACAACCTCCTCAAGCGCTGCCTGAACTCCGTGCTGGAGGAACCAAAAAATGCCGCAAACGCGGATAGAGGTGGCTGCAATTGCGGTGGCGTCTCTTGCGATTCCTTTGCCTAGAGAGGTCTTTGCTTCTCATCTTCGATTTCCGTCAGCGGAGAACGGGGCGGTTGTCTCGCCCAGTGCGCGATGCATGGAGGGGTTCTTCCTGTCGGCGCGGTCACTTGAACTCGGGAGTGCAGCCCAGCTTAGCCCGGTCGCGGACCTGCCCTGATGCGCGATATTTTGCGCCGCTTGGCTTATGGGTCATCAAGGGTAACGAATCGTTGTAGCGTGGGAACGAACACGAGGGGTTTGCGGTTCTGAGTACGATCTTCGAGGAGGTCCGAAAATGAGAGAAGTGCCATGGCGTGCCCCACTGTGGGTGACGTTGCAAAACGGCATGAAGCGCCAGTTCTGCGGGCCCTACGACGCACTTGATTTCCTGGAGAATGAATGGCCGAGGCAGGGGATGCAGCACGCACGGGCGGTGCAGGTCTGCCGTGAAGCGTTGCATCACTCCGAATACGCGAATTCCGCAAGGAATTGCTTCATAGCGGCATGCGTTGAAGCGTCTCTCCGATGCAGTGAAGCTGAGAATCTGCGCTCTCGCGCCGAAGCGAAGATGGTGAGCCGGCACAGATAAGCTGGGCTGTGTGGCTTCTTCAAACTTAAATGCGAGCGGCACGCCCCTCGGGTTGTTCTCAGGTTCCGGGCATGATGGCGCGCGTCGCCAAGCCGAGCGCCATTTGGGTGGTGGGGCATGCCGATCGAACGCTTCCGACCTTCAGGAGTATTGGGATTGCGACCAGCGGACTCACGGGCAAGCTGAAAACGGCGTGTCCGCTGGGCGCTGCGGCTCGTAGGCAAATAGCGGAATCAGACGAATGTGAAGTCCGACGCGGTCAGGTGGAGATTGGCAAGGTTGCTCACACTGTACACATCAGAAAGGTGAATCAACTCGTCCACGTTGTTTGCCGAGGTGACATAGGCGAGGTTGGCTGTGTGGGTCTTGAAGTCGTGGTAGACGATGATGTCGCCAGCGGCCTCGCCGGAAATCGCCCTCGCGGCGGCTGAGCCACTGGCGAAACTCTGGTCGGTGATCACCACGACGTGCTCGCCCTTCGCACCCGAGGCCGCGCCGCTGTAGAAGGTGTCTACGGGGTAGCCCGACTGCACGCTGGCGTGGTTAATGAAGTTCGCGCCAAAGCCGTCGTTGTAGAGGCCCGCCGCATCGAAGGCGAAGGTATCCTGAGCCGGGTCGAAATCGAGGATGGTGGAGATATCCGGGTCCGGCCCCTGTTTGGGGAACACCCCTGGCATCGGGTTGTGGGAACCGCGCACCGGGTTGTGGAACTGGAACACGAACATGTCGCCCCCGTCGCCCCCTCTCAGCCAATCCCTACCGTCCCCGACGAAGAGAACATCATCGCCGGCACCACCGGAGAGATAGTCATTGTCCTCGCCGGCAATGCGGGGTTTGTCGCGGCCGTTGTCGCCGGAGAGATAGTCGCTGCCCTCTTCGCCGTAGACCTGGTCATTGCCCGAGCCGCCGAGTACCCGGTCATTTCCCGCGCCGCCGAAGGCGCGGTCAGTGCCCGCACGAGAGTCGATCCAGTCATTGCCGGCAAAATCGATGATCACATCGTCGCCATTGCTGCCGAAGAGGGTGTCCGCGCCATCGTTGCCCCGGAAAAACTTTTCCATCGCAAATACTCCTTGTGATGCAATGCCCGACCGCCCGTGACGTCTTCATACTCCTCATGGGACACTTGGCGTAATCGATTGTTTTGATTGAAAGTATCCACGTGATGGATGTATTTCCGCGCACGTCGTCCGACTGAAAATTTCCGGGCCTCGCGGTGGGCGGTGCTCAGGCGCCCAGATAAGCGATCTGAAGATTCGAGGCGTTAAACCGGACCAGGGTCAGGACTTTGGCTACGCCGTCTCTGTGCTACACGATCGCGGCAGACTCCCATCCTGATTAACGCTGAAATCTCACGTTCATTGTCGCGCGGTAATGGGCGCTTTAACGTGCGTGCTGTTCATGCAGACAGGAGGAACGCCACTATTATGCCTTCTCGACACTTAGCTGGTCCCCAGATTCGCGCGACCTTGCAGTTTGCCAAATCCGCCCCGGCTACAGGCGGGAGATGCACAATTTTGGTTTCGGCGCGACGGATTCACTCCAATCCGACTGCCTGACGAAGGTCTATACTAAGCCGGGTGAAGTCCTTGCACTACCGCAACCGATGCTGCCAGGTCGACACGCGCGCTTACGAGGAAGACCCTCGCCAGATCTCCTACCGGCGTAAAACTCGTCATCAGGCGGGCGAACCTCAACTGCTAATACGATCGCCGGTTCGACAACCTCAGCGTTCCCGGTCCGGACCGGATGGACAACCTATGGAAAACTCACAGCTAGCTACTGTCTCTCACTAACCTAGACTTAAACCAGGTCACCAGTTCGTCGAAATCAATCTCTCCAGCGGCGACGGCAACGACGAGATCATCGACGGGTTCATCGTCCGGAATATCCAGCTTATATCCACTACGGTCGATTAAGATCTCGACAAGAAGCCAAGCTGTTCGTTTATTACCGTCCGCAAAACCGTGATTGCCCACCATGCTGTGCAGAAGAGCTGCGGCCTTTTGAGCAATGGGGCGATGATAGCCCGAATAGGGTCGCGCCAGCGCAGACTCGATCAAGTGCAAGCTACTAACGCCTTCCAGGCCGCCATACGTCAGAGCTTCATCGTGAGCTGTGATGGCGTCTGCGAGGGTCAGCCTGTAATGCCGACGGCTAGCGATCTGCCAGGCGCTTCAGCGCCGAACTGCGCTTGGACGAAGCTTCCCTTACCGTAGCCTCCGTTTTCGAGCTTGCCTTAGCAGCACCCTTGTGTGTGACAACCTCCATGAAACGGCCTGTGGCAGCTTCGCGCTTAACCCACCCGCCCTTTACCGGCGTTGTCTCAGATCTCTTCTTCATAATTCTAATCACGATTAAACCTCTGACTTATATGCGGCGTTTCCTTGATCTGCGCAAGGTCACGATGAGTGCCTGCGCCTTTATACCGATTTGCTCTTTGATTGCTTACTATCCTACATATCAGCGATTTTCACTTCACCCGGCGTCGCCTTTCATGATCGAGACGCTTGGCGCCCGCATCGGAGTCGTTGGGGCGACGGTCCCGCACGAGAAGCTGTCAGGAGTCCGTTGCGCTCGTCACGCCTGCAACACGTCAATGTCGCTTGGCATTGTCCGATATACGACAATGTTGGACATGGCGAGACTGCGGTTCAATCGAACACGTTGGTTCCAAAGACGGTTCCTTCGGCACGCATATTGCTTCAGGCATCTTGAGACGCGTCATGGGATCAAAGATAAACGCGCGGAGATGGCGAAATGTTACCACCATGCTTTTTATCAGTACCTTCGTCCGGTCATTCCACAGCTGGACGTTCCAAATGCCGTAGAGGCAAAGGCCCGAACCCCCCAAGCAACAGTCGAGCCGACGCTGCACGGGCGCTTTTGCCGAGTTTGTCCTTGCGCGGCCGCAACGATCACTATGGCCTGCTTGCCGGCAAAATCCTACGGCGGCCGTTCCGATTGAATGGGGCCGAGGGGTTCGCCTACCGCGGGACCAGTCGTGGCGAGCACCGGTTCATGCCGGTCGATGTGAAGCGGTCCGCCTTCGATCCGGCCTTCCTGGCTGCGGTGCTAAATAGGTCGAGCCACAACAGCCATCTTCGCTTGGAGGGCGGCCGATGAATCATGGAGGAATAAATTCGCGTATACGTGCATTTGCCCTGAGCATCGTTGCGCTGCAAACTCTGATGACCTTCGAAGCGGCTGCCGTCGAGGCCCCGCTAGGCGAATCCGAGATCGCAAATTTCCTGCTGAGCAACGGCATGGATGTGGTCGTCATACCGGATCACCGGGCGCCGACTGTCACGCAGATGGTCTTTTACAAAGCCGGTAACGCCGATGAGCCACCCGGCAAATCGGGCATTGCTCATTTCCTGGAACATCTCATGTTCAAGGGCACGAGCAAGCACCCGGCCGGCGAGTTTGACGCAAAGGTCGCAGAGATCGGCGGCGAGGAGAACGCCTTCACGTCGTCCGACTACACCGCCTACTATCAGACTGTCACGCCGGAGGCGCTCGGGACGATGATGGAATTCGAAGCTGACCGGATGCGCCATCTCGTGCTCACGGACGCGGTGATCGTGCCGGAGCGCGATGTCATTCTCCAGGAGCGGCGCTTGAGGGTCGAAGACAATCCGGAGGGGCTTCTCGAGGAGGAGACACAGGCGACGCTCTATCAGAACCATCCTTACCGTATCCCGGTCATCGGCTGGATGCACGAGATGGAACAGCTCGATCGCACGGACGCCGTGGCGTTCTACGATCGCTACTACGCCCCGAACAACGCCATACTGGTCGTGGCAGGCGATGTGGACGCCGGAACGGTGTGGCGGCTCGCGGACAAGACCTACGGGGCCATACCGCGCGGCCCGGACCTGCCGCAGCGGGTGAGGCCGCAGGAGCCGGAGCAGAACACCAAACGAACGGTCGTGCTCACCGATCCTCGCGTGACCGTGCCGAGCTTCGAAAAGTCGTGGGTGGCGCCCTGCTACAGAATAACCGAGCCGGGTGAAGCGGAAGCCCTTGATCTTCTGGCGGAAATTCTTGGCGGAGGAACGCGGAGCCGGATCAATCAGGAATTGGTGGTGAAACAGGGAATTGCCTCCTGGGGCGGCGCCTATTTCCAGGGAAGATCGCTCGATCCGTCCAGCTTCACGATCTATGGCTCGCCGCGGGGCGAGGCGACGATCGAGGCGGTGGAAGACGCGCTCGACGCTGAAGTCCGGAAAATCATCGAGACCGGTGTTACCGATGTCGAACTGGAGAAGGGCAAGAACCGCTTGGTGCGCTCGATGATCTTCGCACGCGACAGCCAGACGGGAATGGCCAGCATCTACGGGAAGGCGCTTGCGACCGGCAGCACTGTTTACGACTTAGAGGCATGGCCGTTGAGGGTCCGCGCGGTAACTTCGACGCAGGTGCAGGCGGTTGCCAGAAAATATCTTAATCCGGACCGATCGGTGGCGGGATATCTGTTGCCGCGGGAAAGCGCGACCTCAGGAGACAAACGCCGATGACAATGTTCAACCGACTGCCGATCGGTGCCGCCAAGCCACTGCTCGTCGCGCTCGTATTCTTAGGCCTTGCCGCGATACCGGCTCGGGCGGCCATGGCCATCCAGGAAGTCAGGACATCGAGCGGGATCAAGGCCTGGCTGGTGGAAGACTATTCGATACCGATCGTTACCGTCCGTTTCGCGTTCCGGGGCGGGAGCACGCAGGATCCCTCCGGTAAGGAGGGCCTTGCCAATCTCATGGCCGGATTGTTCGACGAAGGGGCCGGCGACCTTGACAGAGAAGCCTTCCAGGAGCGGCTGGACGATGCTGGCGCCGAGATGCGGTTCGACGCCGGGCGCGATGCGGTCTACGGCTCCATGCGAGTGCTTGCCGATCAAAAGGATGTTGCGTTCGATCTTCTCCGGCTGGCCATCGAACAGCCACGCTTCGACCAGGGACCGACGGATCGCGTCCGCGCTCAGATCGTTTCCGGCATCACCGCGCAGGCCAAGGATCCGGAGGCGGTGGCAAAGATCGCATGGGGGAAGGCGCTCTATGGCGAGCATCCGTACTCCCGGCAGGACGAAGGCACCGAGCAGACCCTTGCCGCTGCCAAACCCTCCGATCTTAAGGCGCTTCGTAAGCGCCTTTTCGCGCGCGGCAACCTGACCATCGCCGTGGCGGGAGCGATCGACGCGGGTGCGCTCAAGCGCGATCTGGATCGGATATTCGGCGGGTTGCCTGCTGAACCCTCCCTGGTGCCGGTTGCAGAAACCGCGCCCAAGCTGGCGCAGGAGGTTCGCATCCCGTATGACCTGCCCCAGACTGGGCTGCGCCTGGCTTATGCCGGGGTCAGCGACAAAGACCCGCGGTTCTTCGCAGCCTATCTGATGAACCACATCCTCGGGGGAGAAGCGTTCACGTCTAGGCTCTGGAACGAGGTCCGCGAGAAGCGAGGGCTCGCTTATCACATCGGATCTACCCTCGTGAACAGCGACCATGCCTCGGCGCTCGTTATCGGCACGGGGACCCGCCCGGATCGTGCCGCAGAGACGCTGTCCCTCGTTCGCGCCGAGGTGAGGCGGATGACGGAGGAGGGCGTCAGCGAGGAGGAGCTCGAAGCAGCGAAGAAAAACGTGATCGGCGGTTACGCCGTCGACCATCTCAACTCATCCAGCGCGATCGCCAACACTCTGGTCGCAATCCAGATGGAAGATCTCGGCATCGACTACATCGAGCGGCGGAAACAGCTGATCCAGGCCGTAACCGTGGAGGATGTCCGGTCGGTCGCAAAACAGCTTCTCTCCGCTGACCCCGCCGTGATGATCGTCGGAGCGCCGCTCGAGGGAAGGAAAGGATAACGGGCCACAGGGAAAGCTCGCCTCTCGCGGCGCGGCCGGGCTTCGCCATGGGCGGCTGGCCGGGCCCTCGGGCCTGCGCACGTGCTTGTGGTCAAGCGTAGCGTGCGACTCAGCAACACCGGCAGCAAGGGAATCGCGACATCTGCTCAGTGGTCTGCACTGTCTGGAAGCCTGCGAAATCCTGCGTCCGACTTGCGCTGCCGAATGCAAGGCATGTGAACCAAGCTCGGCGGGCGCCGCCGTCGCGCACTGCAGATACCGGTCGCAGATGCCGGGAACACGGCGCTAGTAGGGGGCGCGGTCGAGATAAGCGTCAAATGCGGCAGCGACAGCTCGAAGCAAAAAGCGATGCTCCTGCCGCACGCGGACGAAACCATTGTCAATGTCCACGATCCCGTCCTCGGCCAACATCGCCAAACGCTCGGCTGGATCGACAAAGAGGATCGGATCAAATCCGTGAGCGGCGCAGATTGCCGGCACGTCCGCCTCTAAATTGCACATGAGCCGCTCGATGATCTCGGCTCGCACGCGATCTTCACCGGTGAGACGGCAGCCCCTTGATGTCGCAAGGTGACCGGCTGCGATGTGTCGGCTATACGAAGTCTGAGTAACTTCGTTCTGGACATATCCTTCGCCGAGACGACCGATAGCCGACGCACCGAAGCCGATCAGGGTTTGGCAGGTGTCGGCCGAGTAACCCAGGGAATTGCGCCGCAGGCGTCCGGCTCTCTGCGCCAGCGCGAGCTCGTCATCCGGCAACGCGAAATGGTCGAGCCCGATCTGGCGATACCCGGCGGCAACCAGCGTGCCGGCCACGGCCGCTGCCTGTTCCGCGCGGGCAGCCGCGTCCGGCAGTGCCGTCTCATCGATGAGGCGCTGATTTTTTCGATAGGAAGGAACGTGTGCGTAACCGAACACCGCAAACCGGTCGGGGCGCATCGCGATTGCCGTCGTCGCGCTCTCGACACAGGACTGCACTGTTTGATGCGGGAGACCGTACATGAGGTCGAAATTGATGCGGCTTACTTTATGCCGGCGCAGGTTCACGACGGCAGCCGTCACCTGCGCCTCGCTCTGGACTCGATTGATCGCCTTTTGGACAATCGGATCGAAGCTCTGCACGCCGAGGCTCGCGCGGCTCACCTCCGCTGCTTCCAAGGCTTCGGCCATCTCCGTGGTGAACGTGCGCGGGTCGATCTCGACAGCGACGGTAGCCGCTTTCTCGAACGCGAAGCGGCGGCGCAGAAGTTCCACTAGGGTGAGAAACTCCGCTGGCGGCATGATGGTTGGCGATCCGCCGCCGAAATGCACGTCTCTCACGGTTAGTGCCTGCGGCGCCTGCGCCGCAACTAAACTGATTTCCGTGCGTAGCATCGCCAGGTAATCGACGATCGACGCATCCCGACGAGTGATGCTGGTCGGAAAGCCGCAATACCAGCACATCGACCGACAGAATGGAACGTGGAGATAGATCGACACGGCATCGTCAGTTGCCAAAACTTTCAGCCATTCCTCGCAGGCCTTGGTGCCGACCGCCTGGGAAAACTCCGGTACGGTTGGATAGATCGTGTACCAAGGCAGGCGGGCATCATAATACTTTGTATGAAGCGAGGTCGGCGCCGTGATGCCGGCTGACTTTCGTCCCCACTCGGACCGAGAGGATGTCCGGATCCCTCGCGTCCTCTCCCCTTGCATCGAATGGGATCCCGCGCCCAGGATGCTTTTTTGGCCGTCAGCCATCACCGTTTTCCGCTACCTGAATGCCATTCGGCAATGCCCGCCGCCTTTCAAGCATGGAGGTTCAAAACGCATGCCGATTGCGCTGCCGGGTATCGACAAACCGATTTCGCGGTAGTTCTCCGCTTATTAGCGTTCAACTGAAAAAGAGCCGTCGAACCAATTATGTCGCGCGTTCGACAAATACGACAGAATTGTCGGCAATCACCCTCATCGGCCTGGGTTGGCGACGACCACTCGTGGGACACTATTCGGAGGACTGGGACAGCCTAATGTCCGATTCACTCGAAACGATGTTGACGAAAGCCGCGGGACCACCGGCAGTGCCGAAGACGAACTCGATTGATGAGCCGTTATCTGCCTTCTCGCATGTCGTTTGAGGACGGCGATCACGATCGTTGCCACGCCAATCCGCTTCGGTTCCTCCCCGAAATAGATAACTCGAACAATCCGCCAGCGACAGGGCGGTCGGTAAATAACTTGGACCGGTCCGTTTCTTGCAGAATCTCCCTGTGACTGAGCCGGTTGCCGATCCGGACGATTGAATGGGGGGACGGATTGCTGGAGGAGCGCGATGGCAACTGTTGAAACCTTCTATGATGTCATTCGCAGCCAGGGGATCACCCGGCGCAGCTTCACCAAATTCTGCAGTCTGACGGCTGCGAGTCTTGGCCTCGGTCCGGGTGCGGCGACCGCCATGGCCGAGGCGCTCGAGACCAGGGAACGCGTGCCCGTCATCTGGATGCACGGGCTCGAATGCACCTGCTGCTCGGAAAGCTTCATCCGTTCGGGCCATCCGTTGGTAAAGGATGTCGTGCTGTCGATGATCTCGCTCGATTACGATGAGATGATTATGGCCGCTGCCGGCCATCAGGCCGAGGCCATTCTCGAGGAAACCAAGGCGAAGTATAAGCGCAAGTACATCCTGGCCGTCGAGGGCAACGCGCCGCTCAACGAGAACGGCATGTTCTGCATCGACGGTGGACGGCCATTCGTCGAGAAACTGAAGTGGATGGCAGAGGATGCGATGGCCGTAATCGCCTGGGGCACCTGTGCCTCGTGGGGCTGCGTACAGGCGGCCAGACCGAACCCGACCCAGGCGACCCCGATCGACAAGGTAATCCGCGGCAAGCCGATCATCAAGGTTCCCGGCTGTCCCCCGATCGCCGAAGTGATGACCGGCGTCATCACCTTCATCACCACGTTCGACAAGCTGCCCGAGCTCGACCGTCAGGGGCGGCCGAAGATGTTCTATTCGCAGCGCATCCACGACAAATGTTATCGCCGCCCCCATTTCGACGCTGGCCAGTTCGTGGAGGAGTGGGACGACGAGGGCGCGCGCAAGGGCTACTGCCTCTATAAGTCGGGCTGCAAGGGTCCGACGACCTATAACGCCTGTTCCACGGTGCGCTGGAATGAAGGCGTCTCATTCCCGATCCAGTCGGGCCATGGTTGCATCGGTTGCTCCGAGAAAGGCTTCTGGGATCAGGGCAGCTTTTATGACCGGCTGACCAACTTCCACCAGTTCGGCATCGAGGCCAATGCCGACAAGATCGGCTTGACCGCTGCGGGGGTCGTCGGTGGTGCGATCGCCGCGCATGCCGCGGCGACTGTCGTCAAGCGGGTCACCACGAAACGCGAAGCCGACGCATAATGCTCACGCCAGGAAACACCTCAATGAAGATCGAAACGCCAAACGGCTTCACGCTGGACAAATCCGGCAAGCGCATCGTCGTCGATCCCGTCACCCGCATCGAGGGCCATATGCGGATCGAGGTCAATGTCGACGAGAACAACATCATCCGCAACGCCGTGTCGACGGGCACGATGTGGCGCGGCATCGAGGTCATCCTCAAGAACCGCGATCCGCGCGACGCTTGGGCGTTCACCGAGCGCATCTGTGGCGTCTGCACGGGCACGCACGCCTTGACGTCGGTGCGAGCGGTGGAAAACGCCCTCGGCATCACCATTCCCGAAAACGCCAATTCCATCCGCAACCTCATGCAGCTTGCCCTGCAGGTGCATGACCACGTGGTGCACTTCTATCACCTGCACGCCCTCGACTGGGTGGACGTCGTCTCGTCGCTCTCGGCCGACCCCAAGGCGACGTCGGCACTGGCACAGTCGGTATCCGATTGGCCGCTCTCCTCGCCGGGTTATTTCAAGGACATCCAGACGCGGCTCAAGAAATTCATCGAGTCGGGTCAGCCCGGTCCGTTCAAGAACGGCTATTGGGGCAACGCTTCCTACAAACTGCCGCCCGAGGCAAACCTGATGGCGTTGGCGCACTATCTCGAGGCGCTCGATTTCCAGAAGGAGATCGTCAAGATCCACTCGATCTTCGGAGGAAAGAACCCGCATCCGAACTGGCTCGTCGGTGGCGTGCCCTGTCCGATCAATATTGACGGGACCGGTGGCGTCGGCGCTATCAACATGGAACGGCTGAATGTGGTCACCTCGGTCATCGACCAACTGATCGAGTTCAATGACAAGGTCTACATCCCCGACATCATGGCCATCGGCTCCTTCTACAAGGACTGGCTCTATGGCGGCGGCCTCTCCGGCAAGAATATGCTCACCTATGGCGACGTGCCAGAGCACGCCAACGACTATTCGGATGCGAGCCTGAAGTTGCCGCGGGGCGCGATCATCAACGGCAATCTCGCGGAAGTGCATCCGGTGGACCATGCCGATCCCGAGGAGATCCAGGAATTTGTGACCCACTCCTGGTACAAATATCCCGACGAGAGCAAAGGCCTGCATCCCTTTGACGGCGTCACCGAGCCGCATTACGAGCTCGGGCCCAACGCCAAGGGCACCAAGACCAATATCGAACAGCTTGACGAGGGCGCGAAATATTCCTGGATCAAGGCGCCGCGCTGGCGCGGCCATGCCATGGAGGTTGGGCCGCTCGCGCGCTGGGTGATCGGCTACGCCCAGAACAAGGCCGAGTTCAAGGATCCGGTCGACAAGGTGCTCAAGGATCTCGGCCTGCCGGTATCGGCGCTCTTCTCGACGCTTGGCCGCACGGCCGCCCGAGCGCTCGAATCGAGCTGGGCCGGCCACCAGATGCGTTACTTCCAGAACAAGCTGATCGCCAATATCAGGGCCGGCGATTCTTCCACGGCCAACGTCGACAAGTGGAAGCCGGAGACATGGCCCAAGGAGGTCAAGGGCGTCGGCTTCACGGAGGCGCCTCGCGGTGCGCTCGCGCATTGGATCAAGATCAAGGACGGCAGGATCGAAAATTACCAGTGCGTCGTTCCCACGACATGGAACGCCAGTCCACGTGATCCGGCCGGCAACATCGGCGCCTTCGAGGCGTCGTTGATGGATACGCCGATGTCCGACCCCGCTCAGCCGCTTGAAATTCTGAGGACCATCCATTCCTTCGATCCGTGCCTGGCATGCTCGACTCATGTCATGAGCCCGGACGGGCAGGAAATGGCCCGGATCCAGGTCCGTTGAGGAGTTTCGGTGATGACGATCCATCAATTCCCCGCCGCCGACGCCAACAGCGAAAAGGCCGTCGAGCAGAGCGTCTACTTCTACCAGGCGCCGGTGCGCGTGTGGCACTGGGGCAACGCCCTTTCGATCCTGACGCTCTCTCTGACCGGCTATTTCATAGGCTCGCCGCTGCCGTCCGTTTCCGGCGAGGCGAGCGCCAACTACCTGATGGGTCATATCCGCTTCATCCACTTCGCGGCGGCGCAGACCCTTTCTGTGCTTCTGATCCTGCGGCTCTATTGGGTTTTCGTGGGTAACGTGCATGCCCGCCAGATCTTCTACGTGCCCATGCGCGGCCGTTTCTGGAAGGAGTGTTTGCATGAAGTGCGCGGGTATATGTTGGCCCGCCAACCGAAGAGACATGTCGGCCATAACCCACTGGCGCGGCTCACCATGTTCCTCATGTTTACCCTGCCGCTGTTCTTCATGGTGATCACCGGTTTTGCGCTCTACAGCGAAGGCGCCGGCCGCGACAGTTGGAAATATGTGCTTTTCGGCTGGATGTTCTCGATCTGGCCGAATAGCCAGGATATCCACACCCTCCATCATCTCGGCATGTGGGTCATACTCGTCTTCGTGATCGTCCACATCTATGTGGCGGTGCGCGAGGACATCATGAGTCGGCAAAGCGTCATCTCGTCGATGATCTCGGGCGAGCGGCTCTTCAAGGACGTGGAGGACTAGACGGTTGCTCTATCGTCAACCGGCCATTCGCCCCGTGCCCCGTGTTCTCGTGCTCGGAATCGGCAATATCCTGTGGGCCGACGAGGGGTTCGGCGTGCGTGCGGTCGAAGCCTTCCACAAGGCTTACGAAGTGCCTGCCAACGTGACCATCCTCGACGGCGGCACGCAGGGCCTTTACCTGGTTCAGTTCGTCAACGAACACGATCGGCTCATCGTCTTCGACGCCATCGACTACGGCCTCGTGCCAGGCACGATGAAGGTGGTGGAGGACGATGACGTGCCGAAATTTACGAACGCCAAAAAAATGAGCCTACACCAGACCGGCTTCCAGGAAGTGCTGAGCGCGGCAGACCTCATGGGGCACTACCCCGAGCGCCTGACCCTGATCGGTTGCCAGCCGCTTGATCTCGAAGACTGGGGTGGTCCGCTGACGGCGCCGGTCAGGGCCGTCATTCCGGCGGCTGTCGAAACCGCCGTCCGGATGTTGCGGGACTGGGGTGTCGCCGTTGCCGTGAGGCCGGAGGGGACAATGGTTCCGCCGCTTCTCGAAAACGGTATCGACGTGGAGAAGTACGAGCGCCGTGTCGAAGCGGCCGCGTTTAACCAGTGAGGAGAACCTGTGAAACGCTTTTCCATGGCCATGCCCATGGCACCAGGGATGCCGCAAACGACGCGGGGGGCGGCGATATGGCCGGCTGCATGACTGCCCTATTTTATCCTCTTCCGATGGGCATCGGGCTGGCCCGCTCAGGTTCGGCAAAGCCGGGCAGGTCGCCGCCACAGGTGGCTATCGCCTGTGGCGAAGCGGCTCTGCTCATGCCTCCAAATCTCACAGGGCGGGGGCCCGTGGGACGCATATGGCAGCCTGTTCCCGCGACTCTCGATTCTGCAGCCTCGGAAACGCGGAGGCGGAGCATCATCATGTGCATAGGCATTCCCATGCGGATCGTCGCCGCCAATGAGTTCGTCGCGCGGTGCGAGCATCATGGCGCAATATCCATGATCTCCCTCGTTCTTGTCGGCCCGCAGCGGTCCGGAACCTATGTCCTCACTCATCTTGGCTCCGCCATCCGCGTACTCGACGCCGAAGAGGCCCGCGTGATCGACGATGCGCTTGCTGGCCTCGTTGAAGCCAGCGAAGGCCGCGCCTTCGAAATGCTCTTTACCGATCTCGTTTCCCGCGAGCCCGAATTGCCGCCGCATCTTCGCACCGAGTGAAACGAACATTTCAAGACTGGAAAGTCGAAATTCCAGCCCATCGCCAATTTCCTCAGTCTGGCATGACGTTTGCACCATCGTTCGGAACATTCTGAGTCCGGTGTCGCAGATCCCCTTGAGCACCCCTTTGTCGACCTCACGGAGGACTGGTGCTGCCCGATCTGCGATGCGCCGCAGTTAACGTTCATGAGGCTGGGCGATGATCACTGACCTCACCATGCGTGGCGAGCTCGATGCGGCGCTGGCGGTCGGCGAGCGGGTCGTGGCATGCCACCGACACATTCACGACGCCGCCATGACGGACGTGCCGATCTGCAATCACGAGCTCAGGGTCGCGGCAACAGGCTTTCGGACCTATCGCTGCCGCGCCTTCGGTGTTGTTGCTACAGCTTGGTTCGTAAGCGTCGCGGGCGTGGATCTGCCCGAAGGGGCACCTGCCGCGACCGCCGCCATTGGCACAACCCTGCGTATCGGCCTTCCTGCGGGGGAGGTCGAATTCATTACCAGGGCGCTCCATACGTTCGGCCGCGTCGATTCCAGCGCGCCCTTTGCGACATAGTGTTCTACTTCAGACACAAGGAGGTTGGCAGGTTGGTAGGGGCCCCCGCGCACGCAGTCAAACGCCGCGATCAATCCGAACTCAAACATTCGGCGAACCGGCGTAAGCCGGTTGGAATGCCCTGCCATCAAACACTTGAGCGCGGTCTGCATGATTGCCTCCAGGCGGGAGGCTTGTGACCTGCTAGACCACCCCAGGGTTCTTGACCACGGGATGCTAGAATTTGGGGCCTCGTTCAGGAGGCGGGCTGTACCTGCCAGGTTCGTTGAGGAGATCGGCACGTCATTGCCGATCGCACCACGGTTCAGATCAAGTCATGGAAGTTCAATTTGAGGCGAAGCGCACGTGAATGCATCCGCTATGTCGATGCGTTCTATCAAAACAATCAATTACTCTAATTGCCCAATAAGGAATATGACTGAGTCCTGTGGCATAGCGGGCTGTTTCATAAGGAGGTTCGCGATGGAAAACAAAATTCTGGGCGGCCAAGGTAGCAACAGTCTCTTTGGCAGCAATGGTAATGAGATGATCCTCGATCCCACAGGAAATGACTGGATTGACAGTGGGGCCGGAAACGATACGTGGATGACTTCGCGCATCTGGGCAACGCGCACAGCTTGCTCGACTTGGCCCGCTTGGGCTTGACCGCGTCGGATTTCATGTTCTGCTGATCCAGAAAACGATGCGGAGCCGCGCCACGCTCGCCCAAGCGCAGCGCTTTCCCTTTACGCTCACTGTCGTGACCGCTGGGCACCCCGGGAGCAGGCGCATTGTTGTTCAGCATGATGAAGCTCTGTACATCGCGTCGGCTGCCGACTGAACCCTAAATCGAGCCTAGTTCAAGACAAAGCATTGCCCGGCTGTTTCATAGTTCGTACGAGAAGCTGCACGAATAAGTCGTCATAAAGAACGCCACTCGTCAGTCCTCCGTCGGCAATACCTTTGTTCCGAAAGTGGAGAGACCCACAAAATGGTTGAATCAAACTCGACAGACTTGCAGGAATTGCGCGCTGCCATCCCTGGCGGCAGGGTCCTGGAAATAACGACCACCACAGGCTGCGTCGTCGGCTGTTCTTACTGTCCACAGGACAAGTTCGCCAGCCGGCAAAAAGCAGTATCTCGTGTGAAGCATCTTTGTCTCGAAGATTTCAAGCGATGTCTGGCGCGTGTGCCGACCGCTGTTGACATTAGCTTTGCCGGCTATTCCGAGCCCTGGCTCAATCCGGATTGCACCGAAATGGTCGAGCATGCTCACATGTCTGGCCACGGCATTCGGATCTTCACGACGCTTGCAGGAATGGACAGGAACGATCTACGACGCTTGCAGGCGCTGCCCTTCAGGGTATTTGTGGTTCATGTTTTCGACGACGGCACGTACATGAATAGCCGCCTTGTCAGACAAAAATATCTCGACGTGGTTCGTCAACTGGTGGACTCTGATATCCCCTCAATTCGGTTCCTGGTGATGGGCGAGGTCCACCCCGATATCGTCGGGATAATTCCCGCCGGAGCGCTATGTCGCTCGCGGCCGCTGAGTAGCAGAGGTGGAAGCGTCGATGCTGAGATAGTTGAAACGCGACCGCCCATCGTCGGGGCACTGACATGTGCTGAACAACGGCAGTATCGGAATGTTCTTCTTCCGAACGGTGACGTTACTCTCTGCTGCATGGATTTCGAGCGGCGCCATGTGCTGGGCAATCTCCTGCGCGACGAATATCGAGAGCTCTTCGAGGGGCCAGTGTTCAGGGAGATCGTCGATCGCATGAACGGCAAGGATGGTTTTCTACTTTGTAGAAAGTGTGAATTTGCCGAACCGAAAACATCGGCATGCTGATGCCAATTGCGGCAAGGCGCCGTTACGTTAATAACCACTGTCTACCTCGGCAATGGCACCTTCAGTCGTCGCGTGCGGGATAGGGCCGGTGATCGGCCCATCCTTCCTGAGAGTTTTGATGCCAAGTCGCTGTCGCTTAGATGTTGTGCCGGCGCCAAGGTGGTAGATACAGAGCAATTGAAGTGTCGTCGACGGCGACAGGCTGTTCGAGGTCGGAAGCGGTCGACTGCGATGGCGGCGCGGGCTGTGGCCGTGGCCAAGGCGTGCGCCTGATGCCGAACCCACCTAACCCCCGCTACGCCATCTATTATACGCCGGCGCGAGACCATCCGCTGACGGTAGCGAGTTCCTGGCTTGGCCGCGATGCTTTCGCACCTGAGGCTGGTCGTGAGAGCGGTCCAGCCGTGCTCGAATTGACATCGGAGCCGCGCCGATACGGTTTTCATGCCACGCTCAAGGTACCGTACCGCTTGAGAGACGGCACGACCGTCGAGGACTTGGAACGACGAGTTCGACCGTTGTGCTCGCGAAGGCGGCTTTTCGCTTCATTGGCAGGCGCACGGCCTCTCCTTATGGCATCCACTCGAAGATCGACGACTGGCTGGAACGCGGCGACGTCGTAGTGGAATGGCTCTCGAGCAATTCTGCCGGACGCGCGACGGCGCTACCCGCGACTGCTCGTCATCAATGTCACTGCCCTAATCGAGGTCTTGGCGAAGCGCCGGGTCGAACGGGGTCGCGAAAATCTGGAGGGCATCAGAGAGCGTCTGATCCGAAGCGAGCAGCAAAGCGTCGACGGTGACGATGTGCTGTATCTCGACAATGCGCGTCCGCCGGAGGCTGCCGGCGAGCGCCGTTTGGCCGTGCTTCTCGATCACGCTGTCGGGGTGAAGTGACCGCCTATCTGCTCCGGGCTTGTATGCAGCGCAGCATTCGCATAGCTGCATTGCACAATAAGTGATTTGCCTTTGGTCAAAAAACAGGCATCCTGCATGCAGCCGATGCATTTGCGGTCTTCTCCTCCCAGTACCGCCGCATCGGCTGTTCCCCTCTGGAGGTTATATGACCTTCACACCTATAAGGGCCGCGGTCTTCCGCTGGCCCTCTTTTTTGCCGCAGGGCCCATCATAGGCTTCGGCCATCAGGAACCGAGCAGCCATCCGCCACCGCGCTCGACATAGGCGTCTCGCGCTTTGATGCCGTCAGGAACCCGCATTTCGAACGCGGTCAGAAGCTCGTCGATATTGTGCGCAATCAGGTCGCCGAACCGCTTGAGACCAATGCGATCGAGTCTCGGTAGTTCCGCCGCGAGCCCTGCTGAAATCCTTTGGGTCAGCCTTGTCGTAAGGCGCGTTTGTGCGCGCGGCGATGCAATTCCCAAGGCATTCAAGAATGCTGCAAAATCCAGAGGGTCGAGTTCGGCCAGCCTTGCTGCTTCGCCAAGGCTGAAGGCAAAGAGATCCGTCAGATTGGGATCAAGCCGTGTGGGCATCAGGTCGTAGCGGGGCGAAACACGGATCCGGCCTGCCCTATCGTAGAGGAGCGCAAAATTCTTGGCATGAGCATCGACATTTCCGGTCATGAGGTCGAACAGGACCGCCCCGATGAACCGTTGCCTTTCCGCCGCAGGATCGGTCGTCGCGTCGAGAATCCGGTTTATCGCGTGAGCATCGAAGCGACGGCCTTCTCGCCCTTGACGTTCGTATTTGAGGGACGGAGGAAGTCCAAGCGCCTGAGCGAAATCCTCCTGATGGACTCTCACGATCTTGTTCTCGGTGTTCAGCCGCCGGTCGAACCGTTCGATCACCAGGGCGTCGATGCCGTTGAAGTTGACGACACTCGCCTCAGCGGTCTCAAAGCCGAGATCTCGTGAGAGCCGAAGCGTCTCGAATTCGAGCCTGGGGTCTTGCGGATGCTCCTGGTCCGGCACCTTGATGATGTGCGTGGTGGGGGCGCCCGAGCCAGCGACGGGTTCGGCATAGCTTCCGTCGGGCAGAATGGTGATTGCGATCTTGCTTTGAACGCCGGCGAGCGGTGAAGGATCTTCCGTGCCTTCGAGAAGCCGCTGACGCCTGTGCAGCGAGCCAATGATGGCGTTCAGGCGATCGTCATCTATCCGTCTGTAGTCGACGTCGTAGTCGCCGGGCACTTTGACGGGCGGGGCTCCAAGCGGCAGGACCGAGATCGCGCCGGCGCAATCCTTCCCGAGGTAAAAAAGGAGGCCCGCAACATCGCTGCGGGTCAAGCCCTCGCGATCCATGACGCGCTGCAGGACGCCGTCTCGCTCCTGAAGCAGGTTATCGAAAAAGGGGCGGGTTCTGCTGTCATCGAAGGGCTCTTCTCCCAGCGGAAAGGACAGCGAAAGC
This sequence comes from Sinorhizobium sp. P24N7, assembly GCF_042436655.1. Lineage (NCBI taxonomy): Bacteria > Pseudomonadati > Pseudomonadota > Alphaproteobacteria > Hyphomicrobiales > Rhizobiaceae > Sinorhizobium > Sinorhizobium sp. P24N7. The sequence continues at coordinate 110,767 of NZ_JBHMIW010000002.1, read as the reverse complement.
GGAAAGGCATCGGGATCATCGAGATAGGTGGCCGCATAGGCGAAGGCCAAAGCGCCACCTTCATCCCTTACGAGGTTGCCAATAGGGTCGGCCACCCCGTCAAGCCTGACATCGAGCGCAATGATATCCATGCGGTTATCGTGGCTGCGCGAATATTGAAATGCCGGCGGCGTGCGCGACCTTGAGAACCTTCTGGAACTCTAGCGTAGCCTTGCCATTCTCGAGCTCCGATAGAAACCGTCGTCCGACGCCTGCGAGATCGGCAAAATCCTGCTGCGAGAGGTTCCGCGCCTCCCTCGCTTCCCTGACAATACGGCCCAGGTCGCCGGGTATGGCAATTTCCGTTACTCGATACCGGTTCTCATAGGCCCTTGCCTTTGTCGCCTCGGTCTTTTCTTCGCTGGGCAAGCGCGCAAGGGGATTGGGAAATCCGAGATACTGTGTCCCGGCATTCAAGGTTGGCATCGTGACGTTTGGTAGCCTGACAGCGGTTGCGGCCTTCGGCGTCTCGCTTGCAAGCCTGACCGATGGAATGTCGATGCTCTTCAGCGTGTCCGTCAAGCTTTTGGACATTGTGGAAATATCGCGAAGCGATTTCGTGCCCGCAAGAAGGTCCGCCTTGCCAAACTGCTCCCGCAAAGCGTCGGAGAAAGGCGATTGCGCAATCATCCTGGCGAGATCAGTCGCTTTCTTCGGGTGTGGGTTTTTGTCTCCTCGATCGGTCATATCTGCTCCTGTACGGGAACATACACTAGCTCCATGACGACTTCAAGAGTGACTGATCCCGATCGGTAACACGCTTTGCAGTGCACGTTCCCGAACGGGAGCACGGCGTCGAGGTTTGGATCGCGGTTGGGATTTTGTTCCCGTTCGGGAGCAGAACTTGAACAGCGGCAGCAACTCACGCTTCCCCTGCGCAATCAAGGTCGATATCAACCGTCGGCGCGCTGTGGGTGATCCAGCCGTGGACCGTGTGCATGCGAAAATTTAACTCGTCCGTGGCATTCGGAATGCCGAGAACTGCGACCGGTCCACGCGCCTCCTGGTGTCTGATGGTTTTTCCCCATAGATTGCCTTGTACGCTGCTGAGAACCTTCCAAAATGAAAGAAGCCCCATTTCAGGCAAGTTTCCCTCACCGCTTGATTATTGTCGGGATCAAGCAGGTCCCGCCGCACTGCCTGCATACGAAGCGTCCTCAGATAGGCAGCAGGTGTTGTTTCCCTGAAGGCGCGAAAGCCCAGTTGTAATGTTCGACTGGTCACACCAGCCGCTTCTGCCACCATCGCAATGGTGATCGGCTGATTGATATTGGCCTGCATGTATTCGATCGCGCGATGGACATGTCGAGGAGCGATCAAGCAAGGCTTCTTATCGAGCAAATGCGATAACCTATGGGGAATGTGGCGCACCACCAGGTCGGCCAGCGCCTGCGTTAGATGTGCCATTGCTATTGGAGAGCCCATGAGCGGGCCGTTGCCCCGCATGCCGTTCATTATTGTTGATGCCAGGTTGCCGATCATCTGGCCAGTTGGTGTGGCCAGCTCCAACTCCGGTAACAGATCCAGAGAGCCGTTCAACGGCACCTCAAGTGTTTGGCCGACAGTTTGCTGTATGACAGACCAATTCAGCAACAATTCGTCTATTACGTTTGATTGCCCATGCATCATAACTCCGTCAGGTTCAAAGTTATTATAGAGCAGCAGCTTCCCCCTGCCGGCCTCGGCCGTGCAATCCCCATACGTCAGCCCCATCCCGCCACTTTGAGGAATGACAATCGACAAAGACTCTTCTGTTTCGGAAGTCGGCGCGATGCTGAACTGGAATTCGTTTTGGTGATATCCACTGATCAAAACTGCGTTGTCGCATGCCGCAAGATCAATTCGCCAAAGAAAATCACCAATTTGCCCGATCGGCTCGGCACTAAATGTCCCGAAAGCTCCAGCGAGAGTTTCAACCATCCCGTCGAAGGACGAACCACGAAATGAGAACTGTGGAGAGCTATTTTCTGGCGTCGTCGATTCCCCAATCCTTGAAGTGCTTTTCTGGGTCACGCGAATACAGGAAGCCGTGTTTCGGCTAATGTCTCGATGTCATGATTCATTTTTCTGGTTTGCGTCCCTTTCCGACGTTCTGATGGCCAGGAGTTGCTGTCCGCACCCCAACCCTGTCCAGCGAGTTCCAACGCTGTTCCTGGTGGCCTCGCTTCCGCTTCGCCCCTTAGCTTTGCGCTCGGATGACCGGCATGTTTTGACCGTCTATACGCTGTGACCGTTGTCTGAAGTGTAACGAGCCCTCGATGAGCCGCGGATCGTCACCAGACCGTAATGCCGGTCGCGCAGTACCTCTTGAGCGGCGCGGAGATCTGCCTGGCTCAGCTGATGTTTGGCCTCAACGGTGTTGAGCACGTTCGAAACTGTATAGAGCTAATTGTATCGCGTCATACCACTTTGGAATTTGCGAAATTTGCGTGCTGGAGCGCAGGCATCTTTCGCGCGCCCTTCTCGCCATCTCCTCGAAATCCCTGTCATCGGCCACAAGGCGATGCATCATTTCTGCAGCCTTGACCTCGATGTCCGGCTCGTCCAGGACAACGCCGTTTAGGCCGTTCACGACCTGCCTTTTCAGACCAAAGGCGGAAGACACTATGACGGGTCTGCCCCGGAACAAAGCCTCGGTTACTGTCAGGCCGAAGCCCTCTTCGCGAGAGAGCTGAAATACCCCATGAGCATTCTGTTGCAGCCGCCCGACAATTTCCGCATTTGCCTCACTGTGCTCCATTGAGATACAGGTGAGATATACGCGCCGCCGCACTTCTTTGGGCAAGTTAGAGCACAGGACTACGCATTTTTCGAAATACTCGCGGCCTTCCGGATCATCTGCAACACCCGAAGGATCCGGTCCCGCGATCACCAGGCGTGTATGGGAGGCTTCCTCGGACGCCGTTGCCACAAAGCGAGCAAAGGCAGCAATGATGCGGTCGATGCCTTTCAGGCTGTCCCACCTGGATACATGCAGGAAATACCGCGACTGAAGAATGTCCTGAAGCGTTGCGTTGGGCTCCAGTTGATGGCCGCTGAACGATACCGAATTCTCCAGCGCCCGGCCTGGTGGCCCTCCATAGTTGCGGTTCTTGGTCGAGAAGGGGCTGATCGATGGCTGAATAAAATCGATTGGGCGACCCGCATCAAACGCATATGCCTTGTCGCTCAGGACGATGCGCTGGAAGGGACGGAGGTACTCCTTCAGCAGTCCCCAGGTTCGCTCAACTGTTGGGGTGCGCTTCGGATAGCCGATGTGGCATCGCCAGATGGCCGGGTGTGGGTAAGCGTCCAGGAACTGTGCGGCTGCACACAGCGGCTGCGGATCATGAATAACCAGGAAGTCATTTCGTCCGATGATCCTTTCCAGCTCCGCGGCGCCTTGCTGCGATGCCTCCAAATAATACGGCAGCAGCTCGGTCACGTCTGCTGGGATGGTGTCGTGAAGAGAATTGTGAAGTCCTTTGGTGAACTGAAAAAAGAGCTCGCCCTTCGGTTTGAAGATGAGCCAGCGCACATGGAAACCAAGCTCCCGAAGGAGGCATATGTGGTGGGGAAGCATTTCGGCCACCCCACCGCCGAATGCGGTGGAATTTATATGCCAAATACAGCGGGCGCCAATATTGTCACGAGTTGCGCTGGAGGAACGAAAGAGTTCATCGAGAAGTCCCCCATAGTCCTCCCGCTCCTCAGCGTAGTGCTCAAGTACCGAGCCTTCTACCAGAACCTCATCAAATAATGGCGTGCACGGTGTCGTGGTTACTTTCAAATTTGTGGCCCTCCTTATGGTTGGGGAAGCAGGTTCAGCGCGGCCGGTTAGCTAGGACCTCGCGAAAATTCTCGATCCAGCCCTTGGTTTCAGTGTGACCTCTGGCACTGGGGCCGACACCCACGCAGTCGCAGCCTGCAGCGGTTGCCGCTTTGATTCCGGCTTGGGAATCTTCAAATACCAAGCATCTTTCGGGGGGGATGTGCAGCATCCGCAATAGTGCTCGATAGGGTTGCGGATGCGGTTTTCCGTGACTGACGTCCTCAGCTGCAATCATGATCCTCGGGCAGGAGATTCCCGCTGCATCGAGGCGGGCGAGGGCCGAAATCCTTGTCGAAGAGGTGACAATGGACCTCTTTTCGGCAGGGATCGAGCAATAGAACTTCGCGGCCCCCTCGATTGGTTGCAACAGCTCCATCGCTTGGATCTCATAATCGGCAATGCGAGCCGCTTCGCGTTCGGGCGAGAGACTGGGCGCAATCGCCTCCACCAGTTCAACATCCCGGCGAGCGGCCGACATCCGCATTGCGTAATCAGGACAAATCTGTCGCTCCAGCGCCCACCGGCGAAGTGCGCTTTCGACCACAGCCTTCGAATCTACAAGGGTTCCGTCCAGATCGAAGGCTACGTGATCATAGTCTTCAAGCTGAAGTTCGATGGTGACTCTCACGGCTTGCCTCCGTCTATCGGGCCCAATAGTTCCTATTGGAAAGACATGCTTTCTCTGTGGCGTGAAACGCTTCGGCGCAGTAGTCGACCATGGATGTGTCGGTGACCTGGGCAGTTATGTCCTCGTCCTTGCGATAGTCTGCGAGTGCTAGCTCCAGCGCCGCCTGCAGAGTTCTGAAAAATGTGCCATCCATGGACGCATTGCTCATGTATGTTCCCGGGTAGCTGGTGTAGATACCGTGCTTCAGACACCTCTGAGCGAAGGCCCTTCCATGCTTTTGCGAGGGCAGAACGATATCGAACATGGTATCGCTTCCAAGAACGCGTGCAGGTATCTCGCTGCGCTCTAAAGAGATTTGGAATAGCCGCTTGAGGGCCGAGCCCCTCTCGGCGAGGCGCTCAACAATTTTCGCTTCGGCAAAGATTTCCTGTGTCAGGTTGCCGGCCACAAAGGCGCGGTTCTCGCGCAGATACGTGTTGCCGAGATAGGCTCTGTCGGCTCCCGCCATGGCATCGGTCGTGCCGGCGACCGCGGAAAGGCCGATGCCTTGTGCAATCCCCTTGGCCAAAGTGATGACGTCCGGTGCCACGCCGTGTTTTCGGCAGTAACCACCCTTGGCGTAACGAAGTCCGCATAGCACTTCATCAACAATCAGCAGGACGCCATGCTGTCTTGCCATCCTGGAGATTTCCTGGAGCAATTCCGGAGGAAAGACCGAGGGCTCAGGCGTGAAGAAGATGCCAGCGACTCTTCCCTCGTTCGCGGTCAGCTGCTGTTCCAGAATATCGAGGTCATATTGATAATCCTGGATGTGTGGATCCTTGGCCGGCGGATCGTGCGACCAGGGTCGCTGTTGAAAGATGTCGTGCCATCCGTGGAAGCCAGCCGTCAGGATAACCGGCCGGCCAGTTCGGTGGCGCGCGATCCGAACGGCCGCTTCCGTTGCACAAGATCCGGTTCTCAAAAAGAACACTCTAGGAGTGTCCGGGAACATCTCCGAAATTTTCCCGGCAAGTATCTGGCGTTGCTCGCTCACCGGTGAGGGCAGAACGTCAGTTTCTCGCTCCATCGCCTGCGCAAGCCGGGCCTTGAATACCGTGTTATTGCTGCCCAACGGCGAAGCCCCGCTGCAGGAGGTCATATCCAGATAGATTTTGCCGTCGACATCTTGCGCAATTGCGCCATTGGCGGAGCGGAATATGATGGATGATGGGGTCTCACGTTCCCATTCAGCCAAATGTCCGCTAGCTCCATGATTGAGCATCTAAGTTACCCCTTTATTTCAGCGACAGGGCCATTCTCCTCGCGTTGGCCATGATTGTGTGTGTCGGATTGCTGTTCCCCGCGAAATTCATCACGGACCCATCCATGACATAGATGTTGGTGAACCCATGGACTCTGCCGCGGATGTCTACGACCGATCGCCTGGGATCACATCCGGCACGCATTGTGCCGTGCAGGTGGGAACTGCCTTTTGCATGGGAAGAAGGTTCTCGTTCGACGCGGCGTGCGCCCAGGTGGAGCAGGATGTCATCAGCGCGATCGGCAAGAAAACCTATTCGCGCATGGTCATTTTCCGAATTCTTGTATTCGAAACGAACGTAGGGAATGCCGTATCGGTCAGCGACGTCGTCCAGCACCAGGCGATTGTGCGACCATGGCTCGTCCCCGGCTATATAGTGCAGGCGCACGCGGCCAATGTTCTCACTCGGCGATACCAGGTTCGCTTCATAAATGAGGCCACCAAATCTGCACGGTACGTCACTATGTTCGTAGAACTCGTCTGTATAAACGGTCGCATGCGGTCCCCAGTGCGAAGCCAATGCGTCGGAGCCGCAATCAGCCGGATCCAGGTAGCCGACGGAGTAACCGCTGATCTTGAACGAGAGGCCGCGCCCGACAAGGTCTGATTCGTTTCCTATTCCGTGCGGGGCATGCTTACTCTTCGACCGAAGCATCAATGCCGCTGACTGTATTGCGTTTGCGCAAATGACGACCCTTTCAACTGGGATCCGAATCAGTGCCGATGAGAACGGCACATAGCACTCCAGGGCTTCGGCCCGGCCGTCGCTGCGGATCTCTATCCGGTTGACGAAACAGCCGTAGAGAACCGAAATCGCTCCTGGCAGTCCGGAGTCGTCCAAAATGTTTCTCGCAAGCACGGAAGCTCTCGCTTCCGTAGGGCATACTAGCTCGTCGCAAGCAGAACAATTGATGCATCCCCTGCTGTTGCCGGGTGCCCGGATCGCCAATGGGATCTGCCTTGGCCGTATGCCGAGTTCCTGCATCGCATTGGATAACATCACTCCACGTTGGCTGGCCGGATACGATGCGTGCCCGTTCGTGCCACCGATCTCCATGAGATGCTCGATCTGCGAATAGCAGGGTTCGAGATCTTGAATGGTTATGGGCCAATCAATCTCCATATCGGTCCCAAGATATTGGGAAGCAGATAGATCCGATTGGCGGTATCTGAACGTGATCGCATTGTAGAATTGCATTCCGCCGCCGACGCAACACGCTGTCCACGGGTTACCGTCAGCAGCGCCAGTGGAGGTGAGCGCCCTGCTGTATGCCGCTTGATGAGGCCCGTGCATGGCACCAGGAGAAACCAGGCCTCCATATTCCAGGACGGCCACGCGACAGCCTTTCTCCGCAAGCGTTCGGGCGACGATCGATCCAGCTGCTCCGGAGCCCACGATAACCGCGTCGAAGGTAGTGTAATTACAAGAGGCCGCCGCAATGTGTCTGATGTCCGTCACTGGCAATGGTCTCCAATCCGATGTGGAGTGGCTGGCCAACCAGCGGTGTTCGCGACGCAGGCCAGGATGTGCTTTGTGCGCGCCACATAGTCGGGGACCGCGACCCCTGCGGGCCCGGTGGCCGGGTGGCGGTAGTTGGCGACGAGGCCGCCGAAGGTCCGCACGATCCAGAGGCATACCTCGTCCGGATCGGTGCTGCGGCTACGCAGGGTGACAACTTGCCAGCTGTTCCAGTCGCGCGCACCGGGGGTACGGCGAACGTCCATGTACGAGACCATGAAGGGATCGCGCAGTGGCTCCCCGAGGAGATCCGCCACTCGGGGTGTAGGTATCCTGGACAGGTTCTTCGACCAATCCAGGTTGGATGCCGCCCGACGCACCGCCTCGCAAAACGAGTCGGCTGCGCCGAGCGGGAACGCAACCGGGCCCATTCCTACGTACCAGCCAATGGAGGACCGGAAGGGGGCTGTACGGGTGTGAAAGGGGACCATCGTACGAAATTCACCCGAGCCGGTGATTTCGTGACCGACCTTGGCAAGGCAGGCGAGCAGACCGGAGAAGGAGTCTCCCCCGGCCTTACGGCAGACCGTGTCGAAGGCGTGCGCCGAGGATGCGTCGAGAAGCTCGGTGTATCCGCTTGGCTGGGCGGCGGAGCTGCCACTCACGTCGCTAACCGGTACGGGGAACTCCGGCAGACGGCCGCCCGCCTCGGTGAGAAACTGCCGCCATTGGGCGACGGATTCGTCCTCAGGGGTCAGCGTATCGGCCTCGATCCTTTCGGCCTCCGCGAAATTGAGGTAGCTGGCAGTGGGGGGAAGGGGAGGTGGGACGGTCTTGCCGTCGCGGACCGCGAGCGCGGCGGCGTACAGCGTGTGAATCTCATAGGCAATTGTGAGAATGGAGTAACCGTCCATCAGGATGTGGTCGGCGGCGATACAGACGGTTGTGGCTTTCGGACGGCTGATGGTGGCACAAATATATGCGGGCCAGTCGAGTGGGCCGACTTCGGAATCGAAGAGTTCCTCCAGGTAGCGCGACAGTTGCTGGCCGTCGGTGAATTCACCCGCGCCACTGTGGTGGATACTCACGGCTCCGGCCGGTAGCGTCCTGCGGCGGAGGCAACCGCCTTGCGTGGAGCCAGCGGGGGGGCTGAGATGGCTGCGCAGGATTTCGTGGCGGTCTGTCCACTCGCACAGTGCCGCAGCGAAGGCGTTCGCATCGAGTTCGGCGGGCAGATCGAAGACAGAGCCCAGCCAGGAAGGCCGCAGGGAGGCCCCATCGGCCGTCTCAAGTGCATGTGCGACATGTGCTTCCTGCACGTGGGACGCCCGCCGTAGATCGGCCGCCCAAATGGCCTCGGACATGCGCGGGGCGCCAGCCCGCCACACGGTGACACGGCCCGCAGGCAGATCGAGGGATGACAGGTCAGTGAGTCTCATGAAATGGCGCACCTATTTGCGAAGAAGGGGAGCAAGGGGAGCACGCTGACCAAATTCACCGCCCGCGGTTCGGGGCGCGAGCAATGCGGCGACCGCGCATTTTAACGCGCTGGGTTCGGGCTCGGGTCGAGACGCTCCATTGCGGTCAGCGCGGACGACGACCATCACCCCGGATCCGACGAGGGAGACCGTCTGGCCCGCGAGAAGAAGGGAGAAGTCGCGGGGCGGGCCGCGTCGGGGCGCTTCGTGTGCCTCTTGCGTCACCCCGCGCTCCCCGGATCCAGCATCGACAGGTCGTAGCCCAGGTCTTTCAGTTCCTTCCCGGCGATCCGCTCGAACTCCTCGATTTCCGTGGGCGCGAGGTCCTGCAGGTACCGTCCACGACTCCCGGTATGCAGCGGTTTACCCGCCGCTTCCGCCGCGGGATGGCCCCATGGTTTGTCGAACAGCGCGTGCTCGTGCTCCGCATGGTGCAGGACTGCCTCGTCCCATGGCAGACCGAGGTGTTCCAGCATCCGCTCGACGGTCTCGCGGGGGCAGGCGACCAGGTCCTCATATCGCACCTCCAGATAACGGCCGTCAGGAGCAGCCTGACGGGGGCGGTTGACGACCTCCAGCCAGCCGTTCGCTGCCTCCGCTATAGTCCCGTAGCCCCAGTCGGGGACGGTCTTGAGGTGTGAGGCAGCCACGTCGCGGCCGTCGCGGATAATGTGGATGAAATGGGCGTGAGGCCAGATCGCGGCGTACGTGCCGATGTCCTTAATCCTACGCTGAAGCTTCAGGCCCCATCGTCCGGCTCCGGTCTGTTCACGTCGGAAATCGCCGATAGAGTCGATGAGCCGGCAACGGTCGTCGAGGGAGGACAGAATGGTGCCATGCTCCGCCATCAGGCCCGTCACAAGGTTTCGCACGTCATCACGCTTGAGTCCGAAACGCTCGCACTGCACAACAAAGTGCGCGCCGTCGAACCAATCAGGATCAACGGTCTCCTTCGTGGCACCGGCGAGCCGTGGGTCGCGGCGGTCCATCATGTCACACACCGCGAGGATGTGCGGACCGAGGTCGACGGGATCGGTGAAATCGATCTCCGGACCGACGACCAGACCGGGGTGCGAGTCAAGCACGACGCTCAGAAGAGTGGTGCCGGAGCGGTTCTCGCCGCCGAGCAGGACGGGCTTAGAAGGCAGGGCAAGAGGAGAAGAAATGAGACCGGACATGATTTTCCTGCTGGCCAAGTGGCGTGCGCACAAGTTGTACTGATAAAAATCAAGTGTTGCTATTTGAGACAAAGGTAATTGGTCAGTTTATTTCGACATGTGGATAGCAATTTCGCCAAATGTCCAATCTGTTGCTTTTCTCCCAACGCGGATGTGCGAAAGCGGGCATTGGTTGTTTGGTGGAAGACCATCGAGGATTATCGAAGAAGCGCTATTTCGCGACTGTCGGGCGGGGCTAAAAGGTAGGAACGAGGAATGACAGAAGAACAGCGCGAAGCTGCGGAGAACCTGCACGCGGCATGCGGCTGTGGCTGCAGCGGCAAGCAGGCGAAGGCAGCGTTTGTGAAAATCCACGCCTCGCGGCCAGAGCGTATCGTCCTCATTCCGCGCGCCATCCTGAAGTCCAGATCAGGCGAAGCCTATAAGCACGCCGCCGACCGCAGAGACGACCACCACGATCCAGGGCGGGACTTCCAGGCCATGAGAAGGACAAAGCATGTCAGCGCGAGTGCAAACTCGTGCGGACCAACGATCCGGCGCGGTAGAAAGCATCGAAGACTGCCAAGCCTTGCGACGAAGTGTATAGCTCATCAGCACGACGCACCCGCACGGCGCTCGTAGGGGGAGCGGTCAAGATAAGCGTCAAATGCGGCAGCGACAGATCTAAGCACGAAGCCATGCTCCCGCCGCACGCTGACGAAATCATTATCAATGTCCACGATCCCGTCCTCGGCCAACGAAGTCAGGCGCTCAGCTCGACACATGAGGGAGGTTGGATCAAATCCGTGAGCGGCGCAGATTGCGGGCACGTCGGCCTCCAAATTACACATTAGCTGCTCGATGATTTCGGCTCGTACCCTATCTTCGGCGCTCAGACGGTAACCACGTGATGTCACCAGATGGCCAGCTGCGATGCGTCGGCTATATGAACTCTGTGCCATTTCGTTGCCGAGACGACCGATAGCCGACGGGCCGAAGCCGATCAGGGTCGGGCAGGTGTCGGCCGAGTAACCCAAGGAATTGCGCCGCAGACGACCGGCACTCTGCGCAAGCGCGAGCTCGTCATCCGGCAAGGCGAAATGGTCGAGCCCGATCTGGCGATACCCTGCGGCAATCAAGGTATCGGCAATGGCCGCTACCTATTCAGCGCGGGCAGCCGCGTCCGGCAGTGCTCTCTCATCGAGAAGGCGCTGGTTCTTTCGATAGGAAGGAACGTCGCGCGTAACCGAATACCGCAAGCCGGTCAGGGCGCATGGCGACTGCTGTCGTTACGCTCTGGAAACAGGACTGCACCGTTTGATACGGAAGACCGTACATGAGGTCGAAATTGATGCGGCTTACGTTATGCCGGCGCAGATTTTCAACGGCAGCCGCCACGACTGCCTCACGCTGGACGCGATTGATCTTCTTCTGAACAGTGGGGTCGAGGCTCTGCACGCCGAGGCTCGCGCGGTTTAGCTCGGCTACTTCCAAAGGTTCGGCCATTTTCCGGCGTGAACGTGCGAGGGTCGATCTCGACAGCGACGGTAGCCGCTTTCTTGGGACCCAGGTTCTCACTCATCTCGGCTCCGCCATCCGCGTGCTCGGTGCCGACGAGGCACGCGCGATCGACGACGCGCTTGCCGGCTGCGTCGAAGCCAGCGAAGGCCGCGCCTTCGAGACGTTCTTTGACGATCTCGTTTCCCGCGAGCCCGAATTGCCGCGGCATCTTCGCAGCGAGTGAAACGAACACGTCCAAGCTGAAAATCGACGTTGCCGCCGATTGTCGCTTTTCCCTGCAGATCAAAGGAATTCAACTTTCCTCAGTCTGGCACGTCGCTTGCAAAACATCCTTCGCAACATCCTGCGTGCTGATTTGTGGAGGAGAAAATGCCATCTATTCTGGTCCCCACCGTGAGCGAGCGGGCGCGATGCGTCGCCGACAACACGAACATCGATGTTTTCCTCTTCCCGCCGGCGGGCGAACCCGACAACCACCCCATGCTGTTCCCCGCGCATGATTCAACGCAGCGGGCCGAGGCCGATGATGTCGCCGTCGTTCCTCTCGAATTCCCGCCGTTCTTCCAGGGCCGCCTGCGCGGCTCTGTGATTGGTCGCGCGGCCGAGGGCAAGCTCAGTCCCGGTTCGAAGTCGTCTTGCGGCGTTTGGTTGCTATGCAACGGAAGCGGCCGGTGAACGTGCTCGGCAAGCTTCACGATCGGTCGCAATATGTCGGGAAGCTCGGCGACCGCCTTTCGCCCGACGCGTCAGTCACGGTGCACTCAGGCGGGCCGAAGGTCGAGACGCCGGCTTTTGGGTCGCGCCGGAAGCTCAAGGGGCGGTGATGACAGCGATAGGCGCTGAACCGCCCCGCAAGCTCAATTTCCTCGCGACAAGCAACGCGGAGGAGCTGATCCGCCGATGCTGGAGGACAGCGCTGCTCCTGCCGGGGCTGGCCGATGCGCTCGCGGTTCAGAAGGCTGACCGGCCGTGCCGGCTGTTCGACATCACCGACTATCCCGAGCACGACAAGGAACTGATCACCCACATCCTCGGTGAGGGCGAGGTTGCCGGTGTCGCAATGCTTGAGAACGGCATCACCGCAAAGATGCAGGAAGCTGTAATGGCCGGCGTCTGGCGGACCCGCTTCACCGCCGCCGGAGGGCACCTCGTTGGCGACTATATCGAGGTGGGGAGCATTCCCGCCGCGGTTACGCAGGCCTGTTCCGGACTACCGGCATCGATCAGCCATGGCGCCGCGCCGGCAGGCGCCATGAATGTCATGCCCGTGCTCACTGAGATCGGTGACCGCATCACCCGTCATCGCGACAGCGACCCGGCCCATGTCATCACCTTGTCACTCTTCCCCATGAGCCCGGAAGACATCGCCTTCCTGCAAAATTCACTGGGTGTCGGGCCGGTGCGGCTCACCTCGCGGGGATACGGAGCCTGCCGCATCGTTGCGACCGGCACACGCAATGTCTGGTCGGTGCAGTTCTGTAACGCCGTGGACACGCTCATCCTCGATACGCTGGAGATCTGCGACATACCCTCGGCCGCCATTGCCGCCGAGGAGGATTTCCATGACTCGGAGATGCGGCTCCGCGAGATGGAGGAGGCCTATTTCAAATGAGCGCCTTCGACAATTTCGGCAAGTGCGAGACCGTATCTGGCGACCGGATGGAATGCAGTATCTCCTGGCGCATCTATGCTCCCGCCGCCGGCGACCCGGTCTCGCAGATCCCACCGAGCACGCCGTTTGCCGACCTGCCGGAGGAATGGCGCTTCCCGAATTGCGATGCACTGCAATCGAAGTTCATGAGGTTGGGCGGTGATGGCTGACAGCATCAAGGGAGCCGAACCCAATCCGGCGCTGGCGCTCGGCCAACGGTTAGAAGCCCGCTATCGACACATTCACGCAACCGCCATGACTGACGTGCCAATCTGCAATCCCGCACTCACAGTCGCGGCTACAGGCTTCCGGACCTATCGCGGCCGCGCCTTCGGTATTGTGACCACGCCATGGTTCATGAATCTCGTGGCCGTGGATCTGCCTGACGGGGCACCTGCCGCGCCCGTGGCCACCGGCACAACCCTCAGTATCGGCCTGCCCGCGGGCGAAGTCGAATTCATAGCCGGCGAGCTCCATGCGATCGGCCGCGTCGATTCTTGCGCGCTGCTCTCGCCGGTCTTCGAATTCGCCGCGATGGAAGCGGCGCTGGAAATGGCAGAGGAGGCCGCCCGCGCCTTCTTCGATCCTGCCACGTTTGAGCTGGCGTCGGAACTACGCGCTGTCGTCAATCGGCGGCACCTGCTGCGCGGGCATTTCCGCCGGCGCGAGGAGGAGTCGGAATGACATTCCTTCGCGGGCCGGGCACGATGAGGATCGAGGTGACGGTGTCGCGCGCAGTTGCCTGTTCCGTCGAAGTTAAAGCGAACCGTCCGCTGGGGCTAACGCGTATGTTCGTCGGCCGCACGCCGGAGGACGCGCCCAGACTCGCACGGCAGGTGTTTTCGCTCTGTGGCTTTTCGCAATCGGTTGCCTCCAGGCTCGCGGTCCTCAATGCGGCGGATCTGCCGATGGGTGAAGGGGAGCGCGCCGCCGCCGCCGCAGGTCTGCACGCGGAACGGATCTTCGAAACACTGCGGGTGCTGATCCTCCATTGGCCGTCGCCATTGCCCGCCGAGCTCGCGGCGGCCGCCGGCGGATATCTGCGAAAGGCACTGGCCGCCTCACAAGCGATCATGGCGGAGGCGAGTACCGGAAAGATCAACCCCCAACATATCGCTTCGGCGATCGCTCGCCTCTGCTCGGCGGCTGCGGCGATCGGAATTTCCGGCCCGGGCGACATGCCAGTGTCGGGATCGGTCTGCGCAGCAATGCTGAAAGATATAGACGATGATCGCGTTTTCGTTGGCCGGAGAAGCGACGCGCTGACCGTCGAAGATGACCTGGAGGTCATCGCCCGGCTTTGTGATCAACCCGATTATACGAGACTGCCGCATCTTCCCGGCCGGGTTGTCGAGACGGGGGCCTACGCCCGGCGCGCAGCGGCGGGAGCTTCCGCGGGCTCCCATCTCGCGCAGCGGTTCCTGGCCCGGATTGGCGATGTCCGGTTCTGCCTCGGGCAACTAACGGCTCTCGCCAGTACCGGCGAAGTTGACTGGGCAACGCTCGCCTGCGGCGCGCCGACGCTGGGCGCGGGCGGTTACGGCGCCGTGGAATGCGCGCGCGGCCGGCTCTATCATCAAGCAGAGATAGGCGACGACGGCAGGCTTTCGGCCTATCGCATCCTTGCCCCGACGGAATGGAACTTTCACCCGGCCGGTCCTTTCGTAGAGACTCTTCTGGGGTCGCGGATCGGCTCCGACCATTCCGCTACCCGGTCTGTCTCCCGGCTCGCCGTCCTGTTCGACCCTTGCGTGGCCATCGAAGTCGCTATCCGCGAGGCCGCCCATGCATGAAATGTCATTGATGGAAAGCGTGATCGAGATCATCTGCGAGACCGCGCGGCTGAATGGCGCAAGGCGGGTCAAGTCGGTCCGTCTCGATGTCGGCGTACTGAGCCACGGCGATCCCGACGCGTTGCTCTTCTGTTACGACGCAGTGCGGCGCGGCACGCTCGCGGATCGCGCGAGGCTCGAGATCAACCGCATCACCGGCGAGGGCTGGTGCCTCGATTGCGGCACGACAGTTGCTTTGAAGGAACGGTTCGGCGCCTGCCCGCATTGCGGGCGCCATCGCGTGCAAATGACGGCAGGCGACGAATTGAAAATCAGGGACATGGAGGTGATTTGATGTGTGCAGTATGTGGTTGCGGGACATCGCCTATCGAAGGCCACAAGCACGAGGCGGGCAGCCATGGTCATGGCCACGGCGTTGGGCCCGACCATGACCATCATCACCTCCATGGTCACGATCATCATTCTCACCATCATGCAGAGGACGGCCCAGCCGACTGCCGCCAGGGCATGGCCGGCGTGCATGTTCCTGGCATGAGCCAGGAACGGATTATCCAGGTCGAGACGGAGATCCTCTCCAAGAACGACGCCTATGCCACCGAAAATCGGAGATATTTCGTAGACCAAGGCGT
This sequence comes from Sinorhizobium sp. P24N7, assembly GCF_042436655.1. NCBI lineage: Bacteria > Pseudomonadati > Pseudomonadota > Alphaproteobacteria > Hyphomicrobiales > Rhizobiaceae > Sinorhizobium > Sinorhizobium sp. P24N7. The sequence goes on along the minus strand of NZ_JBHMIW010000002.1, from coordinate 95,298 downwards.
TTTCGCGCTCAACGTCGTCTCTAGCCCGGGCTCGGGCAAGACCAGCCTGCTTGTGCGGACGATCAGCGAACTCAAGGAGCGTGTCACGATCAATGTCATCGAAGGCGACCAGCAGACCTCGAATGACGCGGCCCGCATTCGCGAGACAGGCGCCCGCGCAGTTCAGATCAACACCGGCAAGGGATGCCATCTCGACGCCCATATGGTCGGCCATGCGCTCGAGGATCTCGCGCCAGAGCCGGGCTCGGTGCTCTTCATCGAGAATGTCGGTAATCTTGTCTGTCCCGCCGCTTTCGATCTCGGCGAGGCTCACAAGGTCGTGGTGCTCTCGGTCACCGAGGGCGAGGACAAGCCGCTCAAATATCCCGACATGTTCGCCGCCGCCGACCTGATGATCCTCAATAAGGCGGACCTGCTCCCGCATCTCGACTTCGATGTCGGGCTCTGCATTTCCAACGCGCTGCTTGTCAATCCGCGGCTGCAGACGCTGATTGTCTCCGCCCGCACGGGCGAGGGGATGGAGGCTTTATATGGCTGGCTCGAAGCATCCGCTGTGCGGCAGGACAAGCGACCGAAGGTGGTGTGAACAATGGCGCGGGTGCTCGCACGACCGATCGAAAGGCGGGTCCGGCGGCTGCGGCTGCGCGTGCGCGGTACCGTGCAGGGCGTCGGCTTCCGGCCTTTCGTTTATAGGCTCGCGTGCGAGATGCGGCTCTCCGGATTTGTCCTTAATGACAGCGAGGGCGTGCTGATCGAGATCGAGGGCCTGGATCCAGACCGCTTCCGCGAGGCGATCCGCACCCAGGCGCCGCCGCTCGCCCGCATCGAGGCTGTCGACGTGCTGGAGCTGCCGCCGACCGGCGGCGGTCGGTTCGAGATCCTCGATAGCCTCGGCGGCAGGAGTGCGACCCGTATCGGCGCCGACGCCGCGGTTTGCGAGGAATGCCGGCGGGAGCTCACGGATCCGGAGAGCCGGTTTTTCGGCTATCCCTTCGTCAACTGTACCCAATGCGGGCCGCGCTTCACCATAACCGGCGCGCTTCCTTACGACCGCGCCCAGACCTCGATGGCCTCGTTTTCGATGTGCGATGCCTGCGCGGCGGACTATGTCGCCCCGGAGAGCCGTCGCTTCCACGCCGAGCCAGTTGCTTGTCCTGAGTGTGGTCCGAGCCTCAGCCATCCAGTCACCGAGTTGGCGGCGCGGCTTGAAGGCGGCGCGATCGTCGCACTGAAGGGGGTCGGCGGGTTCCACCTGTTCTGCGATGCGCGCAACGATGCGGCGATCGCGCGCCTCAGGCGGCGCAAGGCCCGCGACGAGAAGCCTTTCGCCGTCATGGTGCGGGATATCGCGGCGGCACGGCAGCTGGCGCAGCTGACGGACGCTGAAGAGGCCTTGCTGAGTTCGCCGGCGAGCCCCATCGTTCTGGTAGAGGCCGTTGCCGGCGAGCTGTCCAATCTCGTTGCTCCCGGCCTCGGGCGGATAGGCCTCATTGTGGCCTACGCACCGGCGCACCTGCTCCTGTTCGATGAACTGTCCCGTCTTTCGCCGCACTGTCCCCCTGCGCTGATCGCGACCAGCGCCAATCCCGGCGGCGAGCCGCTCGTTGCCGATAACGCGGATGCCGAGCTGCGCCTTTCCGCGATCGCCGATCTGATCGTCACCCATGATCGCGATATCGTCGCCCGCGCCGACGACTCCGTCATGCAGGTTGTTGACGGCGCGCCCGCCTTCATCCGCCGCGCCCGCGGCTTCGTGCCAGAGCCCGTCGACCTCGGCGCGGACGGACCTTCCGTGATCGCCACCGGTACGGACTTCAAGAACACCGTCTGTGTCACGCGCGGTCGCGAAGCGTTTCTGTCGCAGCATGTGGGCGGCCTCGACAATAGGGAGGCGATACGCTTCCAGCGTGAGGTGGCTGCGCATCTCTGTTCGATCCTTGACGTGACGTTGGAATTCGCGGTCTGCGACCTGCATCCGGATTTCCGTTCGGTCCGGATGGCGGAGAGCTTCGGTCTGCCGGTCATGCCGGTTCAGCACCATCTCGCTCATGTCGCTGCGGTGGCGGCGGAGCATCGACTCGCCGGGCCGGTCCTCGGGCTCGCGCTCGACGGCCACGGTCTCGGGACGGACGGCAGCAGTTGGGGCGGCGAGATGCTTGCGGTCGAGGGACATCGCTGGCTGCGCGCAGGATCGCTCATGCCGCTGCCGCTGCCAGGTGGCGACCGCGCGGCGCGCGAACCCTGGCGCATGGGGGTCGCAGCACTTCAGGCGGCGAACCGTATCGACCTCGCGCGGGCGCTAGAGCTCGCTCATTCCGGCGTGGCGCGATTGGCGGCGATGTTCAACCGTGGCATGCGGACCCCGGTTACGAGCAGCCTCGGTAGGCTCTTCGACGCCGCCGCGGCGATATCGGGTGCTCGCCTCGTCCAGATCTATGAGGGGCAGGCAGCGATGGAATTCGAGGCACTGGTCCGGGCGCCGCGGTGCATGCCCGGCGGGTATGCCATTAACGATGGAGTGCTCGACTTCCGGCCGCTCATCCTGTGTTTGGCTGAGGCAGGGATGTGCGGCACCGATGCCGCCGACCTTTTCCATGGCACGCTGATTGCCGGCCTCGCGGACTGGGCGGCGAGCGGCGCGGCAAGCCTCGGCACGCGGCAGGTTGCGCTCGGCGGCGGATGCATGATGAACCGCGTGCTTGCGACGGGTCTGGCGCAGGCGCTGCGCGAGCGCGGCCTTAAGCCATATTTGCCACGTCTGGCGCCGGCCAATGACGGCGGCGTTGCGCTTGGCCAAGCCGCCCATGCGCGGCAGGTCATCATGGCCAAACGTGCATCTGGGGAGCAGAGCCCAACATGTGCCTAGCCATACCGGTCGAGGTCAGGGAAGTGCTGCCCGACGATATGGCGAGGGTCACGCTCGACGGCGTCTCGAAAATGATCTCGACGGCGCTGATCGACGATGTCCGGCCGGGCGACTACGTCATCCTCCATGTCGGCTATGCGCTGACGAAGATTAATCCTGAGGAGGCGGAGCGAACGCTGGCGCTGATCCAGGAAGCCGCGATGGGTAATGCGACATGAAGTATATCGACGAATATCGCGACGGAAGGCTCGCCCACGATATCGCCCGTCAGATCGCGTCGACTGCGGATCCAGCTCGCTCCTACCACTTCATGGAGTTCTGCGGTGGACACACGCACGTGATCTCCCGCTACGGGCTTGAGGATTTGCTGCCCGACAATGTCCGGATGATCCACGGCCCGGGTTGTCCTGTTTGCGTGCTGCCGATTGGCCGGATCGGCGCGGCGATCGCGCTCGCGATGCGTCCCGAGATTACGCTATGCACCTATGGCGACCCGATGCGCGTGCGGGACAAGAACGGTTGGAGCCTGCTCAAGGCAAAGGCGGCCGGCGCCGATATCCGCATGGTCTACTCGACCCTCGATGCGCTGAGGATCGCGGAAGCCGAGCCGCAGCGTGAGGTGGTGTTCTTCGCGATCGGCTTCGAGACGACGACGCCGCCAACCGCTCTCGCGCTCAAGAGGGCAATCGCCAAAGGACTCGGCAATTTTTCGATCTTCTGCAACCATGTCCTGACCCCGGCGGCAATCCACAGCATCCTGGAAAACCCGGATGTCTACGAGCCCGGTACGATCAAGATCGATGGCTTCATCGGCCCAGCCCATGTCAGCGCTGTGATCGGCACAAAGCCCTATGAATTCTTCGCCGAGGAATTCCGCAAACCAGTCGTGGTGGCCGGCTTCGAGCCACTCGATGTCATCCAGGCGGTCCTGATGCTCGTGCGCCAGATCAACGAGGGCAGGCACGTGGTCGAAAACCAGTATATCCGCGCGGTGACCAGACTCGGCAATGTGAAGGCCCAGGCGGAGGTGGCGAATTTCTTCGAGCCGCGCGAGAGCTTCGAATGGCGAGGCCTCGGCGAGTTGCCGTTGAGCGGCCTCAGGCTCCGGCCACAATATGCGGCCCACGATGCCGAAAAACGCTTTTCGATGGTGACCTCCAGGGCCGAGGACAATCCGGCCTGTGAATGCGGTGCCATTCTGCGCGGTGTTCAGAAACCTGCCGACTGCAAGCTGTTCGGCACGGTCTGCACACCCGATACGCCGATGGGGTCCTGCATGGTGTCGTCGGAAGGCGCCTGCGCCGCACACTGGACCTATGGCCGCTTCCGCACGAAGGCGCGGCAACCGGATGCGGGGAGGGCGGTCGCATGAACATGATGATGGAGGCGCACAGCCGAAACCTCGACCTTGCAAACGGGCGGGTCGATCTCTCCCATGGCGCCGGCGGACGTGCAATGGGACAGCTCATAGAGGGTATCTTTCACAAGGCTTTCGACAACATCTGGTTGCGCGCCGGCAACGACCAGTCGGCCTTCACCGTCCCGGGCGGACGCATGGTCATGAGCACTGACGGCTATGTGGTTTCGCCGCTGTTCTTTCCCGGCGGAAATATTGGCTCGCTCGCCGTGCACGGCACGATCAACGATATCGCGATGGCCGCTGCCCGGCCCCTCTATCTCTCGGCGAGCTTCATCATCGAGGAGGGTTTTCCGCTCGCCGATCTCGAACGCATCGCCGAAAGCATGGGCGCTGCTTCGCGCGGGGCCGGTGTGCCGATCATCACCGGCGACACCAAGGTCGTCGAGCGCGGCAAGGCCGACGGTGTCTTCATTTCGACGTCCGGCGTCGGCGTGGTGCCGGACGGGCTCGATCTGCGCGCCGATGCCGCCCGGCCGGGCGATGCGGTTATCCTCTCCGGCTCGATCGGTGATCATGGCATCGCGGTGATGTCGAAACGCGAGAACCTGGAATTCGATGCGGCGGTCGTCTCCGACAGCGCCGCGCTCAACGGGCTGGTAGCCGCGATGGTCGAGGGCGGTGGCAGGCAAATCCGGCTGATGCGCGATCCCACGCGCGGCGGCATCGCCGCGACGCTTAACGAAATCGCCAGCCAGTCAAAGGTCGGTTTCCATATTGACGAGGTAGCCATCCCGGTCAAACCGGAGGTCGCAGCGGCCTGCGAGTTGCTTGGGCTCGATCCGCTCAATGTGGCCAACGAGGGCAAGCTTGTCGCCGTCGCCGCGCCGGAAGGCGCCCAAGCAATTCTGGCGGCGATGCGTGCACATCCCCTCGGGCGGGAGGCGGCGGTGATTGGACACGCCGTGGCTGACGACGATTGTTTCGTGCAGATGGCGACTTGCTTCGGCGGCGGCCGGATCGTCGACTGGCTGTCGGGCGAGCAATTGCCCAGGATCTGCTGAGAGAGGCGAATGCACATCCTGCTTTCTGCGGCAGCTTCAATTCCCGGTCTGAGCGGCGGCATGTCGACTTGCGGGCCGCTCGGTCATCTGCGCGTCGAGCGCTAGGAAGCAGATTAAGGGCAGGCCCTCGAAACGCATTAGCGTCGTGCATCCATGGCGCGAATGGGTGTGATCCAAAGAATCGATTTTGCCAATCTGTTGAGTGCAATTAGAAAGCGCTGGTTCTGACCGAACCAAGCGCATGGCGGCAGGTCGATCGTCGATATGACGCTTCTGCCAGCCGCCATTTCGGCGGCGTCACGAATGGCGACAGCAGGTGAGGCGCAGCGACGATAATTGCCTGTGCGAGGCGACCGACAGCTACTGACGTAGCCTCGCTCAGACGGGGTATTTGAGTACGCCGCGGCCGGCGTGGAAGGAACGCGAAGAGGATATGTGCGGGATCGTAGGCATCGTCGGGCAGCAGCCGGTCTCGGAACGGCTGGTCGGTGCGTTGAAACGCCTGGAATACCGCGGCTACGATTCGGCCGGCGTCGCGACGATCGACGGCGGAGCGCTCGATCGCCGGCGTGCGGAGGGCAAGCTCGTCAATCTCGAGGCAAGGCTGAATGAGGAGCCATTGGCCGGCACCATCGGCATAGGCCATACGCGCTGGGCGACCCATGGCGCTCCGACGGAGCGCAATGCGCACCCCCATTTCACAGACGGTATCGCAGTCGTACACAACGGCATCATTGAGAATTTTGCTGAGTTGAAGGACGAACTGGCCGGGGCCGGCGCCGAGTTTCAAACCGAGACCGACACGGAGGTCGTCGCGCATCTCCTGGCAAGGCTTCGCCGGGATGGCATCGGACGGCGCGAGGCGATGTTTGCGATGCTGAGGCGGCTGAGGGGCGCATACGCACTCGCTGTCCTTTTCGAAGATGATCCGTCGACGATCATGGCGGCAAGAAACGGGCCGCCGCTCGCGATCGGCCACGGCGACGGCGAAATGTTCCTTGGGTCGGATGCGATTGCCCTGGCGCCCTTTACCAATGAAATCACCTATCTGATCGATGGCGACTGGGCGATCATAGACAAAACCGGTGTCCATATCTTTGATATCGACGGCAACGCCGTCGCCCGGCCGCGGCAGGTTTCCTCGGACGTCGGCTATATGGTCGACAAGGGCAATCATCGCCATTTCATGGAGAAGGAAATCTATGAGCAGCCGGAGGTCATCTCCCACGCGCTCGGCCACTACATCAACTTCATCGAAAACCGTGTGACGGCTGTTTCCGATGACATCGATTTCTCCAAAGTACCGAGTCTTGCGCTTTCCGCCTGCGGTACCGCTTATCTTGCCGGACTGATCGGAAAGTACTGGTTCGAGCGTTACGCGCGTCTTCCGGTCGAAATCGACGTCGCGTCCGAGTTCCGCTATCGCGAGATCCCGCTCTCGCCACAATCGGCCGCTCTCTTCATTTCGCAGTCGGGCGAAACGGCCGATACGCTGGCATCGCTTCGGTACTGCAAGGAACACGGCCTGAAGATCGGTGCCGTCGTCAATACCCGCGAATCGACAATCGCGCGCGAGTCCGACGCCGTCTTCCCGATCCTCGCCGGTCCCGAGATCGGTGTCGCATCGACCAAGGCCTTCACCTGCCAGCTTGCCGTGCTCGCTGCGCTCGCTATCGGGGCGGGCAGAGCCAGAGGAACGGTCAGCGAGCAGGAAGAACAGGCGCTGGTGAGAAGCCTTGCCGAGATGCCGCGCATCATGGGCCAGGTGTTGAACAGCATCCAGCCGAAGATCGAGTTCCTGTCGCGCGAATTGTCGAAGTGCCGCGACGTGCTCTACCTCGGCCGCGGCACCAGCTTCCCGCTGGCGATGGAAGGCGCGCTGAAGCTCAAGGAGATTTCCTACATCCACGCAGAGGGCTATGCGGCCGGTGAACTGAAGCATGGCCCGATTGCGTTGATCGACGAGAACATGCCGGTCATCGTCATCGCGCCGCACGACCGGTTCTTCGACAAGACGGTCTCGAACATGCAGGAAGTCGCCGCTCGTGGCGGGCGCATCATTCTCATTACGGACGAGACGGGAGCTGCCGCGACGAAGCTCGACACGATGCATACGATTGTGTTGCCGAACGTCGACGAGATCATCGCACCGATGATCTTCGCGCTGCCGATCCAGCTTCTTGCCTATCACACGGCCGTGTTCATGGGCACCGATGTCGATCAGCCGCGTAACCTGGCCAAATCGGTAACGGTCGAATGATCATCCGGCCGAAAGCACACGAGGTAGGGAGTCCATGGCGGCTGTGACGGCGACCGCCTAGGGCGCGTCGCCTCCGAGTTGGGTCAGCTCGGAGGCGACGTTGGCAGCGTCCTGGAGTCTGACGCCGTCAGCATCACCGCAATAAGGAACTCGTTCGAGACCGGCGGGACCGGTCTTGTCTCCAGCTCATCCCTCTGTTCGCCTCTCTCGCCCAAATCGGTAGAACGTGCTCCCCAGCACAAGAACCAGACGTCCAGTCCCCGATGCGGATGCGGTGAAACCTACAAAGCGGGGGCCGCGGCGACCAAGGAGGCTATCCGCGCTCGGATTTCTCAGTCCCGCGTCCCTGTTGCGATCGTAGGAGGCGCTCGCCGTGGCGCTGCTATCGGCGGCCACCCTGCGCAAGCCTGGCTGACCTGCTTCTACGCCTTCGGCCGAGGAGGGGAATGGCGGCACGTGGGGAATGCCCGGCACACTTCAAACTCGGCGACGGGCACGTCAGGTCCCCCGAACGCGGGCCGCAAGCGTCTTGTCGACCAGGCACACCGCCTGCAGCTCGATCAGGCGATCACTCGGACTCGTCAACTGCGCCTTTGCATGGGCAACAACGTAGTTTTCAATTCGGAACCTCAACGAAATATGTTTTCGCAGCGCCCACCAAACTATACCCCGAAAACGACAGCACCTCCGGTTAAGCCGGCTCCAGCGGCGGTAAGCAACAGCTTTTCGCCCGAAACAAGTGGCCTGGTTTGATGCGAGAGCGACAGGGAAAGCGCTACAGTCGCCGCTGACGAATTCCCATAATTGTCGATCGTTCGCACTGTTCGTCCCGGGTCGATGCCGAGCCTGTCGCTGACGGCGTCGAAGATTCGGGCATTGGCTTGGTGAGGCACGAAGCGGTCGATCTTTGCCGCGTGAAGACCGGCGGCGGCGAGCGCCCGGGCGCCGCAGGTCGCCATCATCTCGACTGCCTGCGCGAACATCTCGCGGCCATCTCGCATCGTCATCAGGAAATCCTCCGCCGGAATGCCTGAAGCGAAGGGCCGGTTGCTGCCGCCGGCAGGAATGGAGATCAGATCATAACGGCTCCCGTCCGAGGCGAGATCCACACCGAGAATGCCCTTCTCGACCTCGTCCGACGGCGCCAGCACGACGGCCCCGGCGGCATCCGCGAAAAGGACCGCACTTGCGCGTTCGGCCGAATTGATCCTCCGGCTCAAGATATTTGCCGCCACGACCAGGACCGGCCGTCCCTGCGCGCGCACGAACCCGTCGGCAAGGGTCAGCGCATAGACAAAGCCCGAGCAGGCGCCGGCAAGATCGATCGCACCGCTGTTCAAGAGGCGGAGACGGTGAGCGAGCAACGGGGCAGACGGCGGGAGAAGATGATCAGGCGTCGATGTGGCCAGCATCGTCAGCGCAATGTCCCCGCGCGCGATGCCGGCGTCGTCGACAGCAGCCTCTCCGGCCTTCGCCGCAAGTCCGCTGAGGGTGTCGCCATCGTCAACCCAGTGCCTCGTTCGAATACCCGTCCGGCGCTCGATCCAGCCCGGCTCCAGTCCGAGTCTCATTTCGATCTCGGCGTTTTCGACGCGCCGGTCCGGCACGGCATGGCCTAACCCCGCAAGACGCGATGCAGGCGCGCCCCTCATAGCCGCCCTGCCGCAAAAAGGCCCGCCGCCTCGTCGATCGCGTCATAGGCCCGGTCGAGATCGGCGGCGGTCACGCAGTACGGCGGCATCAGATAGATGACGTTGCCGAGCGGGCGGATCAGGAGCTTGCACTCGCGGAAAAACGTTCGAAGGCGGGGTCCGATCCCGGACAGATATCCGCCCTCCGGCACGACGACGTCGAGAGCGGCGATCGTGCCCATCTGCCGAAGATTGGCAAACCGGGGGTTGGATGCGAAGCGAGCGAGCCCCTTCTGATGAAGCTTTGCGAGCGCGCCGATGCGGTCCCGCACCGGCTCCTCCCGCCAGATATTGAGATTGGCAACGGCCGCCGCGCAGGCGATCGGATTGGCTGTGTAGGAACTGGAATGGAAGAAGGTCTTGCGTCGGTCCGCCGAGAGATGCGCCTCGAAGATCTCGGCGGTGCAAAGCGTCGCCGCCAGCGGCAGCGCCCCGCCGGTCAAGCCTTTCGACGTACACAGGATATCTGGCGCGATGCCTGCCTGTTCGCAGGCAAAGAGGCTGCCGGTTCGCCCCCAGCCGGTCATCACCTCGTCGGCGATCGTCAGGCAGCCGTATCGCCGGGCGAGGTCCTTCAGTTCCGCAAGCAGCGACCCCCGATACATCTTCATGCCACCAGCGCCGAGAACGAGCGGTTCGATGAGGAGGGCGGCGACCTCGCCGGAACGGCATATCGCTTCGAAAGCATCGAGTGTCGCCTGATCAGAGTCTGCGTGAGGAAATGGCAGCCGATCGACGTGGAAGAGCAGCGGCTCATAGGCCGCGTTGAAGACGCCGCGCTCTCCCGCCGACATGGTGCCGATCGTGTCGCCATGATAGCTGTGCTCCATGACCACGACGCGGCGCCGCGGCTTGCCAATGTTATGGAAAAAACCAAGCGCCATCTTCAGCGCGACCTCAACGGCGGTGGAGCCGCTGTCGGAAAAGAAGACGTGGGCGAGTCCGGCAGGCGCCACTTCGATCAAGCCCGTCGCCAGTTCCTCCGCCGGTTCGTGGGAATATTCCGCAAAAATGATCTGGTCGTAGGTTTCACAGGCTTTTCGGATCGCCTCCATGATCGGCGGATAGCGGTGGCCGTGCGTTACCACCCACCAGGACGAGATCGCGTCGAGAATGGGCGTGCCGTCCTCGTCGATGAGATAGGCGCCCTCGGTCTTGGCGATCCGCTTCATCATCGGCTCGAGCGCATGCTGGGTAAAGGGATGCCAGATGGGTGAGCGGATCATGCCGGTTCCTTCAGGAAAAGGCCGATATCAAAGTTCTCCCGAAAGGCCTGGCGCAGCAGATCCGGGGTCAGCGGGTCGAGTTTCGGCAGCCGTCCGAGCGAACGGACGCGGCCCATCTTGGCGATGATGCTTTCCGTATCCGCTTGCCCTTCGCCGATGAAAGCGACGCCGAAAACTGGAATGGACCGCGCGCGCAGCGCCTCCAGGGAGAGGAGTGTGTGGTTGATGGTTCCAAGCTCCGTGCGGGCGCACAGCACAACGGGTATCTGCCAGCGGGCAAAAACGTCCGCGAAGACGGTCTCTGCGTTAAGCGGGACCAGCAAGCCGCCCGCGCCCTCGATGATCAGCGGCGCACCCGTCACAGGCGGGACAAGCGCTTCGGCCTCAATATGGATTCCGTCGATGCTGGCCGCCAGATGCGGCGAAGCCGGCGTGCGCAGCCGATAGGCTTCCGGCACGATGCGCGCGGACGGTATCCGACCAAGCCGTTGAACCGCCTCGCTGTCCGTTTCACCTTGAAGACCGGACTGGACCGGCTTCCAGTAACAGGCGCCGAGGACATCCGTCAGGGCGGCGGAAAAGACCGTCTTGCCGATACCCGTATCGGTTCCGGTGACGACGAGGCGACGCGTCACGGCTTTTCCTCCGCCATGATCACGGCGAGCTGCGCGAGCATCTGCGAAATCGTCGGCCTGTCGACATTGAGGGTGATGGCGATCCTAAGCCTTGCCGTGCCTTCCGGGACGGTCGGCGGCCGTATCGCGCGGATATCGAAGCCTTCGGCACGCATGCGCGCCGCAATCTTCAGGCATAGGGCGTTGTCGCCGATCGGGACTGGCAGGATCTGCGACCCGCTGCCCTCGACACCGAGTGCGGCCGAAAGTTCCGCATTGGCGAATGTTTGCAACGCTTCCAACGCGGCCCGACGCTCGGGCTCATCGGCAACAACCCGCAAAGCTTCGCGCACGCACGCGGTGATGAGCGGCGACGGCGCAGTCGAATAGATGAAGCCGCGTGCCCGGTTGACGAGGTAGTCACAAATGACGGCGCTGGCGCCGATCAGCGCGCCGCTGACGCCAAGCGCCTTGCCGCAGGTGTGAAGAACGATGATGTTCTCGCGGTTTTCCAGACCGTGGCCGAGACCACGCCCGTTTGGACCGAAGACGCCTGTGGCATGCGCCTCGTCGATCACCAGAACGCCGTCATGCCGGTCCGCGAGTTCCGCGAGCTTGGGGAGGGGAGCGCGGTCGCCGTCCATCGAGTAGAGGCTTTCGACGGCAATCCACGGATGGCCGGTCCCGCCCGCAAGCCGCCATCGTCTAATAGCCTCAGCAAAACCTTCGACGTCGTTGTGCGGTACGGAGACTGCCGGTGCCTTGCTTGCCGAAATGCCTTCGTGCGCGCTGGCATGCACCAGGGCGTCATGGACAATCAGATCATTCCGTTGTGGCAGGGTCGCAAAGAGCGCAGCGTTGGCGCCATAGCCGCTGCCGAAATAGAGGCAGCGCTCCATACCGAAATGGGCGGCAGCCTCGGCCTCGAGCGTCTCATGCTCCGGATGATTACCGCGCAGCAACCGCGAGCCGCCGGCGCCAACCGGCACGCCGCGTTCGATCGCGGCGGCGATGGCAGCCTTGAGGCGTGGAGAAGCGGCGAGCGCCAGATAGTCGTTCGACGTGAAATCGACGCCACCCGACGGCAGCAGCTCCCTGCGCCGTCCCTTGCGCGCGAGCCCCGCCAAAGTCCGCGCGTAGCGGTCGAGGCCGCCGTTCATGCGCCCGGCTCCAGTGCCATCGGCTTCAGGCCGAGACGGCGGAAGAGCCCGGCATCGTGGTCCTCACCGGGATTGTCGGCGGTCAGCAGCGTGTCGCCGACGAAGATCGAATTGGCCCCGGCAAAGAAACAGAGAGCCTGCATCTCGTCGCTCATTTCCGTCCGTCCGGCCGACAGTCGCACATGGGATTGCGGCATCAGGATGCGGGCAAGCGCGATGGTGCGAACGAACTCGATGGGGTCGACCGGAGCCGCATCGGCCAGTTTCGACCCGGGAATCGGAATGAGCATGTTGATCGGTATGCTTTCGGGCGGGGAGGGAAGATTGGCGAGAGTCACCAGCATGGAGATGCGGTCATCGGCCGTCTCGCCCATCCCCAGAATGCCGCCGGCACAGACCTTGATCCCGGCGTCGCGCACATTCGAAAGGGTTTCGAGGCGGTCGGCGAAAGTGCGGGTGGTGATGATTTCGCTGTAGAAGCGCTCCGAGGTGTCGATATTGTGGTTGTAGTAATCGAGACCGGCGTCGGCGAGCGTCGTACTCTGTGCCGGTGTCAGCATGCCGAGCGTCATGCACGTCTGCATGCCGAGCGCCTTTACGCCGCGAACCATCGCGACGATTGCGTCCATGTCGCGGTCTTTCGGGCTGCGCCAGGCCGCACCCATGCAATAGCGCGTCGCGCCCCCCTCCTTGGCCTTGCACGCATCGGCGATAACTCTTTCAACTTCCATTAGCTTCGAGGCCTTGAGCCCCGTCGGATAATGAGCCGACTGGCTGCAATAGCCGCAGTCCTCGGCGCAGCCGCCTGTCTTGATCGAAAGCAGCCGGCTCATCTGCACTGCATTGGGATCGAAATTTGCCCGGTGCACGGTCTGCGCCCGGTACAGCAAATCGTTGAATGGCAAATTATAGATTTTTGTGGCGTCCGAAGGGATCCATCGCTTCGACTCTTGTTCGGCCGCGACAGTTCGGTTCAGCTTTTCCGGCAAACTAGCCTCCGCGCGAGAATCATTATCAATAGAAGTTTATTTCTATCTATAATTTTCGACTGGATGCAAGCAAGCACGCTGAGAGCGTGCGCCCTCTGACATTCAACTGCCGGATAGACGTCGCGGTGAATGAAGTGATCGGATGAGGGCTTAGCGCTCAGCCGGCGATTGCGAAGCTATCGCGCCGCGCGCCGGCGGTTCCTTTGATCGGTCTCTGCCCAATCCGTTGAACGTGACGCTCCAGAATTGCCGAGGCGTTTTCGGTTTTCCCCTCGCGCAGAAAGGCAAGAATCGCACGATGCTCGTGGTCCGTCCGCACTTCCCATTCGGACCGCCAGGATGCAAACAGAAAGCGCGCGCTTGCGGCATGCAGATCATCAATTGCAGCAAGCAGGCGCGGCATTCCGCAAGGTGTAAGAATGAGCCTGTGGAAACGCCTGTTCGCATCCTCCCACGATCGGACATCACGCGAATCGTCGCCTGCGACTGTCGCTTCTTCTGCCTCGTTAAGAATGGATGGCGTCAAGTGCGGCGCCGCATGCCTCAGCGCGAGCACTTCCAGTGCTGCCCGCATTTCCGCCACCTCCCGGACCTCCTTGAGATCGAAGGAAGCCACTCGGACGCCGCGGCGGGGCTCGCTGACGACCAAGCCTTGCGCTTCAAGCCGCCGAAACGCCTCGCGCACCGGTACATGGCTCGCGCCGAATTCCTCTGCGAACTTGTCCTGCTTCAGCTTCATGCCTGGGGCAAGCTGGCCAGTGACAATCCGATCGGCGAGGATGCGGCTGATGCGGCTGGCAATTGTGTCGTCGTTTGCTGCGATCATGGCTTCCATTCAGTTCCGGCCAACTGGTTTCGTCCCCGTACACTGTTTTTATGCCGGATTTCTACCGTGATAAGGAGGCCGGCTGCGCGTATGATCGTCGGCGCGTGATCAGTTTGGCAGCGAACCGGCGTGCAATAACTCAGGCATTGCATGCCTCTGAGGCCAGGGTGCTGCAATACGCTCAAACTTCACGGCGCAAGCGCTGCAACCTTGCGGGCGCCTCCATTTCGAACGACAGTGAAAAGATTGCTCTACGAGACAGCTGCGCAAGTTGCACAACAGATGTGACAGCTATTTCCGAGATCATTTAGCGACACTTCGAACCGATCGCTGGCCAGCCGAAGCTGCGGCGTCTAACTCTGGTGCCTACCGTTTCTTGCCCAAGCCGGTTGCGCGCGCGAGGGCCGAGCGTTGTTGAGCATAGTTTGGAGCAGTCATCGGGTAGTCATCCGGAAGACTCCATTTTGCACGATATTCCTCCGGTGTGAGCCCGTACTTTGCCATCAAGTGCCGCCTTAGCGTTTTGAACTTTTGGCCATCCTCGAGGCAAATGATGAAATCGGCCGTCACCGACTTCTTGATCGGAGCGGCGGGGCGACGTTCTCCAACGGCAGGGGCAGGGTCGGCCGTGCCTGGCTGAGATGAGCGGCTCAGTGAGGAATACGTCTGCTCAATAAGACTGGGCAGGCCCTCAACAGGAACGACGTTGCGGGTCAGATAAGCGGTGACGATTCGGCTCGTCAGCTCAAGCTTCCGTTCCTCGTTGCCCGAATGTGATTCACTCAACGTCTTCTCCTTTGTCTTCATGTCGGTCCGATTCGTTCAAGGTGCAGGTATTTCGGCCGGAAGGAAGGCGGTGACAGACGCTGATTGGTCTTTTTCGACAGATTCCCGTCTTTTTTTATGTCTTGATCTGTCGACTCATTCGCATTTGCCAGAGTCCGTTGCGGTTTCTATCCTGTTGCACCAGAGGAACACGGGAGGGATGCCGACCGAGTCGCCGAACTGTCCATAAGTTAGTCGCAATGTGCCACGTGTCGCAGCGCTTACGAGTTCGTTTCTGAGCCGCTTAGCTACGCCGGTTAGAGTCTTCGTCATTTGTTGCCCCATCCATCGCGACCGGTGCCCTTTTACGACTGGGCATCGTGATCTGTCGATGATCCCCCGCGCCACCGCGTTCGATCCTCAGCCTCTAGCGTGGCCGCCCGGCCGAAGCAGTAGGCGCGCCGCGTCCATGCAAGATCTTCCCTATCTTCAGCGACAACTCGTCGAGCGTTGCCATAACTCGGTTCACTTGCGACAGGGTGGCGTTCATTTCAGGGCCGTATCTGGTGACGAGGTATTCTCTGCTGGATGACAGGGTCGCCAAGTGCTGTTCTGTGCGCTTGCGCAAGAGTAGGCCTGCATCAATCGCTATTCGCGCTCGTTCGCTGACATCGTGTTGAAGGCCGCGAAGGGACTTAGAGTCGTACCCTCTGGTGATGAGATATGCGTTCAGGTGCAGCTCAATCGAGTGGAGGGCCAGAAGCCGGCGGGGAGCGTGGGATAACTGCTTACCCCGTGGCGCGTGTTCGCCAAGCAATTTAGCGGCCATCCTGTAATGCCCCGCTAACTCAAGAATGTCGTCAACGCTCGCCGCGTCCCCAGGATACGCTAAATCCACGAACGATCTCCTACCCCCACGCACTGCAACCGACAGGTCGTAGGCTGTCACAGTGCAAGTCGCGGTCAAGGATTAGGGGCGCCGCCCAAACGGGGTACTGGTGCCCCGTGTAGTCTTCTTTCGTCGTCTATGGCTCGATCGATCGCCTCGATGCTCATCTGAAATTCAATCACGCCCTTTGCAGTTGCCACGATCTCCCCCGGCTCGTTATTGCTGGCAACCGCGCGTCGACGCTCGACCAATTCCTCACGCAATCTCAACAGGTTATCGATGTGTTCCTTGCTTCTCGCCACGCCATCTCTCCCGCGACATCTGTAGCCGTATAGATAGTTTGGCATCTCACGAGCAGTAGGCAACAAAAAAGGCCGGGGCTACCCCGACCTTCCTGCAGCCATTGCCAGTACATCCGTGGTCAATGGCGAGATTGCTACCTCTTAGCCGTCGAGCGTGACGACAGCGTGACAATTGCTTGACGCGTTCGGTCGGCGCCGTATGCAGCGGAATGCCGCCGGCAGAACCTATGCCGTCCCACCTGTAACCGGATTCACTTTCGGCTTTTCGCTCGTGTCCTTAGCGCCAGGTGGCTGAACCGTAGACGGTGCAATCGACTCCTCATCCTGATGCTTCTTGCGGTCCGCGGGTTGATGGACGTCGGCAGGCGTCGCCTGTTCCGGCTTTGCGTTGGTATCCTTGGTTGCCATGACTTCCTCCGTGCGTATGACGGAAAACGGCGGCGGACGGTGAGGGGTTCCTTTATGTCACGGCATCAGCGACTACCACTCACGCGCCTCGTCAGTTAGCGCGTTCAGGTGTCAATGCAATTTCTGTACCGGTTCGTCTAGAAAGCTCCGCATGCCATCACGCTGAACGGTGGTCAGAAATTCTGCGAATGCTTCTCGATCGGTGTCGAAGGTGTCATTCCAGACGGTAGTGTTTCCTTCCTCGTCGAACACCTCGAGCGTCCAGTCGGAGTTTGTCCCGGCAGGACGGAAAATGCGCAAAATGACAGTCACATCGTCATCGACAAATTCGCCGCAGAATTCAGAAAACTCGTATTGCTGGTCGCTTTCAGGCATGGACATTCATAACACGTTCCGTGAGCGAACACGATTGCTGGCTTGCCAGCGCATCCCGTCGCCCTGGCCTCCTCTGGCCACGAAAAAGCCCCGCGCGAGGGCGGGGCAAATCCCGCTATCCAGTTGCCTTCCTTGGATGCGGGGACGCAGCCGAAGAGAATCAGCTACGCAGAGACGCTATCTACGCTTTCACCAGAGAGGAAGTCCGATTCCACGTTTCCGCTGCGCCTCTTCAAAACACACGGGGGCAGGGTAAACGCATTTCATTCCTTGCCATCAAGCAGAATCTTCAACGTCCTGATCATATCGGCGGCATCGATGAGAGTGTCTCGGATCTCTGCAGCGGAGAGGCTATCCGTTCGGGCCACCGCCACCTGAAGATCAATCACAACATCCTTCGCTCGGTTGCTGCCTGGTATCCCGATCTCCTCGCGCATGTCGCGTATTGTCGCGATCGAGCGGTTGATGAGCCGCTTGACTTCGAACGGCGTCAGCCTGTCCGCTTCGTTGGCGGCTCTGATCAGCTCGGCAATGAATTGGGTGGTGAGGCTCATGCTTGGTTTGGATCATTGGTGGGGAAAACGCAATTTGTGAATTCGCGGCTCAGGCGCCCTTCGCTGAAATGCTGGCGAGGAGGATCGATGCATGTTGCTCTCGTTTCATGCTCGCGGCGCCGCGACATCCGAACGCAACCGCCGAAGAGCACAACGGGAGGGCGTGACCATAAACGGTGACAAACTATGGACCGACGAGGAGATATCCTTCGCCATCACCACCTGCAGGAAATCGCTCGAAAACGACCGCACCGGACGCCAAGGCTATCGAAATGAAGCGGATAAGATTGGGCTTGTCTAAGCAAATCCATTTTTGGACAGCGGCAGAGATATCAAAACTTCGCCGCATGTACCCAAGAAGTTCGCAGGAAGAAATCTGTGCTGCATTCCCACATTCGACGTGGGTGAACATTAGCCAGGCCGCCCGATATCACGGGTTCCGACGCGAGAAGCCCGCCTGTAAACCCACGGGGCGCACGCGGCCGTCGACCAAATACGCGAGAAATGCCACGAGATCAGGTGGTCAATGGTAGACCTCGACCGAGAAGCAGGAACTAGAGCGGGATGCGCTCACATGCGTTCGCGTCACCGCTCTATCTGTTTGTTTTTACCGCATTTGTGCGACGTCAGGTGATTCCACCTGACTGCAAAATGCTCTGACATACTTCAAGAGAAGCGGTTGGTACCGCAAGCGTATCAATTACAAGGCCGTTGGGCGAGCGCTGGAGGCCCTGGATGCCAAATGACGATCAAGTGGCGGGATGAGTCCGACGGTCGCTCGATCCGCATCACCTGAGACTTGGTTCTAGCTGTGTGAGGACCGTCGGCGGGAATACAGCCTCAGCCGTTCCGTTTCCCTACCAGCCCGACGCTTGGCTGGCCGTGGTTTAGGAATGCCCGTTGCTCGTCGCGGCATTCAAGCCAATCAAGTCATAAAGCTGAATTTGCCACACTGGCCCGTCTCGCGAATGAGGCGGGCTTTTTTGTTTCCGGTATTTTTTGCACCGATTCATGTCGCGTGGTTTCGCGTTTCCTTGAGCCGGCATGAGCAATCTGTTTAATCTTTGTGAAGGACTGGCGGCGATTGTGGCCATATCCTCAGGCGATTCGCCTGCCAATGATGGAGACAGCATGACGGTTCTGCAGTTCCCGCCTAATCGGCGCATGGGCGATGTCAAACGCTGCGCAGAAGCCCTCCAGAGGCTCCATGGAGAGCACGCAAACCGTTTCTGGCGGTCTGAGATGACCGACTTTGCCGCCGCGCTCAGAAGGTCGGGCGTTGTCGAGGAAGAGATATCGCGCCAAGCCAGCCTATTCATGCACGCGGTACAGATGGAGCTGCAAGTGGCGTTCGCCATCGAAGAGAACAACGCGTCCGCTTAACCTGATCCGGCGCGATTGGAAATCATTCCCGGTTGGCCATCCCCTAACATGTCGCAGGGATCGGCCGTCATCCGGAAGAGCCGCTGCCAATCGTCTGCGGCTGAGTATCCACGTTGGCTGCCATCGGGGCGGGGCGATCGAAGTACTGCCGGATCGCTCGGACAGGGCAACTTGCCAAGTTCCCGTGTCGATCACCCCTGGACCGTCCAGCCGGTGATAGAGACCAGAACGGACCTCCGCTACCACACGTCCCCCAGCATTCAGCGTTGGCGCCGATCAGGGCCGACAGGTGGCCGCTCCACAGCCTCATATCGGCGTGGACCCAACATCAACCATGCGAAAAATAGGAGTTTGACGGTTCTGTTGACTCTGTAGTTCACTCAGCCGACAACAGACGATGGCTAAGGAGGGTCTAGGGATGGCTGACGAGAGTAATACAGGGCAGATCTCTGCGGTTGCAGAGACGAATGCCGAAGCGAAACCACCGACGGGTAAGAAGCAGAGGTCGCCACGGCGTCAGAAGACCGCTGCCGAACCGGTTCGAACTGCCGCAAAGCCGGCCGCTAAAATCAGGAAGTATAGCGAACCAGAAAAAAGCGAGAAGCTCAAGCTGATCGAAACGCAGGTCGCCGAAGGCAAAGGCACACTTAAGGAAGCTATCAAGAGCGCCGGCATATCGGAACAAACCTACTATCAGTGGAAAAAGGCTGCAAAGTCCGCTGATGAAGGAGACAAGAAGCCCCTTCCGGCTGGAGATGAATTGGCAGATCTCGTCCAGCTTGAGGAGGAGAATCAGAGGCTTCGCAAAATTCTGGCGGAAAAGTTGCGCGCGGAAAATGCCGAACTGCGCAAGAGGCTCGGCCTGGATTAGATATGATTCGCGCGCAGGCGCTCAGTTTCCTCAATCGTCCCAATCCCGCGTGACAGGCGTAATTGGGGCTGGCCTCGAATTTTTCTGCAGAACGGCTGTCAGACGCATTTCGACTACGCGGTGGCGCGAGAGACAAGTCGACGCGCTCGCGCGCTTGTTAGTTGAAGCGCGCGGTGAGGAGATATATGGGTCCGCCGGCGAGCGCAGCGGCGCCGATTAGTGTTGGTTTCAGGAATTACCAGGGTGCAGGTATATGAAAGTGCCACAACGGAACTTCGTTGTTGAATTCAAGTCGGCGCGCCGACAACCAAAGGCGAAGACGAACTCAATTTGGGGCGACACAGACCTCAAGGCGTTGGCCCGCGCAGTAGAAGATGAGGCGTCGCACCTGTTCAATTCAACTGAAGCACCTGTCACGCCAGACACCGACGACATCACGCCGGCTGAGCCGATTAATGCAGGCTCTGCCAGCGAGGGCGCAGACAACATTGAAGTGGCCCCACCAGCAGTGTCCGCGGTCTCGGAAGCAGGAGTCGAAGTGTCCGAGCAGCCCGAGGCGGAAGGTCCGGCAGCCGAAACTGTTGCGCAAGCGCAGGAAAGCCAGCCGGCATCGCAGCCGCGAAGAGCATCACGTGGCACTTCTCGAACGCGCACGGCACATATGAACGCAATCACCCCTACTTCTGTGCCTGTATTTAGCGATCGAAGCAGGCAGTACGACACGGCAAATCACCTGATTTCTTTCGAGGAACTCGCGGCTCTTGACGTAGAAAACAGGCGGCTTAAGAGGCTTTTGGCTGAACAGCTTCGTGCACAGAACTCGCAGCTCAAGAGGATGCTTGAGCGGTTTGCTGCCGCATAAGCAAGGTCCACCCGTAAGATTGCCGGTATGGCTGGATGAGCAATGCAAGCCAAGCCTGGACTGCGGTGAGGAACCCTCGACTTGCGAACTTTATCTATTAGAGCGACGACGGAAGTGACGGTGAAGTAAATTGAGAAAGCTGGTCGCAGGCAAATTGCATGGCATCCACGTGACCGAGTCAAATCTCAATTATCACGGATCAATTACGCTGGATCCGGATCATTGCGAGGAAGCCGGCATTCTGCCCATGGAGTTCGTTGAGATCTGGAACAAGAATTCCGGCGCACGGATCTCCACGTACGTTATCCTTGGTGAACGCGGCTCAAGGTGCTGCATTCTTAACGGAGCCGCGGCACGTACCTGTCAGCCAGGTGACCAGATCATCATTTGCAATTCCGTCTATCTCGACGAACGCCAGATCACCTCGTTGAAGCCGAAGGTCCTCACGTTCGATGAGAACAATCATATACGCGACCGGTTGAGCTACTCAGTTAGCGTGGGTGTGGATGGGAAGTACACCTTCGAAATCCTCGATCACGCGCATACCGCCTTGAGCATCCCGCTGATGGTGTCTGGCGCATAGCGAGCACCACCACGTGCCGCGATAGGAGCGGCCAGTTTACAGTCCTTTCGAGCAGACAAGCCTCCTGCTTGGAGGCGAGGCGTCTTCCCGAGACCCCTCGTTAACACGTATGCCTCCAGTGACGGCCGCCTTGCCGAGGCAGGCTGAAGGCTGCAAGTCCTAGTGCAAATACTAGACCGTATGTTCGTCGCGTGAAGGTGGCTCGCCCCCGGAATATGCTGCGCGGGGGATTGCTCTGGATGGGCCAGAGCAGAGCCCCAAGCTTAGCGAGGGCGAACCATGAAGGAAAATAGCGAAATCTTCGTCGGACCAGACGTCTCGAAACTGAAGATTTCTGTCGCGGTCGCGGAGAGTGAGCGCGGTGGCGAGGTGCGCTTCTTGGGCGACATCTCTTCGGAGCCCGCCTCGGTGGCGGCAATGGTCCGCAAGCTTTCCAAACGCGGAGGCACTCTTCACTTTTGTTACGAGGCCGGACCTACAGGTTACGGTTTATACCGACAGATCGTAGAATTGGGCCATCAATGCGCTGTAGTCGCACCGTCACTTGTGCCCAAGCGGCCCGGCGACCGGGTGAAGACAAATCGTCGGGATGCGATGAGCTTGGCACGGCTGCATCGCGCGGGCGAATTGACGCCTGTCTGGGTCCCTGACGAAGGCCACGAGGCAATGCGCGACTTGGTGCGCGCACGCGATGCGGCCCAGGAAATGCAGAAACAATTGCGCCATCAGCTCCAGTCCTTTTTACTTCGTCACGGCCGAATTTACACAGGGCGCAAGCCGTGGACACGAGCGCATGCACGTTGGCTGGCGAGCCAGGCCTTCGAACATCACGCCCATCACGTTCTCCTCGCGGAATATTGCCAGGCTATTGACGACGCCACAGTGCGCCTGGATCGGTTGAGCGCGCTTGTCACCGACACCGCTGCATCCTAGTCTATGGCTCCGGTGGTGGCTGCTTACCAAGCGATGCGCGGCGTGGCGTTCATGACAGCGGTCACCTTCGTGGTCGAAATCGGCGATGTACGTCGTTTCGACAACCCTCGTCAGCTAATGGCATATCTAGGCTTGGTACCGTCAGAAAGCTCGACGGGCGAACGCATCAAACGTGGCGGGATCACCAAAGCGGGCAACATCCGGGCGCGCCGTGCACTCATAGAAGGGGCTTGGACATATCGCTACCCGGCGCGTGTGAGCCCGACGATCCAGGCTCGGCTTGTAGGCCTGCCGAAGGTAGTCCGGGACATAGCGTGGAAGGGACAGGTTCGGCTTTGCACGCGTTATCGCAGGCTGATCAGCGCCGGCAAGGCAAAGACAGTCGCGGTAACCGCTGTCGCGCGAGAAATGGCTGCTTTCCTATGGGCGATTGGACAAGAGGTTGCGCCGCTCGGGACGGTTTAGCTCGGTTAGTCGGCCCCAAATACGACCGCGGACGCAGAATACGGTCCCACACTTGATCATCTGTCTGTTGAACAAAGTTGGAGGCAGGGCCCCCGGTGGGGAATCCTCGATACTCCTATGTGGCAGAGACATCCAGGCCCGACACTAGACAGAGGCAGCCCCAGACGAACATACGGAAATGCGGTATCCAGCCCGCGAATGAGAGTATGCCAGCCGTCGTCGAAACGCTCTGTCTCCTGCTTTGTTCAACAACTCCGAAGGTTTGCCTGTCGTCATCAGACGAAAAGGGAAAGTCATGCCGGACTGACTTGCAAACGAACATAAGAGGAGTAGTCCTATGACAAAGCAGCTCGTTGAGGTGATCACATCGGTCGAACGGCGTCGGCACTGGCCGCGGGAGGAGAAGGAGCGGCTGGTCGCGGCGACGTTCGAACCGACCGCCAGTGTTTCGGAGATCGCTCACTCGGCCGGCATCCATGTGAGTCAGCTCTTCCGCTGGCGCAAGGAGCTCTGCCAGGTCTCCGCACCGTCCATCCCGCAACTCGTTCCCGTGGAGATCGCCGCGGCGCTGCCCGCACCCGCGTCACTGGAGCGGCCGGTCGCTCGATCGCGCAAGAAAGCCAGCATGGAGGCGATCGAGCTCGGCGGTGGCCGTCGCCTGCGCGTGGAGAGCGACGTCGACACCGAAGCTCTGGCCCCATCCTCGATGTTCTGGAGCGGCGATGGGAAGCTCACTTCGGCTCACAACTTGCGCTACCGATATCCGACCGCTAACCCCTACGCTAGACGGGGTCTCCTTGCCGCTTACGATAGCACGCGGCTTGGTGAGAATGACCAGTAATAGACTGGATATGTCACACCAATATCGAGGAAACGCGGGCTACCTACATCGGGTGCGGCGGCTGCTACTTTGCATGCGAGGCGGGAACAAGGAGGTTGATTCACGGCTGGCAAGATATCGCGTTGTCCTACTGCTTCCTGAGGCTTCCCATTGTCGCAAAACTCCTGAATTTGGCGGCCTCTCACCCGGTGCCATTCGTTCGGCAGGTATTGCGCTTGCTCCGTTCCATTTAGGCGGTTCCCGCGAAGCCTCCACCGCTCGCACGGCTCTGGGAAGCAGGAGGCGTCCGTGTTTCGCGGACCAAGGGGAGGATGCGCGGAGAACCGACGATAGGTGGGTGATCGGGGCGCCCGGCGACATAGGCGAGCGGTACTTCTTGTAGATTGCCTTCGTAAGGTGTCTTGGCCGAGATCGGCCCTTTTTCCTGTCAGCCTTAGATTTCTCGGAAACATTACCAAAGCTAGGATGCTTCAGACAGTCTTGTCGGATATGCGACAGAGCGAAAACGTTATTCAGAAACGATTTTTCCTTTTGGCACTGCAATTGCCTTGCTATCCGCAACCGCGCCACCAAGGGAGAAAGCCTTTGCCGCTCGCGAAGCCCAATTCGAATTTCTCAGTCGTCAGACTGCCGGTCAGCCAACTCCGACCAACCGAGAGGATCAACATTGATCGTGCTCACACGCTCGCCAAGATGATCGCCGAAAACGGTCGGTGGACCCGGCCAATCTTAGTTGAACAGCACCATTCGGTGATCATGGATGGTCATCATCGCCATTTTTGCGCCACGGCGCTTAAACTGTCGTTTGTTCCATGTGTATTGCTATCCTACGACGACCCAAATTTGCATGTGAGCTACTGGTCAGATCCCACACCCGTCTGCGTGGAGCAGATCATCCAGGCCGGCCTGACCGGCGACCTGTTGAACTTCAAGACGACCCGGCACACGTTGCAGGTCGCGCTGCCAACCTGTTCGGTAGCTCTCGATGATTTGAGATGAACGGCCCTTTGATGCAGCTAACTTTCTACCGAGCTGCAAACCCTCTGTTGGGTAGGCGAACGCTTTTCAGCCCCCAGGACGTTGGAGATGGCCGCTGGCCGTGGTGTCGTTTAGCGCCGACGTGGCTGCTCTGGCGACTCTGCGATGTGAGCGGCCTCGCGACACGATACTCGCTCTATGTACTCGCTGGACGCAGCTGTCTTGACTGTCGGGCCATCCGGTGTCGCCGCCTGATATTCGGCGCGCCAACCACTTCGCAAAGAGGATTTGCCCCGTGATTGTAAATAGCATTCTTGAGACTATCGGACGCACGCCCTTGCTGCACCTGCCTTTACGGGACGGTGAGGTCGATCTCTATCTCAAGCTGGAAATATTCAACCCTACCGGCTCGATGAAGGACCGAATGGCGTTAAGCATGGTCAACAGCCTGCCTCTCACGCCAAATGAGGCAACTGCCGATATTGTCGAGTCCTCTTCAGGGAATACGGCCAGTGCGTTGGCCATGATCTCTGCCGTGCGTAGACTCGTATTCACTGCCCTCATGGACTCCCATGCAAGCCTCGACAAGATCCTTACCGTTCGCGCATTCGGTGGCGATGTCAGAGTCGTGGGCAAATCCGATGGCGCCCTTGCCACAGACGAGCGTGACGAAGAAGCTAAGCGGATCGCCACCGAAGAGGGTGCGCACTGGACCGAACAGCACAACAATCCAGCCAATGCCACTGGCTACGAAGGGCTGGCAGCTGAATTGCTAGACGACCTCGGGCCGACAATTACGCATTTTGTGTCGGCGATAGGTACCGGTGGGTCGCTTTGCGGGACTGCACATCAACTGAGGCCGCATATCCCTGGGCTCCAAGTGATTGGCGTCGAGCCTGTCGGAAGTGTGATTTTCGGAGGCCAGGGCGGCTGCTACCGTCAATCGGGTACCGGCACTCCAGAAGGCGCCAATGTAGGTTTGGTGATAGATTACGACGTGATAGATTTGGGTCGGAAAGTGAGCGACGACAAAGCCTTTTCGATGTGCCACTACATGGCACGTCACCACGGCTTGTTGGTCGGCGGCTCGACCGGCGGGGCGATCTACGAGGCGCTCAGCGTGGCCCGCGAAGCGCCAGTTGGATCGCGTATCGTTACCCTAGCCTGCGACAGCGGCACCAAGTATCTCGACACAATCTTCAATCAGGAATGGCTTTTACTTCATAAAATAAACCTCCTTGACGTTGAGGCGCAATTCGCGGATTTATTCGCTGCTCGCATTGGCAGTCCAAACTGATCGTTGTAAGGGCTGAGTCCGGGAACCTGAAATCACGGTGTGAGAAATACATTTGTGGACCGAACGGGTTTAGCAATCCGGCGTATT
This sequence comes from Sinorhizobium sp. P24N7, assembly GCF_042436655.1. Lineage (NCBI taxonomy): Bacteria > Pseudomonadati > Pseudomonadota > Alphaproteobacteria > Hyphomicrobiales > Rhizobiaceae > Sinorhizobium > Sinorhizobium sp. P24N7. Next base: position 69,652 of record NZ_JBHMIW010000002.1, on the reverse strand, counting down.
CAGCCATGAAGTCGATGTGTTCCGCCGAATTCGTCTGGAAGCGCTTCGTTCTGAGCCGTCCTTCTTTGCAAGCAGCTATGAAGAGTGGGCTACTCTATCCCTCGTCGAGTGGAAGAAGCGTTTGACTGATCCAGTCTTTGTTGCTTTTTACAATGCCGAGCCGGTAGGTATGGCCGGTTTACTTCGTCAGCGCGCAAGTAGGATGGCGCATCGTGCCACGATTATTATGGTTTATGTACGCAGGAACTTGCGGGGTGCCGGTCTTGCTAGTGATCTCTTGAGGATAGTTGCTGACCATGCCCGCACCGCTGGAATCCTGCCGTTAGAATTAACTGTCAGCGCAGAGAACACGACAGCCAAACGTTTCTATCTGAGGGAGGAGTTCATTGAGGTCGGCAGAATTCCTGGCGGGCTTCTCCATGATGGCAGGGAGATCGATGACATTGTAATGATGCGTCGCTTAAGTGAGCAGTGCGCGTTAAGTGAGGCCACCTAGTTGTGGAGCCTTCTGTGGTTGCCGCCCGTAAAGCAGATGATTCGTCCCTTCAGCTCCTTCGGCCACTGAAGTGCGACATTACAGAACCTCAGGCAGCGCTGTATCCGGAGGGATAGTAACGGTTGCGATGGCCGCGAGGGCAGAGGCTAGGCCAGCCAAAACGAAAATAGCCGGCAACGATTCCGTGACCACCATCCCTGCAATTGCCGAGCCCAGCGGAAAGCCTGCGAGGTTCAGGCTCATCGAAATAGACATTACACGGCCAAGCTGTTGCGGATTGGTGCGCCGTTGGCGCAAGGTCAGCATCGCGACATCGATAGGGCCGGACATCACACCGACGAGCATCAGACCGACTGCCAGACCACCGAATCCGAACTTCGCTGCCACCGGCCATGCCGCAAAAGCGGTGACGACCATTCCAGCCGCCATAACATTGCGCTCGCGTCCAGTGGTGCGCATATGTCCGACGAACAGTGCACCGACACCTCCGGCGATACCCATCACAGCCCACAAAAGCCCTGTTACTGAACTGCCCGCCGCGGCGTAGTGATCGGCCACAAACACCGGAACCACCACGTGAAGGGCGCCCCATGTGACTTGATACAGTGAATAGGAGACAGCCAGCCCGCGTAACGTAGGCTGCCGCGCCACAATATGAACGCCTTCAATAGCTTGGCGCAGAAATGACGTCTGTGCAGAAGCCAGTCCTGGCAAGCGCTGAACGTGGGACAAGCAGACCACGGCGCCTGCATATGCTGCGGCAATCACAAACATCGCAGTCTCCGGCCCGAGAGAGGCGACGACTACGCCCGCTATCGCGGGCCCAGCGACATCCACGATGGCAAAGACAGCGGTATCCAGCGCATTGGTCCGATCGAGCGAATGGGCTGGAACGAGTCGTGGTAGAAGAGTGCGGGTTCCCGCTGCTCCTAAAGGGCCGGCGAGCGAAACCAGCATCACCAGGATCAACAGGACCGGCGGACTGGCCCAACCGGCCCAAGCGGCGATGCTGATCGCGGCAATGAAGACAGCGCTGGCGATCATGTCGATCCTGACCGCAATTGTGGGCCCTATGTGATCAAGCAAAACGCCCGCGATCGGGCTTACAAGCAGGCCAGGAGCCATTGCTGCAAATGTAAGCCACCCTGCCAGAGCCGGTGACGAAAACCGCGCCAGCACGAACAAAACCAGTGTGAGGACGAACATCCGTCCGGCCAGACGGGACAGTGTTGCAGCAAGGATAAGGGGGAATAGGCCAGGTATCTTCAGAAGACCGCGGTATGAGTTCTGCTGATCCATGGTGACCTTGACCATTGAGAGAGCGAGTATGTCTGCTTCGGCGCGGGCAGTCGCTCGGGATACTTGATCGACAGGTAGTGGGCGGGTTCAACCGCGCGCAGGAACCCTGAAGAAGGAGGTTGCGACGGTAGTGTTCTTTCGACTGAGATTGATCCAGCGTCGGAGTAGACCCTTCGGCTGAAGAACGCGGCGGTCAGTACAGGTAGCATGCGACGTAGTTCAAATTGCAGCTCTGCCAAAACATCCGTAGCGGCGTCATTGGCGCGGAGCGACAGCTCCTGCTGCCCCGTGACGGAGGAGTTTCAAAAGTCGTGCCAACTGGCAGAAAAGAACTTCTGAAAAGACATTTCTGCCGTTACGCAATGACTTGAAGCGATCTTGACGCAGAGCCAAGCCGAACAGCTCGTGTCATAGATTCGACAAAACCGACAATCGTGTCGGTTACCTGGGCGCCTTCTCAGGAGCCGCATTCCCGGGTCAATTCAACCGCGTTCGCGCTGCCTCGAGACATGCTTGGTCATACGCATACGAGCTTCCGCACTGAGCGGATTTTCGTCGATCCCCGGACTGGCGCTCGGAAACGGCACAGGTCCGGCGCGAACTCCACACGACATCGATCACGGCCCAATCGGTTCGGGAAGATTACGCCAATTCGGGCCATCGCCCATTGTGCAAGCTATGCTCCGCTATGCGTCACGTCGCGCTACACACGGCGAGCATCGCAAGGGCCAGGGGACTCGGTTCGAACGGGTGCAGGCATCAATTGGCTGGAAGAATAACGGCGAGCCGCGCGATGTTACCCGAAAACCTCTCGCCCACGCCCGGTGACATGCAATATGTTCCAAAAGTGTCGCGAGATTACTGGTGACCACGGGCCGACCCAGCCGCTGCTCCAACGCTGCTATGCCCCGCAGCCATGAAAATTCGTGCGCCATCAGCGCTGTCCGGAATCCGCGGTGTCACCCAATGAGTTCCAGCGCAGAGAATTTCCTGACAGCGCTCAGCTCCACGAGCTTTGGATTGGCCACCTTTGCGGTGGAATCTGTGGCCATTTAACCAATCCATTATACTGCAAATCTGCTTATCCGTCTCGCAGCGGCCTTTATGACAGCTGCAGCTTCCTCGACGTCAATGTCCTTCGAAAAATATGGAGAAAATGCAAGGCTGATTGCAGTGGGCGCACCAGCTCTGGGCTGCGTGATCAGTGCGCCAACAGAAATAATCCCATCGACGTTTTCGTTTTGCACGACCGCATAGCCTCGCTCCCTGGTCTTGTGAAGGTCTTCGAGAAGGAGTCTTGGATCGGTAATCGTTTTGCTGGCGATCGCTGGAAGTGGCCCCGGCCCCAGAATTTCCAGCACTTTCTCATCGGGAAGAGAGGACAGAATGCACTTGCCGATAGCCGTGGAATGCAGGGGAATAACCTCTCCTGCTTCCGCACGGACAGTGACTGGAGCGTCCCCCGTGATGCACATCAGGTAAATTGCGCGACGACCTTGCAAGGCAGCCATGTAAGAATCGACGCGCAACTTCCTTGTGACGTCTTCGAGTTCCTTGCGCGCTTCGAGCAGCAAGGCGTCTCGCGCCATCAGGGATGCGCCAAAGATCAAGGTTTGGTAGCCGATCGAATACCGTTTCGTGTCGGGATCCCGCTGTAGATAGTGCCGCTCTGTTAGGGTGTTCACCAGCCTCTGAACGATGGCAGGACTTAGATCGAGAACGCGAGCGAGTTCTCGCGTTCCGATCGGCTTTTCTGCCTGATTTACAGCTTCCAGAAGTTCCAACCCTCGCTCGAGAGATTGGCTCTTCGAACCGTGATTGTTACTCGCTTTTCGCTCGCGCATGATGATGTCCGGCATGAATATCCTGTTTACGTTGGCTAACAGAGTTTCCGCGAGGTGTTCGTCAGCAGGTCATAGCCGGTATCAGTGACGATCACCGTGTCTTCGACCATCATTCCTCCCCACCCGATCTCGTAATACGGAGTTTCCACGCAGAGCACCATTCCACTTTCAAGAGGAGTCTCGCTGTTCGGCCCAATGACTGGGAACTCATGTGGTTCTAGCCCTATGCCATGCCCGCAGTGATTGCGCTGATAGCCAGGCAGGGCCCCGGATCGCACTTCGTTCATCGCCGCTTCGAAGACTGCGCAAGCAGAAATTCCCGGACGGATGAGTTCTAGTTCGCACGTTTCTCCACGCAGCAGAGCGTCGTAACGGTCACGTGCAAGTGCCCCAGGATCTCCGGCGGCGTAAGTGCGAGCCATGTCGGAGTAATATCCATTCACGGTTGCGCCGATATCCAGTCGTACGAGATCTCCTTCCTGCAGGAGCCGATTTCGCGCGTAGGCATCAACGCGACTGGAACGTTCACCGGACGTCACAACGACGAAACGGCAAATACCGCCGCCCAGCGTGATTATCTGCGTGATCTCAGCGGCGATTTCCAACTCGCTGGCACCTGGCTGGATCAGACCAGCAGCGCGTTCCACAGCCTTGTCAGTCAGGTGAGATACATATCGAAGCAGATCGAGCTCACCTGAAAGCTTAACCGCTCTAGAGCGGGAAAATGCACCAGCGGCAGACACGAGGGTCGCTCCAGGTATCGCCTCGATTGCGCACCGCAAGTCACTCTGACTTAAATCGAGCCCGATACGTCTGGATCGGTTTGTCAGCACCGTTGTCGCGGCCTTGAGGGCTTCAGACACAGTCCGGTTTGCTGCTGGCATGTCACGACAAGATGGCAGATTGCCGGAATTACATACGAAGAAGGTCCCATAACGCCAGATCGTCTCCGGATCGCTCAGCACCTCGAGAGCGGCCGCCGCATCGCTAGCACCTGTAACAAGTGCGATTCTCTCCGGCGTTGCGATCAATACCTGTGGGTATGGACCCCCGTCGTGAAGAATGGAGCGGTAACCAGATAGGTAGCCAATATGAACCGGATCGTCGGTTACCACCGCATCAAGATCCGGGTTCTGGGCGAAGAAGCGATCCCGGCACTGCTTACCGAGCTCGGATGGGTCAAGGAGAGATGTCGACATATAACCCCGCGTTGCGTTCCGATATTTGTGTGACCGTCTCGATTTTGTGGCCCTTCATTAGGATTGTCAATGCGTCCGTTGACCGGACAAACAATGTCTTGGCGCCTTCATGACAAATGTATGTCGAGTTCTTGACACAGCGAGGTGTTTCGTTTTTAATTATAGTGTTCCGTTTTTAGGAACACTACGGAGACGAGGGGAGGAGTTGAAATGGATAGACGTTACCTGCTTACGGTTTGCGCTTTAGCGCTCTCAATCGGGCTGGCCGGAGGGGCTGCAGCCCAGGACGCGCCCCGCGACGTCTCGATCGGAGTAGTGACCGACGCGCCGCCGTTCTCCTATGTCGAGAACAGCGAATACGTCGGTCTCAGCAACGATATCCTTCATCGCGTGGCTGAGCTCGAACACCTCAAGCTGAACTACCAGCCGATGAAGTTTCCCGCCCTCATCCCGGCCCTGCAGGCCGGCCAGATCGATATGGCCGTCAGCGGCATCTACGTGACCGATGCGCGCAAGAAGGTCATCAAGTTTTCCGATCCATACTACACGCAGGGCTCGGTGATCCTTGCGCCGGTGGCTAGCGAGATCGCCGCGGTTGCCGATCTGAAGGGCAAGACAATGGCGGCGGAACTTGGATCCGCAGCGCTCGACACTGCCAAGTCGCATGCCGATGAGTGGGGCGTCACCATCCGTGTCATTCACGACGTCGCAACCATGCAGCTGGCGATGAACAGCGGTGACGTCGACGCGATGATCTACGATTCCGGCATTGCCGCCTACCAGCTTCGCCTCGAAGGAGACAAGCCGACGATCAAGGTTATCGGTGATGTGGTCGAGCCGACGGGCATTGCCTTCGGTCTTCCAAAGGATAGCGACCTCGTCGCGGTCATCAATGCCGGCATGGCAAAGCTGGAAGCCAGTGGCGAAATGACCAAGATCAAGCAGAAGTACAAGCTGGACTGAAGGGAAGCAGGACCGATGTCTGATCAGTCTTGGCAGGACTATATTCCGTTGCTCCTGCAAGGTGCCTGGCTCACCATTATCGTGACTTTTATCTCGATGATCGGCGGCACGGTCCTGGGAATTATCCTCGCGATCATGAAAATCTCGCATTCCAAGCTGCTGCAGGGGGGCGCGCACACCTACGGCGGATTGGTCCGCGGATTGCCGCTGCTCGTCCAGATTCTGCTGGTTTATTTCGCACTTCCGGTTTTGACCGGATTGCGCATGCCAGCAGTCGTCGCCGGTACGGTTGCGATAACCCTGTTCACCGGTGCGTTCATGGCCGAGATCATCCGCGCGGGCATCCAGTCGGTGGACCGTGGGCAGATGGAGGCTGGCCGTTCAATTGGCTTCGGCCATTGGGAGACGATGCGGCTCATCATCTGGCCGCAGGCCTTCTGGCTGATGCTCCCCAACATGGTCAATCAGTTCAGCATCACGCTGAAGGACACCTCGCTGCTGTCGGTCATCGGTGTTGTCGAGCTAACGATGGCCGGCGAACAGATTTACACGATGAACTTCGACACCATCCGCGTGCTTGCCATGGTAGGCATCATTTATCTTGTCATCTACCTCATTGCGGAGCGCCTTGCGGCGTGGCTCGAACGGAAGGTTTCAGCATGATTACCGCAAGGGACGTCCACAAATCCTTCGGTTCAATTGAGGTGCTCAAAGGCGTCGACCTGTCGGTCGCTACCGGGGAGGTCGTGTGTCTGATCGGCGCTTCGGGCTCCGGCAAGACCACGTTCCTGCGATGCTTCAACGGCCTCGAAATGGCCGACAAGGGTGAGATTGTCATTGGCGAAACGCCGCTGTTGGCACCCCAGACGGACATCAATAAGTTGCGCCAACGGATCGGCATGGTGTTCCAGCAGTTCAATCTGTTCAACCATCTTTCCGTTCTCGACAACGTTACCCTGGGTCCTATTCACCTTAAAAAGGTCCCCAAGGCGAAGGCGGAGACCGAAGCGCGCGATTTGCTGGCGCTTGTCGGCCTCGCCGATCGCGCCGACGCGATGCCCCGCATGCTGTCGGGTGGCCAGAAGCAGCGGGTGGCAATCGCCAGGGCGCTCGCCATGAAACCCGAGGCCATGCTGTTCGATGAGCCGACCTCCGCTTTGGATCCCGAGATGGTGCGCGAGGTCCTGGACGTCATCCGTAACGTGGCGCGCGGTGGCATGACGATGGTGATCGTCACCCATGAGATGGGCTTTGCCCGCGAGATCGCCAATCGCGTCGCCTTCATGCATGCCGGAATGGTCCACGAGATCGGCCCGCCCGAGCAAATCTTCGGCGCTCCGCGCGAAACCAGAACCCGAGAATTTTTGTCAAAGATTTTATAGGGCAGATATCATGCGCAAGAATTCCCACCTGGATGAAACGCTTTGCGTCATTCCGCCAGAAACACCGCTCGAAGGATTTGCAAGCCTCGCTGTTCCCGTCTACCGCGCGTCGACGATCGTCTTCCCGGACGCGGCGACCTACCGCAGCCGCGCAGGTCGTGCGCCGGATGGCTATACCTACGGTCTGTCCGGAACGCCGACGGCAAGAACGCTCGAGCGGCAGATGTCGGCGCTTCACAATGCGGAAAGAGCAATCATTGTCCCGTCTGGGCAAGCTGCCATTTCGATTGCCATGCTGACTGTCCTGAAGGAAGGCGACCATCTGCTGATCGCGGATAACGTCTATCCTCCGGTCAAGGACTTCGCCCACGACATTCTCATCAATCTCGGGATCGAGACGGAGTATTTTGACCCGACGCGGCTCTCAGACCTGGAGGGCCGGCTGCGGGAAGGGCGAACCAAGCTCGCCTGGGTCGAGTCTCCCGGATCGACGAGCATGGAAATCTGCGACATTCCGAGCATCGCCCGCCTTTGCAAGTCAGCAGGTGCGCTTCTTGGATGCGACAATACCTGGGCAACCGGACTCCTCTGCAAGCCGCTCGATCTCGGGGTCGACATCGTCGCCGAAGCTTTGACCAAATATGTGGGCGGGCATTCCGACGTCCTGTTGGGAGCGATCATGTTTCGCGACATGGACCTCTACAAACGCGTGCGAAACACGATGGGCTGTCTCGGCGTCGGCGTCTCGCCGGATGATTGTTCGCTGGCGCTGCGTGGCCTGCAAACCCTGGGGCTGCGGTTGCGGCATGTGGGGGCCGTGTCGGAAGACTTCGCGGGTCGCCTATCCGGGAATGGCAACTATGCCGTACTGCATCCCTCGCTTCCGGGTTCGCCGGGGCACGAGGTGTGGCGCCGTGACTTCAAGGGAAGTTCTGGAGTCTTCAGCGTTCAGCTCGATGGAGTCCCCGCAGAGGTCATCGACGGTGCGCTCGATAAGCTGCAGACCTTTGCGATCGGCGCTTCATGGGGTGGAACGAGGAGCATCATTGTGCCGATGGTGATTGCCGCTGACCGCCATGTTCTGCCCTGCAGTCAGACGACGACGCACCTGCGCATCAGCATAGGCTTGGAGAACGAAGATCACCTCTGGGCTGATCTGGAGCAGATGCTTCGTTCACTGCACCTGGATTAAGTGCGCCAATCCACCTGCTGATCGCGCTCTCGCCCGCGCGGACCCGGGCGAGAGCTGCGCCGGCAACCTGTGAAAACGGCCGCAAGCTTAACATTGCGCGGAGAAATATCTGCATGCCAAGGAGCTACCGATCATGTCCGAGAAGTTGAATGTCGTCCCGTTCGTCAGCGTCGATCACATGATGAAGCTGGTACTGGCGACGGGGGTCGAACGCTTCCTCATCGAACTTGCAGCCTATATCGAAGAAGATTTCCGGCGGTGGGAATGCTTCGACAAGACGCCGCGTGTGGCCTCCCACAGTGCGGAAGGCGTCATCGAGCTGATGCCGACCAGCGACGGGGAAACTTACGGCTTCAAATACGTCAACGGCCATCCGAAGAACACCCGCTCGGGCCGCCAGACCGTTACCGCCTTCGGCGTGCTCGCCGATGTCGGCAACGGCTATCCGATGTTGCTGACCGAAATGACCATCCTGACGGCACTCAGGACCGCTGCGATGTCGGCCGTCGCTGCGAAGTACCTGGCCCCCAAAAAACCGCGCACTATGGCGATGATCGGCAATGGCGCCCAGTCGGAATTCCAGGCGATCGCCTTCAAGGCGATCCTCGGCGTCGACAAGCTGCGCCTTTACGACATCGATCCCTCCGCCACGGCTCGGTGCCAGAAAAATCTGGCCGGTATGGGCTTCGAGATTACGGCCTGCACCTCCTCGCAGGAAGCGGTCGAAGGGGCGGAGATCGTCACCACCGTCACCGCCGACAAGCAGTGTGCGACGATCCTCACCGACAACATGGTCGGCCCCGGCATTCACATCAACGCCGTCGGCGGCGACTGCCCCGGCAAGACCGAGCTTCACCGCGACATCCTGCTGCGCTCCGACATCTTCGTCGAATACCCACCCCAGACACGGATTGAAGGCGAGATCCAGCAGCTCGATCCGGACCACCCGGTCATCGAACTCTGGCAGGTGATCGCCGGCACGGCACCCGGCCGCTCCGGCGAGCGCCAGATCACGCTCTTCGATTCCGTCGGCTTTGCCATCGAGGATTTCTCGGCGCTGCGTTATGTCCGCGACCGGCTCCAGCAGACCGGGCTCTATGAGGAACTTGATCTGCTCGCCGATCCCGACGAGCCACGCGATCTCTTCGGCATGATCCTGCGCGCCGCCAAAGCGGTGCCTATGGCTCAGCCACTCATAAGCGCCATTGGATGACCGCGGCCTGAATGAGGGTTGGGATGAATTAATGCATGCGGCATCTCAGATGAAATTGTCGCAAGTGGGAGGAAACAATCATGAAGTCGTTACGACCGGTTCTCGCGGCGAATTCTCAGGGTACGAATGTTCATTTTAAAGGCGCGGCGCTGCCGGACGGGAATGCCTTCACGGACAACGGTAGCCCTCCAACCCTAGTTGCGGAGGACATTCACAAGAATTTCGGCACTCTTGAGGTGCTGAAGGGAATATCGCTCGAAGCGCGCCGAGGCGACGTGATCTCTATCATCGGCAGTTCTGGATCCGGCAAAAGCACATTCCTGCGCTGCATGAACTTTCTCGAAACACCGAGCAGAGGTCGGATTGCGGTTGGTCAGGACGAAATTAGAGTCGAAACCGACCAAAAGGGCCATCTGATCGGCCTCGATCGCAAGAAGATCGACCGGATGCGAATGCAGCTCGGCATGGTGTTCCAGAGCTTCAATCTGTGGTCGCACATGACCGTTTTGGAGAACGTCATGGAAGGTCCGATCCACGTGCTCAAGCAGCCGAAGAATGAAGTGCGCGACAGAGCCATGGAGTTCCTGAGCAAAGTTGGAATTGCCGATAAGCATGGGAGCTATCCCTCGGAACTGTCTGGAGGGCAGCAACAGCGCGTGAGCATTGCGCGCGCACTAGCAATGCAGCCCGCGGCTCTTCTGTTCGATGAGCCGACATCTGCGCTCGACCCAGAGCTGGTGGGCGAGGTTCTCAAGGTTGTCCGGCAACTCGCTGAAGAAGGCCGCACGATGATTGTGGTTACGCACGAAATGGGTTTTGCGCGCGACGTATCAAGCAAGGTTATCTTTCTCGAGAAAGGGAGGATCGAAGAGCAAGGCACGCCTGAAAAAGTATTCCGTGACCCTTCTTCGCCGCGGTGTCGAGAGTTCCTGGCAAGTGTTCTCTAGGTCAAATCACCATCGCGCTGCGTAGCAACATTCTTACAACAACAATGAACTGACAGAGGTGAAAAATATGAATACCTTCAAAATGAGTGCGGTCCTGGCCATGCTGGCTAGCGCCGCGGTCATCGCCGGGCAGGCATTCGCGCAGGATCCAAAGAGTATTACGATTGCAACCGACGCAACCTATGCGCCTTTCGAATTTAAGGATGCAGGTGGCAATCTGGTGGGCTTTGACATCGATCTGGCGAATGATCTGTGCAAGCGGATGGAGATCAAATGCGCCTTCATGGAGCAGGCTTGGGACGGGATTATTCCGTCGCTGGTTTCTGGCCGCTTTGACGCGATCGTGTCCTCGATGGACATTCTGCCCGATCGCGAAAAGGTCATCTCGTTCGCTGGTCCCTATCTCGAAACGCCCTATCGTTTTGTAACGGTCTCCGGCAGCCCATTGCTCGATATTAAAAGCAAGCTGGAGTCCATTACGCTCGATGAGATTTCTGCCGAGGAAAAATCCGACCTGAAAGAGTTGGCGGGAGCATTCGAAGGCAAGAAATTCGGCGTCGTTGTGAACAGTACGACCGAATTTTTCATGAGAGATGCCATGCCCGGCGTAGAGCTTGCAACCTACGACTCCGCGGACCAGATGATACTTGATCTCAGCTCTGGCAGAATTGATGCAAGCATCTCCTCGTTCGGCTTTCTCAAGCCTTTGACGGATAAGCCGGAAGGAAGAGACCTTAAAATCTTTGGTCCTGGCCTGACCGGCGGCGCTTTTGGGAAGGGCACCGGCATAGGTCTGCGTAAGGATGAGGATGCGCTGAGGGCATCTCTCAACAAGGCAATTGGCGAGGCAACGGCAGACGGGACTATCCGCAATTTATCCATGAAGTGGTTCGGATACGACGCGTCTCCGAAGCAATAGCCGCACGGGTCGGGAGTGCCGAGCTATTCATTCGGCACTCTGGTTCCTCTGCAACTGAAAAAAGAGTGCAGACGATGGATCTCTCACTACTTGGCTGGGGCAGCGCCGGTTGGGGCGACGAACTGGCTCGCGGGACACTCATGACGGTGCTGGCCGCGACGTGCTCGTTTGCAGTCGGTATCCTTATCGGCGCAATATTTGCCGCCGCAAAACTTTCAAGATATTGGGCCCTTCAACTTATCGGAGACGTCTATACGACTGTCGTGCGAGGCGTTCCTGAACTTCTCATTATTTTCCTGGCCTTTTTTGGCGGAGGAACGCTGCTCCGATATCTCGCGAATTCCTTCTTCGGTTTCGACGGCTATGTCGAACCGCCTGTTTTCGCGATTGGGGTCTTGTGCATTGGTGTAAGCGCGGGTGCCTACGCGACCGAGGTGATCCGTGCTGCCGTGCTCGCGCTTCCCAAAGGTCAAGTTGAGGCTGCAAAGGCCATCGGCATGGGGCCGGCATTACGGCTGCGCCGCATTTTGATCCCGCAAGCCGCCAGATTTGCGTTGCCAGGCCTGGGAAACGTTTGGCAGTTCACTCTCAAGGATACGTCGCTCATTTCGATCGTCGGCTTCGTCGAGGTGATGCGGACGGCCGCCTTGGCTGCTGGTTCCACGAAGGAACCCTTCACTTTCTATCTCGCCGCCTTCGCAATCTTCCTGGTGCTTTCAGCTTTGACAAACCGCGCGTTCTTCAAAGCCGAGAGATGGGCAAACCGCGGTGTGAGGAGGCGCTAGAATGAACATTGATCTTATATGGGAAACTCTCCCGAAACTTCTGTCGGCCGTTCCGGCGACGCTGGCATTGGCTTTTGCATCGATTTTCCTCGGCTTCCTGCTCGCGGTTCCGATCGCCTTGGTGCGGCTCTCGGAAAATAGGTTCGCTTTTCTCGCGAGCGGCTACGTTTATGTCATGCGCTCGACGCCGCTGCTGGTTCAGCTGTTCCTGATATACTATGGATCGGGACAATTCCGGGGCTTCTTTGAACAGATTGGTCTGTGGGGCCTCTTCAGAGACGCTTGGTTTTGCGCAATTCTCGCTCTCGTCTTGAACACCGCTGCCTATACGAGCGAGATCGTTCGGGGCGGAATTCAGGCAGTGCCACATGGCCAGATCGAAGCCGCTCGCTCCGTGGGGATGTCCGGTTTCCGGCTGTTCAGGCGAATTATTTTTCCCATCGCTATGCGGCAAGCGCTTCCGGCATACGGCAATGAAGTCATGTTGATGATCAAGGCCACCTCATTGGCCTCAACGATCACCATCGTTGAGGTTACAAGCGTGGCGAAGCAGGTGATTTCCAAAACCTACAGCCCTGTGGAGGTCTTCCTGATTGCAGGTGCCATCTACCTGGCGATCAACTTTCTAATCAGTCGCGCCCTCGTGCTGGCTGAATGGCGGCTCAATCCTCACCTCGGCTCCGATTCCTCCCGGAGGTTCGCTTCCGCCCCGCTAACGCACTGACTGAGTGGGCTCCGCGGGCCAGATGCAAATGACCGTAACGATGTGGATTTCGCAGGAAGCAAATCGAGCGCGATGCTGGATCCGCAAATGGAATATAAGGAGATAACATAATGCCCTTGCAACCGATCGGGCTCGGTCTCGTCACCCCGTCCGGCAACTCTGTACTCGAGCGGGACTTTCCCCGCGCAGTGCCGAACGTCGGGTTCCACTTCACTCGCGTGTTCAACTCCGAAGATACCGCCGAACAGTTGTCTGCCATGAAGGCACAAGCCGCCGACGCCGCGCGGCTCCTAAGTCATGCCCGCTACATGAAGGCAATTGGGTTCGCTTGCACATCGGGCAGTTTCCTCGAAGGGCTTGGCTATGACGAGAGTATCGTTGCGTTGATGGAGGAGGCCAGCGGACTGCCGTGCGTTACGACATCTGGCAGTGTATTGACTGCCCTGCGTGCGCTGGGACTACGCAACCTCGCTGTCTTCAGTCCTTACGAAGAATGGTTATCGAACAGGCTCACGACTTTCCTGGAAAGCCATGGCTTTGGTATCTCCTACCATGCATGGGGCTTCGATATGGATAGTACTGAGGAACTCGATCGATGGGGTCCGATCAATGATTGGATTATCCCGAAAATTCCGGACAGCGCTGATGGCGTCTTCATAAGCTGTACAAATTTTACATGGTTGCAAGGCATTGAGCCGCTGGAGCAGCGGCTTGGTCGGCCCGTGGTCACCAGCAACCTGGCGACACTTTGGAACATGCTGCATGTCGCCGGAGCGGGTGATAGACTTTCGGGAGAAATCGCGCGTCTTGCCAATGTGCCGCCGCTCAGTTGAGACATCATGTGCACGCCTGGCTGATCGTCCTCTACGACCGCACGGACGAAAGCTGGTGCGGAGGCATCTAATCGCCTGCATCGTTCCGCTGAATAGATGATGAAGCCAAGTCCGCCTCGTCGACGTCAGTGCGGCACACACGACAACATCACCGATGACAACTTCAATCGCTGCGCCTGCAACTGGCAACAGGGAATACCCTGTATTACGCGGGCGTCCGAAGGGGCGTATTCAATCCCGTGATAGCTTCCACAGAGACTTCTCCGGTTGGGCACAGCGCTTGCTTCTTGTAGGCACTGACTTCCTCGGGAGCGGAGCAGCTCGATGTCGACACCCACGACTTCCCGGAAGGTCCGGAATGGCATCCTTCGTGAATTTCTAGCGTTGGTCGGAACATAGTTCAATTCTAGCAGGGAAGGTACAAGCGTCTTACTAGAATGTGTAGTAAATCGTAGCTGTCCTAGGTATGTCGACAAGAGAAACAGGCATGTCAAAAGACATAATCTCCGGCGCCAAACGGTCTTGTAGGAGTGCAATGTTTACAGTCATGCGAAGACACCTAGATCGCCTGCTGAATATATTTCTAGCAGTCACTCGTCAACTGCAGGATCGCCAGAAAACTGTTGAAAAACTCAACAGTATTTCCGCGTCTTCGGAGAGAACGTATGAGGAACTCGATAGTATCAGGACAGTACTCAGGACTAGTCAACAGAGAACTTTCCCGCGGAAGATGCGGGAGTTCGGGCTCGATCTGATCGTACGAGAAGGCGTTTTTCCTCCTGAAGATTTCCAAAGTTGGCGTTGGTTTAGCGAGAACTTCCCTCCATTCACTGGAAAGACGATTTTGGAAATCGGCTGCGGGTTCGGTCTCCCGGGCCTCTTGTTGGCAAAGACTGGTGCGCTGTCGTTGCTAGCCTGCGATATCAATCCGAAGGCAGTCGCGAACACGTTGGAGAATGCCGCAAGAAACGGCATCAAGAATGTCGGCGTCATCGAAAGCGATATCTTCAGTAACATTCCTCCTGGCAGGAAATTCGACATTATATTTTGGAACCATCCTTGGAACTTCGCTCCGGCAGATTTCGAGCTGGATGACCTTGAGCGTGGAGCATTTGATCCCGGCTACAGCCTACTCGAGAGATTTCTGTCGGAAGGCCGAGAATTTCTTACGGAAAGAGGCAAAATTCTTCTAGGGTTCGGACTAATGCCCGTGACGACCTTCTCGAGCGATTCGTAGCTGTGAATGACCTTAAATCGGTGATTGTGAAGTCGGGGACATACCCCAACGTCAACTCAACTTATCGGCTGTTCTCCATACGCCGTAGTGGGACAGCGTATGGTTTCCGACCTTCAATGTCCGTTGATACGTGAGTGCCAGCGATGATCCGCCCGAACGGTGCACTTCATATCCTCCAGGCCAAACGGCCACAGTATGGTAATGCTTTACCAAATATCCGCACTGAGCCAGCCAGTTGAAGCCGAGATGCAGCATGCCTGGATGATCGCCTTGTGGGTATCTACTGGGACTGGCGGGCGCCTGCCAGTCCTCGGCCATCCTGTGCCTAAACTCGTCCTTTGCCAGCGTTCACGCCGATTCAGCGCGCATACTCCCAGGCGGCCGGCTCTTGCGGCCATTTCCGGGGTCGCCGGCCGAGCAGTCCGCCACTACCTCGGGTAACCACACGTTGGATCTACCTCCGTATTCGGTCCCCTAGAGAAAGACCCGCGGGCCTCTATAGTCTGCTACATTCATGGCTGCCGCCAGGTTCGTTCGCACCTGCTTGGGCAGCGGATTAGATTCCAGGAAAACCATGCACCCGGAGCCTAGCTGTGCCAGCAATTTATCGGGCAGCCTGATCAACAGGTTGCACCTGGCGTTGAGCCTCCGGAGCCCAGCCGGAAGGTTGTTTGGAAGACCGGTCAGCCGGTTGCCGGCGGCGCCGAGCGTCTGCAGTCTGGCCGGGAGATCGCCGGGAAGGTTGGTGAGTTGATTGCCGCTGGCGTTGAGTGTCTGGAGCCCGGCCGGGAGATTGTCGGGAAGGCTGGTCAACCGATTGCTGTCGGCGTTGAGAGTATGGAGCAGGGCCGGGAGGCTGAGGGGAACGCTGGTCAGTTGATTGCCGTCGGCGTTGAGCGTCTGAAGCTCGGACGGGAGATTGTCTGGAAGGCGGGTTAACTGGTTTTCTCCTGCGTCGAGCCACCGAAGCGTAGTCGGTAGGACATCGGGCAGGCTGGCGAGTCGGTTGTAGCTGACCTCGAGGGTCTGGAGTCCGGCCGGGAGGGGGGCGGGTAGGCTGGTCAACTGGTTGTACTTGGCGTTGAGCGTCTGAAGCTCGACCGGGAGCTCGGCCGGCAGGTTGGTCAACTCGTTACAGTCGGCATTGAGGTGCCGGAGCCCGGCCGGCAACGCGGCGGGCAGGGTCCTAAGGCGCAGGCATGACAGGTTCAGCGCTGCGTCGAGATCGCCGGCATCCACCCAAGCACTGATTCGTCTTACCGCCTCTTGCCGACCCTCATCTCCCCCTTGCCCCACTTCGGCAGCCCACTCGTCCAGAATCTGGCCCAGCGATGTTGCCCGGAGGACTGTGGCGAGGCTCGGATTGCCGGTAAAGCCCGCGGACAACGGCCGCGCTCGCCTCAAGTTATCGGCTGCGGTTGTGGTGAGATCACCTTGAGTGGCCGCACCTTGCCGGTTGTCTTCTTTGGAAGTATTGCCATCGCATGGCTGAGACTGTCCTGTTTTCACCATTGCCCCTCTGTACTGACTAAGGAAGTGCCGGACGCTAGTGAACGATGACCGCTCGTCATCCGCGGTTTCGCCGAAATCGGTTACCGGATAAACGGCGGGTCGGTCCCGGCGATGACCGGCGAAGCGGGAGGCGAAAGCTTCATCACGAGCTCCTTTCTGTGCATGAAACAAATACATCCGGCCGCTGAGTCTTAGTGACCTGGGGTACATCGCCCGGGGACGCTCAAACCGCTGTTATCACCTCCGGTCTGGTCTGATTGACTTCATGCAACATTGCCTCGGATTGGCAAAATTTATTGTTTGGATGAAACCTATTGGCGCCATGGATAAAAGACATGCGTTTTCAGGGGCTTTGGAGAAGATATGCCGGGTGCATATGGCGTCTGAAGGGTTGCGGTTGACCCGCGTTCGCACAAGTATGCCAGTACAGCCAGCGTCCGGTAACCAAGGCACTTCGCGCAGTGAGCTCAGTTCAGGAACAAGGTCACAAGCTGCTGCTGAGCAAAGGTGAAGACATTAGTATCCCCAGTTAGCAAGAGCTGATGCATTTCTGGCATTTTCGACCGCACGGTTCTTCCGCCGAGAATTCGGGGGCGCAGGGAGCGCTTGTCGCCGCAGAGCGCTCTTGCGATTTCAAAGGAAAGGGTTGCGCGCACTGCCCAGGATGCGGCTGTCGGAACCGCTTCCGCGGGATCTTCTTGGCAGCGCATGCGCTCCTGCCGCCTCCAACCTGGTGGCATTTAGAAGTTGCTCCTCCTGGTTTAGCGAAAGCAGGGTCCTTGATGCCATCATGGCCTTTGTTGTTGTGCCGATAACGGCCTTGTTCGCGTATATTTTCGCCAGATGAAGCAGGAGGATTAGAATTTGGGCTCAGAAACGGGACAGAGGAGCCCGAAGTACCTCATGGAGCCGGCCAGCCGTCAATCGACTACCAAGACAACCGAGGGAAATTCCGCCTTGCAATCTTCAGGATCCTACCGACTTGAAAGTACCGCCAAAGCCGGTAGAGCCTGATCAGATCATGACCTTCCGAAAATTGCCATTGCAGATTATCTCCGGCGTTCGGCAGGGCTATGTTGAATGTTGCTCATTCCTTGGCTTCTCAGATCCCGAAGCCTGATCTTCATCCATCCCGATCCGCGACAGCCCTTAGAAAACTAATGGCTTGTCTTCTAACGCTCGCATCCCCGATACGGGTGAAGGCCCTAATCAGTGCGAGTCCCTCGTCGCTCGCCGCGAAGTCGATAATTTCAGGTTGAAGTTGGTATTGCACGGCGCCGCGATCGAAGCCGTTCGTGCCGGCGCCAGGCACTTCTTCGAAGAAGTACGATGGTGGCACGTCCAGCGCGTCGGCGATCTGTTGCAAGCGACTCGCTCCGACTCGGTTGATGCCCTTCTCGTATTTTTGCACCTGCTGAAACGTCACCCCGATTTGATCGGCAAGGGTCGTCTGTGTCATCGACATCCATACACGCCGCATGCGAATTCGATGGCCGACATGCATATCAACAGCCTTGGGCTCCGCTTTTTTCTGTCCAGGGTTCGCAATAAGCATGCATTTCTCCATGTTTATCTCGCGACGGTATCCCCCCCGTGCCCTATCGCGTTCTACTGTTGCTTCCGCCTTGATGAGGCGTTTGCGCCGGCACTTTTCCTTGAGTTGATTTTTTCGTTCACGATCCAGTAGAACTGGCAGGCGAGTCACTATGGCCGAGCAGCCATAGTCCTGTATAGCCGTTAAGGTTCCATTTTTGGAACCCTAAGCATTGGATCAGCATGATCGCGGCCGCACGGCGGACATTACCGAATGACTGGCTCACCGTGGTATCGGCGCTTTGATGGTTTCGAGACGCCAAATCCGATCTCCATCATCAGACGCGGCTTTTCTTTTGCCACAGTGCCCATGTGGAAGCCGAACGGATCTTCGACGAAGCCTGTGCCCGCCTTGCCGGTTAAAGTGATGGCGTTTTCTTCACCGTAGAAAGCCAGCACATCCTCCGCCGGATGCCCGACGAGTAGCGTCAGCTGATGTTTCAAACGGCGACGATTGTGGCTGCCGCGCACGTAGACATGCGGGCCGGAATCGGCATCGACGTCGGACAGATAGAAGAAGAACTTCAGCATGCGCCAATCATCGAGATCGAAGTGGAACTTGAAGGAAGCACGGCTCAGATCCGCTTCTGAGGCGCTCTTCGTCGGGAAGCTCCACCACGTCCGCGTCGTGATCAATCTGGCTTCGCCCCCGAGATAGTGCCTTGCCACATTAAGAAGCAGCGGGTCGTGCTGCACGGCTACGGCGGCGTCGCATTGCATAATCCGCTCATAATGATGGCCGCTCAAAATAGTGCGGCCGAAGCGACGCTCGGCTTCGGCATGATCGCCGGCCAGGAACTCGAGCTTGCGTTCGAAATTGCCGAAGCAAGGGGTTTCGTGCCCGAAGCGTGCAATTGCTTCCTGAATTGGGCTTGGCAGGGTCAGGCCCGTAAAAATACCGGTTCTCCGCAGTTCCGCCGCGATCGCTTCCGCCTGGAGGTCGCCGAAAATGGAAGGCGTAGCACTCTTGTCCCGCACAACGGGTCTTGCGGTTAGCCAATGCGCCTTGCGGAACGGCATCGTGCGTGCCAATAGGAACATCGGCAGCCAAGCCGGGTTCTCCCGCACATCCGTAAGATACGTAGGAACTCGGGCCGCTATGCGGCGGACAGTCCCGCCGCTGCGGGCGATTGCTTCGAGATCCTTCGGATCGGAGTGAGCGGAACTAAGCATTCAATTGCCTTTCGTGCTGTTAGATCTTCTGATGCCCGCGTGCGACCGCCAATGAGCACCACGGGTCCGGATTCCGGGCGAGCCGCCCGATCAAGCATTAGACATCGGCGAACTGAAATGCTCGCGCCGTTTGCGAGGATCACGCGTTCGTCTTGGCGGAGATCCGGCTGCGGGGCTTGCGTCGACGTCTCAAAATTGTTTTCGCCTCAGTTTAATTTACAACGGGTCATACCGGAAAACGGTACATGGCTAACGTGTATGGGGGTACTGTTCAAACCACCCGCTCGCGGTGTGGTCGGTCCTAATGCAACATCCCGTAAGTTCGGCAAAATCGAATGATTGGATTGAACACATCCAGGTCATGGATAGTCGAAGGTCGCATCTGAAGCTGTGCGTTCATGCTGAGCGCGACTTTGCGGCGTGTGCGCTGTTGGAGGCTCTAGTCTTGACTGGCGCGTCACAAATCTCTTTTCCACAGCGTCGAAAGGCCTACGCCCCACATCATTGCCGGGTTGGTCACACACCGCGAACTGAGCGCACACACTGATGCCGCGCGAAACCAAGCCGCTTCTCAGTCGATCGATCGCCACAATACTAGTCACGGGAGCAGACCCGCATACGCCAGCAATCGCGAAGGATCCGAAGAGCGTTTACCGTGCCGCGTGTTTTTAAAGAGGCGTACCGGACCGCCCTATCCGGGGCGCGAATGTGGATCATCCAAATAATCGATTTTACGAGTTACGGGGCCATGCTTCATTAGAAGAACATCAATCGAATGAAATCAATCACATCGGCGGCCCACTGCGAGCGCTGGAAGGACGGAATGGCTTGAGAACCGATCGGACTGGAACTTGGCGCAAGGATTATGCCGGCTCAATGGAGAGCATCGCAATAATTGGCGACCACGTCTGATGCGCACCAATCAGGCGCAGCTTCGATCGCGGCCTGCCTCGGGAGCGAGCAAGAAGGCGGAGGTCTTTGCATGTGCTTTGAGGTGCGGTGCAAGCTGCACTGGGAATGTGGGTTGCAACTCGCCGACCATGTCGAAGTCGCCAAGTTCTTTTGTAATCGTCGGGCCGACAGGGGCCTTCAACGGCGACTCGAAGGCAAGTCGAAGTTGGACCGCGGCCGGACCTGGTGGTGACCCACGTGAAGCCGACGTCTTGTACCGGCGGAGAAACGGAAGAACGGCAAGCTAAAGCAACGTACGACCGCAGAAAGGCATGAACTTTGCGTCCTTGCTGCGGGCAACTCTGGCTGAGTACCACCCTTTGCGAGCCCTCAGTTGATCCGCTTGAATCGAGAATTTCAACAGGTCCACTAATGTCACGAGAGTTTCGAACTGATATCCAGGCCTTACGGGGTTTGGCTGTCCTGCTGGTTGTCCTTTATCATGCCCGCATCGAGCCGTTCGGATATCTTGGCGTTGATATTTTCTTCGTGATTTCGGGCTTTCTGATCACCAGCCTGATTAGCACGCAGCTTGGGCAATCACGCTTCAGCTTTTGGGATTTCTATTATCGGCGCGCGAAGCGTCTGTTGCCGGCTGCCTATGTCGTCATCGCGCTCACAACGATTGCTGCGCCTTTCTTCCTGTCAGATATGGGCCTGCAGGAGTTCCGAAATCAGGTCCTCGGAGCGCTCACATTCACCGGCAATATTGTTCTCTGGTTTCAGTCGGACTATTTCGGCGGAGCCGCCGAAACGAAGCCCCTCCTGCATTTCTGGTCGCTCGCCGTCGAAGGGCAGTGTTACCTGCTGCTCCCTGCCTTCTTGGCCTTGACCCCCAAAAGATGGTGGCTCACGGGGGTTAGTTCACTCCTCGTTGCCAGCGCAGTGCTATGTTTCTATCTTGCCTTTCGTCACCCATCCGCTGCATTTTATCTTCTGCCGACCCGCTTTTGGGAAATGGCCATTGGTTCGCTCGGGGCGCTGCTTCCCGCCAGCTCTCGCGTGGCTGTCAAGGTTGGGATACTTCGCCTCCCGGCGCTCGCGCTTCTCCTCATTGTTCCCATTGCCCCTACTGGCCTTCAGAACCCGGTCATGGATGCCGCTTTGGTTTGCTTGGCAACCCTGATCCTCCTGCTTGCACCCAGCAGGAATAATGTGGCGGTTCGAGGCATGGCAAGGATCGGGGACATCTCGTACTCGCTCTATCTGATCCATTGGCCCGTGCTCGTCTACGTGCGGGCTGCTTGGCTGGCAGAGCCGCCTGCGCTTGCGATCTATACGGCAATTACCTTCTCAGTTGTTGCGAGCTTAGCTCTTTACCGTTTCGTCGAGGAACCCTTCCGGCGGGGGGTGGTCACGTCGCATGTAAGGCTGGCCCCAGGATTCGTTGCCGCATCGGTTATTCTTGGCTTCGCACCCGCAGTCGACATTGCCGCAACCCAAAGCAGGGTCGACTTTGCTGAGATCCGGCGGATCAATTATGGCCTGGGAAGAGCGTGTGATCTCACACCTGGATCGCCTCCTCAGAGTGTCCCGGAGGCCTGCCAGACGACGGACAGGCCACGATTGCTGGTCTGGGGCGATTCATTTGCCATGGCACTGGTTCCCGGGTTGGCCAAGACAGTCGGAGAAGCCGGCCTGGCTCAGCTCACTATGAGCGGATGCCTCCCCGCCATTGGCGTTGCTGCCTTCTCGAGGCGGGCAGCGTCTCCCTATCCCCGCGCCTTCGGTGAGGATTGTATTCGCTTCAATGACAGTGTGTTGGCTATTCTGAAAAGCCGGCCGGAGATACGAACTGTCGTCATATCGAGCCCATTTGACGCCCCTGTATCCAACGACTTCATGCTGCTTGAGAGGCGTGATGGTGCGTTCACGGAGGTTGAAACTTCGGAAGATGTAGCCGCTGAGGGGATCAAGGCTCTCGTCGAAGCCGTTCGCGCCCTGGGCAGGCGAGTGGTCGTTGTTGCTCCTCCGCCAGTCGCAAGCTTCGATATCGCCGATTGCCTTGAGCGAAAGGCAAGGGGAGGTGTTATGCTCGGGCGCTACAGTGATTGTAAGATACATGTCAGCGATTACCGCCGAATGCGGTCCCGCACCCTCGAGCTCTTGGACCAAGTGGCCTCGAAAGCTGACGTAGAGGTTGTCTCTTACCACGACTTTCTCTGCGACGACACTACATGCAAGACCGAGACCGACGGCAAATTCCTTTACCGAGACAGCGGTCATCTTTCCTATGAAGGCTCCGAAATTATCGCTCGAAAGGCGAGACTTGCAGAGAGGCTGATCAAAGCTGCTCGTTAGAGCGTTTTCCAATGGATCCAGTTCACCTTTCGAAACGCAGCTGATTTCTTGGGTCGGAGTGAATCGCGCGTGAACATACCCAAGAACTGCGGCATCCGGCAAATGCCTCGCCATCTACAGCACAATGGCCGAAGGCTCTCGTGAGCATGCAAGCGGCGGCGTTGTCCTGCGGCGTGATACAAAGCTCCCTCTGCATTTGGCCTAAACCTCCGCCATAGGCTCCAGCGAATCGTACACCGGCATGCCAAAGCCGATAGCTAGTCGTGGCGGTGATCGTTGGTCCGGCGAATGCGGTCTGAAGCACCCATGTAGCCGATCGAGCCTTATGGCGAACGCGTTATGGCGACGAACGCTCCGATGGCAGCTGGTTGCTGCGGCTTGCCGCGGCAAGTATTTGCCCATGGTCAGGAGCGTCGAGCGCGACAGGCTCAGGACATCAAGGCTATTCAAGGAACTCGATCGCCTTGTGATTCCGAGAAATCCAGCACGTAGCCGCCCCCGCGAGCGAAGTCGACGAAGTCGTCAATCAGGCGCAGGTCAATGGATCGTAACGAGCCAATGGACTTTTCTCCCCACAGGTTCGCCTTGTGCTATTTGTTTATTGTTTCTTGGAGAGCCGCGAGTTTCGCAAGTATTTCGTCGAGGGATGGCGGGCTCTCATCGAACATCATGAGGGCCATTGCCCTGTAGTCGGCGCGGAGGTCCTTGATCCGCCTTTCGTCCGGCAAGAGCCGTAGCGCGCCTGGACGGGCGATGTCGTAACTGGCCCAGCCGGAACGAAAGAAGGTTGCTTTGTGCTTGGCGACCTGAGCGAGAAGCTCGAAATCGGTGGAGGCGGCTTTGCCCTCGTCCGTGCCGAGGAGCATCGCGAGATCGTAGTAGTGCCGCGAAAAATATTGCGGCGTCGGAGACTCGGCGGGGCGATGCGCCTCCGCATGCAACGCAGTCGCCTTCTCCCAGAAGGTGCGGCGGGCGGAGAGGACGGTGACGGTGCTTTCAGGCTCTTCAAAGAAGTCGGGATAGTCCTCCGCCGCATATGGGCGAATGATCCTCTGTTCAGCGGGCCATGGATCGCCGCGCGCGCCGAGTTCGAGCTTCACCCGTGGGGTGATGTAGGCCATGTCTTCATATTCGGAGGTAGGTAGCACGGTCGGATAGTGGAAGTTCACCGTCGGCGCGTCGCTGGCGTCGATTTCCAACGACCATTCGCTTTTGGTCGGCTCGCCGAGTTGCTCGACGATAGCGAATCGAAGAGCCGGAAGCAGCTTCTCCGCAATGTGCTTCTCGACATCGCTCACCAGGGCTTCAATAAGTTTGTTCGCTTGCTTCTTGCTGATGCCTTCCTTCTCAGGATCGCGGTCGCCCGTGTAGCCGAGATCCGCTCGATCGAAAGACAGGTCGATATCTTCGGAAAAGCGACGGATTGCGCCGAACGCCTTGGAAAGGGACGTGCCACCTTTGAAGACAAGGGTGGCGGGATCCTTCTCAGGCAGGCCGAAAAGTCGCTTCAACGTCCAGCAGACCCAGAAGTCCTTTTCGATGATCGTATTGGCGACTCCTCGGCCAGCGCCTGTTTCGCCAAAGAGGGCTGCCCGATCCCCGGCTGGAAGAAGAGCTACCTTATCCATCGATCTCGCCCGACGCTGCATTGGCGATCGAAACAAGCGTCGGCCGCATCCAGGCGGGAGCTTGGACCGCAGTCGATGCGAGCTTCTTCTTGTCGCTGACCGAAAGACGACGCGCCGCGATCTGTGCAACGTCGCGGGCACGTACCGCCCCCACGTGACGAAGGGCCTGTACGACTGTGCCGGCCGCGCTGCCCGGAGCGATCAGATGCTTGGGCGAGGCGTGACGCAGATCGACCACGCGCTTGCCCAGTACGACACGGCGGGAGGGGCCATTGGTCAGATAGATGCTCTTTGCCGGAACCTGAGTGGAAAGACCGAGCGCGTTCGCTGCACGCGCACCCGCGATCTGCACCTGGGATCCAGTCTCCCGCGCCAATGCTTGCGCGACATCGTCGGGAGTCGGCGAAAGGGGACCAAGTTGCGGATGGACCTTCGGGAAGTCGTACAGGCCTCGCGCCAGGCGCCGAAGCTTTCCAGCCTTGACCATTCGGGAGAGCGCCTGGTCGACCGCCGCGCGTTCAGCCAAATCCAGGAAGTCGCTAGGCGTGAAAACCCCACCACGCCCGCGTGCACGGGCGCGCCTCATGATCTGATCCGGTACCGAGGTCGCAGTGGTTTTCATATGTCAGAAAATAGCCAACATTTTTCTGACATTCAAGGTCGGAGTGTTGCGCGATCTGAAGCGAGGCGAGAACCTACGCTCTGGCTTGTTTGGAAGGCATCGAAAACCTACCCAGAGACACACCCCCTGGCGAACCCGACGATAAAGCCAATTGTCGAGGAGGTATGGTTTTACATGGCGATCAAATCGCGACCTCGCCAAGCCCGAGGCAAGAAGTTTTTCGACCCGCGCGCCAATTGCCGGAAACATGAATTCAGAAAAGGCAACGTCTCGGGATCTGGCAGAAAGCGCTCATCACCATCCAGGATCGCCTGTCGCATGACCTGTGATCGTTTCGCCCATTTTCCTTTTTCCTGGGGCTTTTATCAGGTCATCGCATTCGTATTCTCGAAGAGCAAAGCGGGTATGCGAGCGATCCAGCGCGTGGATGCACGCCATCCAAACAATCGATTTTACGAATTACCGGACATGCTTCATTAGAGGAGCATCAATTGACCGAAATCAAGCACACAACACCTGCTGCCGGCGACTTTCTTCGTCATTGGGGAGGAAACGGACAACGGGTCGAAATCAATTCGACGAATGATTCCAGACGGCGCCATTTTTCACTTCGTTCCTGCAGACAGCTATGGCTGACAACGTGCCCCGAGTCCTCAGTTCATCCACTTAAATCGAGAATTTTATCAGGTCTTCCATGCCGCGAGAATTTCGAAGTGATATCCAGGCCTTGCGGGGGTTGGCTGTACTGCTGGTTGTCCTTTATCATGCCCGTGTCGAGCCGTTCGCAGCGGGTTATCTTGGCGTTGATATTTTCTTCGTGATTTCGGGCTTTCTGATCACAGGTCTCATCAAGACACAGCTTGAGCAATCACGCTTCAGCTTTTGGGAATTCTATTATCGGCGTGCGAAACGTCTGTTGCCGGCGGCCTATGTCGTCATTGCGCTCACAACGATTGCTGCGCCCTTCTTTCTGTCAGACGTCGGCCTGCGGGAGTTTCGTACTCAGGTCCTCGGGGCGCTTACATTTACCGCCGGTATCGTTTTTTGGTTTCAGTCGGACTATTTTGGCGGAGCCGCCGAAACGAAGCCCCTTCTGCATTTCTGGTCGCTCGCCGTCGAAGAACAGTATTATTTGCTGCTTCCTGCCTTCTTGGCTTTGACTCCCAAGAGATGGTGGCTCACGGGAGTTAGTTCGCTCCTCGTTGCCAGCGTCGTGCTATGTCTTTACGTGGCTTCTCGTGACCCATCCGCTGCATTTTATCTTCTACCCACCCGATTTTGGGAAATAGCCATTGGTTCGTTCGGGGCTTTGCTTCCCGCCAGCTCTCGCGTGGCTGCCAAGCTTGCGGCGCTGCGCCTGCCGGCGCTCGCGCTTCTCCTCGTTATTCCCATTGCCCCTGTTGGTTCCCAACACCCTGGCGTTGATGCCGCTTTGGTTGGTTTGGGAACCCTAATCCTCCTGCTTGCGCCCAGCGGGAATAATGTGGCAGTTCGAGGCATGGCGAGGATTGGGGACATCTCGTACGCGCTCTATCTGATCCATTGGCCCGTGCTCGTCTATGTGAGGGCTGTTTGGCTGGCAGAGCCGCCTGCGCTTGCGATCTATGCGGCAGTTGCTTTCTCTTTTGTTGCGAGCTTGGCTCTTCACCGTTTCGTGGAGGAGCCGTTTCGGCAGGGGCTCGTCATGTCTCGCAGGAGGATGGCCTCAGGCCTGCTCGCCGTATCGGTTATTCTCGGCTTCGCACCCTCACTCGCCATTGCCGAAACCCAAAGTAAGGTCGACTTTGCTGAGATCCGACGCATCAATTACGGCTTGGGAACCGCATGTGTTTTCAGTGCCGGATCGCCTCCTCAGGGTATCCCGAAGGACTGCCAGACGACGGACAGACCACAATTGCTGGTCTGGGGCGATTCTTTTGCGATGGCACTGGTTCCCGGCTTGGCTAAAACAGTCGGAGAAGCCGGACTGGTTCAGCTCACTATGAGCGGATGCCTCCCCGCCATTGGCGTTGCTGCCTACTCGAAGAGCTCAACAACCATTCCTTATTACCCCCGTGCCTTTGGCAAGGACTGTATTCGCTTCAATGACAGTG
The DNA here is from genome assembly GCF_042436655.1 of Sinorhizobium sp. P24N7. Lineage (NCBI taxonomy): Bacteria > Pseudomonadati > Pseudomonadota > Alphaproteobacteria > Hyphomicrobiales > Rhizobiaceae > Sinorhizobium > Sinorhizobium sp. P24N7. The sequence goes on along the minus strand of NZ_JBHMIW010000002.1, from coordinate 42,746 downwards.
TTTTGGCTATCCTGAAAAATCAGCCGGAGGTGAGCACTGTCGTCATTTCAAGCCCATTTGCCACCGCCGTATCGAAGGACTTTATGCTGCTCAAGAGGAGTAATGATACTTTCGCGGAGGTTGAAGCTTCGGTGGATGGAGCCGCCGAGGGTATCAAGTCTCTCGTTGAAGCTGTTCGCGCCCTGGGCAAGCGAGTGGTGGTTGTTGCTCCGCCGCCAGTCGCAAGTTTCGATATCGCCGATTGCCTTGAGCGAAAGGCAAGGGGAGGTGTTATGCTCGGGCGCTACAGTGATTGTAAGATACATGTCAGCGATTACCGCCACATGCGGTCCCGCACTCTCGAGCTCTTGAATCAAGTGGCCTCGAAGGCTGACGTAGAGGTTGTCTCTTACCAGGACTATCTGTGCGACGACACAACATGCAAGACCGAGATCGACGGCAAATTCCTTTACCGAGACAGCGGTCATCTTTCCTATGAAGGCTCCGAAATCATCGCTGGAAAGACGAGACTTGCTGAGACGCTGATCAGGGCTGCTCGTTAGAGCATGATGCACAAATGGGTTCGAATCATCTAGCTCGTGATCGAGCCCGGTGCTCGTCCTTATGTTTGCGTTGACGTCTTTGGAAGTCAGAACGAGCCCTTGAGCCCCAAGGAGATCGAGATCGCCTCGAAATTCGCCCCCGCCTCATCCTTCGTCCACGGGAGGCGGGTTCCGTCCAACATGTCCCGTATTTCCATTTTGCCGCAGTTGTGAAACACGCGCTCGAACGAACCGGACAGATAAAGCGAAGCACCCGGCGTCAATGCGTAGTTGACCGCAACCGAGGCGCCGATCGCCGGCGCCGGATCCATATCGTCAGATAACGCCGGGCCGCCGAAGTGGTCGTCGATGTCCCTGATACCCAAGCTCAAGTCGCCCTGAATGCCGCCGCGGATCCTGAGATCGCCGATGGCCTGATGGCCGCTCAGGCCGATGAAGCTAACCGGAACCTTTTGCCGATAGCTGTTTCTAATTTCCCGGTCTGCCCATACAACGGGCTGATCGCGGAAGCCATCCTCGCTCGAATGGGTGCCCGATCCGCCATAGGCTGTCCACTGAACGTCAGTGTTGCGCAAACGGGGGCCGATCGTGATGCTGCTGGTCTCATTGCTGTAGATGATCCGATCCAATTCGATTGCTCCGGCGACACATAGATCGGTGTTGGGGTGGTTTGAGCGATCGCTCCAGTCATCGTGCCCAGGACTCAGCCTGTCGGTGTTGACGATATGACCGTTGCCGCCGGTGCCGAAGTTGACGCTGCCCTTCACGCTCCGGTCGTCGTCGATCTGCGCGTCTGCACCGGCGGTGAAAAGGGTGATTCCCTTGCTCTCCCAGTTCAGCTGACTGCACTTGTGGCCCTTTGCTCTCCCAACCCGAGTTTGTGCACTGTGCGCCGTTGTAGACAAATTCCTGGGCCTTGATGTTAGTAAGGCCGATTCCGCCGAAAGCGATGAAAGTGCCATTGTCGGAGGAAAACAGAACGTCGTCTGCGGCAGCGAGTGACGGAGTGGCCACAAAAAAATAGGAATTGACTGCTGATCCGGCGATGATGCGCTTGATCAGCTGAACACGTGTTTCGTCCACCGCCTCCGTGTCGAGCCTGAGCTTCCACGCCTCTGACGCTCTTGTGGGGCATTAGACTTGCGCTCAGCGCACGCCACCGCCGTTGATGGAACCGCTTCGCGCTGCCGCCGAGCGGCAGCCCGCGCCAAGCCGTTCGGCGACTGCACGTACGTTTGGCGCATGTCGTTGTCCTTTGCTGAGGAGCGATCGAATTGTCAGCACGAGGCAGACACGCCGCGCGGATATCTTTGCCGAAACAGCGACCGCACGAGCGCATTGCCTGCGAGCGCGCTGGAAAGCTGCGCCTGATCGCGCTCGCCTCCTCGGCGATTTTACCTGAAAAGCAGTACCCAGGGACACGTCTGGGAGGTGTCCTGACACCGGTTCTGAGGGGCTCGGCGTGTAGGTCGACGTGTCCCTGGGCATGTACCCTAATGCAACATCCCGTACGAACCGTAAAATCGATTTCTTGGATGGCGCCGATCCACTCTACGGATGAATGAAGACATGTGTGGGCCGAGGCGAGAGATTCGGTAATGTCTGCGTCACAGTAGTCATAGCCAACTGTCCGACGAGCCGTCGTCCTTCACCTCGGACAGGATACTGGCCGACCAGCTCCCCTGGTTGTCCGGGTTTATAAGTGACCCTATGTATGCATACCCCACCGCTCCCTACGACGGCTAACATGTTCTCCAGCGAACAAGTGGCATGAAGTCCTGCGAACGGCTCGACGGCACTCGGATTCTTCAAGGTCAAAAGGGCCGCCTCCCGCTGTCTGGCTCTCCTCCGGCACGGACGGGACGAATTACAGCCTCGTCAACCGTGTCGTGACGGCGGGCGGCAGGACGTACGACCAGACAGTGCGGCTCAAGGTGAGGGCGAAGTAGTTAACCGGCCTTCTTCAACCCGGCAGCCTTCCTAAGGTCGTCGTTCATCCGGGTTTGCCAGCCTTTGCCGCAGTTCTTTTTGTAATAGTCAATGATATCCGGATCGAGGCGAATGGATATCTGCTGCCTTGGGTTCTCAACTGCCGGTCGGCCTCTGGCACGCTTGATGCTCTCGGCCAGGTCCGGGAAGGCCTCAGCAAAAGGCTTTGCTTGCCTAAGCTGCTCGTCGGTGGCCTCTAGGGCGTCTGGGTCGCTGGCTATCTTGCGCTGAATGTCTGCCTCCTCCTTGTCGGAGATCCGGCGGATGCGGCGGGATAGATTGGTCATAGTAAACTCCTTTCCTTCCGGCTGGCGTCACCCATGGAGATAATCGAAACGCCTTCCGAACCAAGGCGGGCGAAGACTACGGCAATCACACCATTGCGCAGAACGCCGATCGCCGTGAAGCGACCTTCCTTGGCGGGACCACCACAGACGAAGCGAAAAATCCATGTCCAGATCGGCGAAATCATAGCCGTGCTTGGCGATGTTGGTTTTGCGCTTGGTTTCGTCGTAGGTGATCTTCATGCATTTGTTGCATCACATTTAATGCCGCTGGCAAGAATAAAAGTGATACGATAAATAATTTTTGTGATGCAGAATGATTCCACCCAGACTGTCGGACGCTGAGCGTATACCGGCTGCCCGTACACATTGAGCTGCGGGGCGGCTACAGTGGCGCTGATGGCGATGGCTCCAGCTTCATACGGGTGCGGGAGACGACAAAGCGCACGCACTGCCGGTTACACGCGTTGTTAGAACTTCGACAACTGTCGGACATAGCACAAGGCGCTATGAATGCCATCCAATTGATCTGCAACAATGCTCCCATCGGCACGATGCTTGCTTGCCTCTCGGCTACCGCGGTGGTCACCGCGTTAGCCGATGTAAACCCCTCGCTAGCTGTACCGGTGGGGACTCAGGAAAGGCGAGAACCACGAATCTCGGTCGAAGGAGGAAAAATGATCTCCAGCAATATCGTCCGCGCCATCATCACCGCCGCAGCATTGGTTGCTGCCTGCACCGCCGAAGCGGCGGATCTGACGACGGCACAATTTACTCCGCCCGCCGCTGCTGCAGCGGCAGACACGACCCCTTGGCAGATACGCTTGCGGGGGCTTAACGTGATCACCAACGACTCCGGCCGCGTCGACGGATTGCAGGGTTCGGACCTTTCCTTTTCGAATACGGTCATACCGGAATTCGACATCTCGTATTTCTTCAACGAGAATATCGCCGCCGAGCTCATCCTCGGCACAACCTACGCCAATGTTTACGGCAGTCGCTCAATTTCAACGCTCGGAGAGATCGGCAAGACCTGGCTGCTGCCGCCAACCCTGACCCTTCAATACCATTTCACCGATTTCGGCACCTTTCGGCCCTATGTCGGCGCCGGCGTCAATTATACGCTGTTCTACAACCAGTCAGGCAAAAGTGCCCGTAGCCTTGATGTCAAGAACACCTTCGGCGTCGCCCTACAGGCTGGCTTCGACTATATGGTCGACGACCACTGGGGCGTGAACTTCGATGCGAAGAAAATCTTCCTGAGACCAGATTTCGAGGCCAATGTCGGTGGCGCCGGTGTCAGCGGCAAGGCCAAGCTCGATCCATGGCTGATCGGCGCGGGCGTTACCTATCGTTTCTAGTCCGATATCTGTCGGCGGGGCATGGGGTCGTACGACCTGATCCAGATGCGTCTCGCGGCCAGGCTTATGGCCGCGAGAAAGTGGCGGGTTCCTTGTCATATCTCGTCGCGATGCTGCGGAACTGCTTGAGTTTGTTGAAGAACCGTTCGATCACATTTTGCGGGGGAACCTGAACTTGCGGTTCGTTTGACGGAATGTCAGCCCAAGCCGCTTTTCTTTGGCCAAGTCTTGGAAGGTATTGGTGTCGGAGGCGCGGTCAGTAAGAGGTTCGCGTCCTCACGCATGTCCTGCAGCATCGGTTCTTCCATTGGATGGTCCTGGACTCACCCTGCCGTCGATCAAAGGTTACTCGGCCTGCCGTCTGCGTCGATGACCGCGTGGCTCTTTTTGGTCAAACCGGCCTGTCTTGGTAAAGGTGCGCAATGAAAAACAATGTACGCTACCTTGCGCGCCTCGCGCCTTTGGCCGCCACCGTGATGAAAGATGGCGCCGTCGAGCAGATCGGGGCGATCTGCCACCGGTTCGGCGAGAACGGAGGCGTTCAGATTCTGCTGATCACAACGCGAGCCTCTCGCCGATGGACGATACCAAAAGGGTGGCCTATCAAGGATCTGAAACCTCACCGTGTTGCCGAGCGGGAGGCGTGGGAAGAGGCCGGCATAACAGGAAAGGCGAAGAAACGCCCATGGGGCTATTACACCTATCTCAAGACACTCGCGAATGGCAGGAAAGTTGCTCCGGTTGTCGCGGCGCACTTGCTCAAGGTGGACGGGGTCCACAGCAAGTTTCCAGAGCAGGGAGAAAGACAACTCGAGTGGCTTTCGCCGACTGATGCCGCCGCTCGTGTTCAAGAGCCCGAGTTGAAGGGATTGCTCACGAGTGTGTTGAAGAAGATTCCCGCTGAAAGCTACAGCCGATGAAACATAAACGGCTCCCGCATAGCACGCCGGGATGAGCGATTCATCCTGGGTAAATGGCCCTTCGTCGCGGTCCGGAGAATCCATGCCGGACGAACCTCGCTCGCAAGAGCCGCTACCCGGTATCAAGATGGCGGCCGCCACTCACGGTCGGTCATGGACAGCGTCCCGAGGAGGCACGCGCGGCCGGGTGGCGCAGGGCGCGTCGGTAACGTTATATCGCGATTTCGCTGCCACGACCTCATCCTTTAGATGTCGTGAGCCTGGTTTTCTCCAGCGACTGACCTTAGGCGGGCCTTGCTGTATCAGGACAAGAGCGGGTGTGTGAGGGGTTCGTAAGTGCGCCGGTACAGCGAGTCGCCGAACAGCCGCAGGACAGCGTTTCGTATCGTACTCGAACCCGTTCTGAGCTTGTCGCGTGCGCGTGACTTCTTCTGTACCCATGCGACCCGGCCAATGCGGGCCTCGTGGAACCGTTGAAGGATACCTTCGATCGACCCGCCCTTGGTGACAAGCTCTGCAAGAACGACCGCGTCCTCGATTGCCATGCCGGCGCCCTGGGCCATGCTCGGCGATGAGGCGTGCGCTGCGTCACCGATCAAGACACAACGATCCGCTACCCACCGTCTTGCGGGAACTTCCTGCAAAACGGCTCGATGGACCGCGGTGTCCGGATCTAGAGCCGCCACAATCGGGCCTAGCGGCCCAGCGAAGTCGCCGAATAGCCGCTTCAGAACATCGACGGAGCCGTCGTCGAATTCGCTCGAGCGACAGTCGGCGTATATGTACGTTTCCCTTTCACTGATCGGAATGCCGAGCAGGGTGCGGCCTTTCCCGATCATCGCCGTCCAGCCATCGATTTCGCCGTTGTTGCGGACGACCAGACGCCAGCAGGAGATGTCGATCTGGCGAGCGGCATTCGGACCGAACACTGCGCTTCGTAGCGGCGAATTGACGCCTGCCGCGCCGACCACGAGATCGTATTCTCTTTCTCGAGCGTCGGAGAAGCGAACTATGCGCTTATCACCCCGGGACACCGTCGAAACCGCCTCCAAGCCATAGTTCACGGTGCCAGGATTCAGCGACATCTCGAGGATGCCTGCCAGAGATTGGCGCGATAGGGCGAGACAGGGCCCGCAATCCTTCCAGACGTTTGCGGTCCTGACGTCGTTCAGAACTGAACCCGAAGGCGAAAGGATTCGTTGAGAGGCTATTGGATAGGCGACGGACCTGACTTCGTCCAGCAGCCCCAGGTCGCCGAGCGCTCTTGCGGCGTTTCCCAGAAGGAAGATTCCTGCGCCCTCGGTCGGCGGCCGTTCTCGCCGTTCGACGACCTGGCACTCGACGCCTTTCATTTCCAATGCTCGTGCCGCCGAAAGTCCAGCTATTCCTGCCCCCGCAATCAATACTCTCATCGATCATTCCTGCGTAAGCGACCTGTGGTCGACATTGTTTTTCAACTTGCGGGCTCGATATGACACACTCGACGATGGATCGCCACCCGGACTTTTAGACGGCTGAGCAGTAGCCGCGTTGCCTCGTTCCGGCGCTCTCCACCTCTCGAAGGCAAGTGGAGAATCTAGTCCGAGCGCAAACAATGAGGAGTGGAGGGCAAGGCATTACCAGCATTCGCCCATAATGACGGCATATGCGAGGTCGCTGAAAGCTGTAGGTTAATATCCGGACTCAACGCCCCCTGCCGCCCGGTTCCAGCGCAAAAATGATCAACCTTTGATCACGGCGCCGCAAGGAAAACTGCAGTCAGTATAAGTCCGTTTGCAATAAGGAATCGGCCGCGGAGTTCCCGCGGACAAGCGTTCGCCGGCACGAGTGTGTGCGGAAGCTGAGCAACAAATGAGCCGTTGTCCGGGATGATAGTGACCACAGCATCCTCGAAGCCCAACCATTCACGTGTGAGCGGAAACCACGCCTTGAAGATGCTCTCTTTAGCACTGAAGAGCAGCCGTCCCCAATTGAGGCGTCCGGATGCGTTGGCGATCCAATTTCGCTCCTCGTCAACCGAAACGAGCGACAACACGCCTGAGGGCAGCTCCTCGTCGACTTCTGCATCGATTCCAAGCGCAACGTAGTCTTTCTGCGAGGCCACAGCCGCGGCATAGAACCCACCGCAATGAGTTATGCTGCCAACGATGCCAGACGGCCAAAGCGGTTCCCGGTGAGGCCCACTTGGGATCGCGCACGGAGCAAAGCCAAGCTTGGACAATGCCGCTCTAGCACAGGCCCGCCCGATCGAGAATTCACGCCTTCTGCTTTTGACTGCGGTGGCGATTGCACTCTCTTCTTCGGCCATCACTTGGACTCCGCTGCCCTCACTTGCTCGACAAGTGTGCACGGCAACATTCGATGGAAGCAGCGTTGCTATCACCTGAGACTTCCTCGCGCTCTAGCACAAAGTACTGTTGGGGGACCTCACGCCAAATCGCGCTTGCGGCCGACGGCGCATCCCTGCCGATGCCATTGAACCGGATTCAGCGTTGAGGGCTAAGATAGGCGTGACCTCCTCATTGGGTCCGGCTGGTCATCTACATCCCAATCAGGTCCGAAATGATCGCCACGATCGCATCAGCTCTCAGCCTTCACCGCTCGTTGGCCGGGAAGGGAGCCTACCTTTGAGATCGCCGAACTGCCTGAGTATTACAAATACAGCCAGCAGCCCTGCCACCAGCTCAGCAGCTGCCTGGCTGATCAATACTCCGTTGAAGCCCCAAATATCCGGCAACAGTAGTATGGCTGGTACGAAGAGATATCCTTGCCTCGCGAAGGAAACGACCGCACTCAGACGTGCTTTCCCGAACGACTGAAGCATGGTTATTACAACGTACTGAACACCAAAGAGTCCGAAAAAGAGATGAAACATGATGCAGGTCGAGACAGCGATTTCGGCCACATCCTCGCTATCGCTCAAAAGCCGGACGATCGGCCGGGCAAAAGTCACGACCACAGCAGAAAAGGTAGCTGAAAATCCAACGGCTACGGATAGCATGAATTTCGCGGCCTTCTGTACCCGAGCGAAATCCTGTGCTCCCCAGCTGAAACCGAGAACCGCCTGAGAGCCTATGCATAGGCCCATAATCGGGAGAGTCCCGATTGTTAACAACCGTACGGCTATACCCACAGCGGCAACGGAATGGTCGCCGAATGGTGCGGCAGCCCTGTTCAAGAGCAAGGACGCAACAGCAGACAAAATACCGGTGATGGTTGCGGGAGCTCCAATGGCGGCGATCTGCTTTACGCGGCCGCCTTTCAAACTGATGTAGGAAGGTCGGACACGGACAATTCCACATTGTTTCACAAAATATAAGACGTATAGGCTAGTGGCAGCGATCTGAGACAACAGTGTAGCGAGCGCGGCGCCGCGAATTCCGAGATCCAGCGAAAACATTAGAATGGGATCAAGCAGGGCATTCAGCGCAAAAGACGTAATCATGGTCCACATGCTATATCGTGTATTACCCTCGGCCCTCACGATGAATCCGTTGACCATGTTCAACAGCATGAGAGTGTACCCGAATAGGAGCATCGATGCGTAGTCGAGCGCGGCTGGCATCATTGTCGGACTGGCGCCGAGCAAAGCGAGAACATCGCGCAAACTCAGACTCAGAGCGACAGTAAGGGCGACTCCGATCGGAGCCGCGAGAGCGAGTGCCGAACTTGCGCCTCGACTCGCCTCTAGCGAGTTGCCAGCGCCAAGATTGCGCGACACGAAAGATGCTGTGCTGACGCCAATGCCCTGCCCAACCGAGGTGAGTAGGAGTATGATGGGCAAAGTTATGCTGACGGCGGCGATAGCCTGCGCGCCGAGCGTTCCAACAAAGATTGCATTCACGAACTGCTGAAGTGCATTGAGCGACAAACCGACAATCGAGGGAATGGCGAGCCGTATGATGAGGCGGGAAACCTTGCCATCCGACAAACTGATATGCCCTGCCGGTGAAGCCATGCGCTCGTCTTCACCCTTTATCGGTCGCTCCGACGGCCTCATCAGTCATTGCCCGGTTGACCAAATTCCCGAAATGCATCGACGGTCTGTATGAGTTCCTCGCGCAAGATCGTGCAGAGGTTGCGCGTCGTTTCGTAGCCAACTTGTCGTGGATCGTATCTCACTTCAATTTTTAGTTCGCCCGATTGGTATCCGACGCGAAACCAGAAGAGATAGTTCATAACCGACTGATCCATATCTTCGCCGATCCACAATGGGTGTGGCTCTCTGGATAACAGACGGCGCGGATAATGACGTTGGAGTCTAGCTCGATAGTTCAATCCGATGCGGGGTAACGGCAGGCGATCGATCCGCTCCCGCACAGCGGGATTCCGGTTCAAGAACTTCAAAGCTCGGAAACCTATGCCCCGGCGAGGCAACGAGCTGCGCTGCTGATATATGGAGCGGGCGCGGTCTGGATGAGACTCCGTTCCGGTAAGGGATAACGGAAGCGGCACCAGTTCACCGACGTAGCCGATGATCTGAGACGGGTCGATGTCGTCGAATAGCTGTCCCCTGGTCGAAGTGAGGCTGTCGATCCAGAGGGAGTAATTTCCGAAAGCGCGGCCAAATGCCCCCGAAATAGCCGCAAGCACTAGATCAAAATCCTCGCATTGCGCAGACGCCGCCGCAACCTTGAGAAGCTTCCCCGTTGTCTCCTCGCTGAACCTTAGATGATAGGTAGCCTGATCTTTCCAAAGTGGCCTGCAGAATTCTTCATCGATATGTTCCTCAGAGCCCACATAGTGGAGCCACCTCGCAGTTTCGGCTGAAAACCCCGCCGCATTCGTCCCAGAGTCGCTCACACCTATGTCAAACAGGTCGTACCGTAGGCCCTCCCAATGCTCGAGCTCGGTTACCGCTTCGCCATTCGCGTAACTATCCAATCGCTGCAGCCATTGAGACAGGGTCGTCGTCTCTGCATCTGCAGCAGTCCGGCCGGCAGCAAACGAATCATAAGCTGCCTCGAGTGCATTCAGGAATAGTCTGTATCCAACCCCGTCTGCTACAAAGTGGTGCAGCAGAACAAGCAAATAGTAATCGCCGCTCCCTGATGTCCGGAAGGCTGAGACTCTGATAAGAGGTGTCCGACCGTCAAATCGAAATGTGCGCTGACGCTCCGCGCAGGCTTGCTCGATAGCCGAGAGTTGTTGCGCTGTGGCCATTCCCACGAGGTTGACTTCTTCTACGATGGGATCTGGTATCGATCCGATGATCTGAGATAGGCCGCTCTCCGTTTCAGCGATTCGGAGCCTCAGTGCTTCCTCACGGCCGATAACATGCACAAGTGCACGTTCAAGAATGGAGACATTCAAGACGCCGGCGGGCATGAAGAAGAGATCAACAATGTTGTAGTGCTCGCCGATTCCGACACAACTATTCCAATGTGAGACCGCAGGGGTCACTGGCAGCGGTCCGTCGGAAGCCGCTAAAGCAGTTGTCGCGGCCGACGTTTGGTACGTCGCCAGTTCCCGGATGGTTGGTGTCTGGTGCAGTTGGCTGACTGTTAAGCTCAGTCCCGCTTTACGCGCCAGTGTAACGCACCGCACACTCAGAAGCGAATTTCCACCGACATCAAAGAAGCTATCGTCGATGCCAATGGATTTAGCGCCCAACAGCTCTTGCCAGATATCGGCGAGGAGTCGCTCCCTCTCCGTCCGTGGCTCGGCGGACTTGGTCTTTTGCATTGCAGAGGATGAGACGGAAGGGAGGCGAGCCCGATCTATCTTGCCGTTCGCGGTGAGCGGCATACAGTGCACCATCTGTACATCCGATGGGATCATGTAAGATGGCAGTGTCTGCCGCAGGTGGCTCACAATGTCTCCCGAGGTCAGGCCGTCGTCAGCTGGGACCACAAGGGCAACCAGTCGCCGATCATCATCCTCGCCCTTTACGAATACGGCGGCCTGCGCGATGCCAGGATGAGATACGAGCGCCGTCTCAATTTCCTCAAGCTCAATTCGGAACCCCCGAAGCTGGACTTGATTGTCGGCTCGACCGCAAATCTCCAGAAGACCTTTGGCCGAGATGCGGGCGATATCACCACTACGGTAGAGGACGCTGTATTGACCGTCATTGTACGGATTTGGAACGAAACAGTGTTGTGTTTGCTCTGGATCCTTCCAATAGCCCGTACTCACGCAGCGTCCTGCCACACAGAGTTCACCTGTGACTCCGACGGGAACCCGCTTCAACTGTGCGTCAAGGACGTACATTCTCACATTATCGATCGGGCGCCCGACGGGCACAGCCGAAGAGCCATTGTCGGCGTCCTGTGTTCGGTACACCGCTGCATTAGACGCGCACTCTGTCGTGCCATAAAAATTCCATAGCGGCACATCTGGAAAACACTCTCGCCAACGAAAAGGAAGCGAAGGCGGCATCGGTTCAGCGCTGCTTGTAACCAGGCGCAGGTTGGTCACTTTCTGCAGGCGCTTTTGAGCGGCAATTAAACCGGACAGAATGGGCGGGGAAGCAAACAACCGCGTGACGTGATGCCGTGCCAACGCCCTCAACAAGAGGTTGGGGTCGTGCAACTGCTCATCGGTCAGGATCAGCGTGGGCATCCCCTTCAGGAGCCCTCCAAAATACTCCCATGCCGCAGCAACAAATGTCGCAGACTTCTGTACAGCCATCACGTCGAAGCGATCAAAGGGAAAGCATCGCCACATCCAGTTCAGTCGATTAAGTATTGCGGATTCCGGTGTGAGAACGCCCTTCGCCTTACCCGTCGACGATGAGGTGTATATCAGGCTGGCGGCGCCCTCGTCGGCCAATTCGACAGTTCGGTGCGTGAGCGGCCCGGGGGCGTATCTAGCCTCCAGGGTAGACAGATTAACGCACGGCACACCGAAATCGACCTCTTCCTCCTCGCTGGCGTGAACAAGCAGCTTCGCGCCACTGTCCCTCACGATATGGCCGACACGTTCCTCCGGGTAATCTGGCGATATAGGCACGGCAGTTGCCCGCAAATCCCGGATTGCCAAAGTCGTGGCCGCTACATCCGGCGACCTGTCGACCAGCATCGCAACGATATCACCCGGCCCTACACCGCACCTTCGCAGAACGGACTGGATCGCAGCCATGCGTTCGCGCAGTTGGCCAAACGTGATTGCTCCGAACTCGCCGAAATAAGCCACCCGATCGATATTTGAAGCGCTCACCTGATCGAACGCTTCCACGAGTGCAGGCTCGTTTTCATATGACCGTTCATCGCCCTTGAGCGAGCTTAGAATGGCCACGTCCGACGGGCTGAGGCTGCTCAGGGCTACAATCGGCTCGGCCGATCTCTCAACGCAGGCAGCAATGAGATGGCGAAGATTATCGGCCATTCGAGCGATGACATCGCTCGAAAATACGTCTTCCGCATAAGCCAGTTGCAATGCGATTGCATCGCCTTCGTCTTGTGCGTAGAGCGTAAGGTCGAATTTCACATAACCCGTGTCGTATTCGCGAAATGTCAGTTCCAAATCGCGTTTGGCAGGTGGTTCCGCGGGCTCGGAGTACATGTTGAACATGACTTGGAAGATCGGCGATCGACCGGGTTCGCGGTGGAGTCGGGTGTCCCTGACCATCCAGCTAAATGGATACGCCGAGTTCGCGATCGCATCGCTTATGAGGTCCTGCACGTGAGTTACGTGAGCCGCGAAGGACTTATTGACGTCGATCGTGGTTCGAATTGGCAGCATGTTGAGGAAAAATCCCACGATCTCCTCGGTGCCGGGCTGGCTGCGCACCACGTGCGGTATGCCAACGATCACATCGTCTTGGCCGCTATACATCCGCAACAGCAGCTTAAAGCATGCCAATAGGATTGTGGACGTCGTGCACCTGTGCCGGCGCGCAAAATCTCGCACCTGATCAGACAGTTCGCCGCCAAGGAGAATCGCATGCGAGTTCCCGCGGTAGGAGCCTACGTTCGACCGCAGTCGATCATTCCCGAGCGAAAGTGCGGGAGGATTGTCGCCTAGCTGACGGCGCCAATAGCGCCGCTGATCACTCAGCGACTCCGGTGTAACATGTACACTTTCCCAGACTGCATAGGTCGACAGTGAAGGGCGATTTGCTGGAGAGACTGCAGCGGCATTGGAGTATCTCGTTTGTAAATCTCTGAGCAGGACAGAGATTGACCATGCATCGATGATGATTTCGTGCGCGGTTATGAGCATGAGATGGTCGTCGGCGGCAAGACGGATCAGGCGCGCACGAAACAAATGGCCCTGGCTGAGATCAAAGGGATTGTTGAGCTCCGCCCGCCGCAACTCCGCCAAAAGCTCCTCAGCCTCTTCTTGAGGCAGGTGAGTGGCGTCCACCAACTCTATATCGGAGCTCTGCGGATCATCAAAAATCTGAACCGGCCCATCTTCCTCGATGAAATGTGCCGAAAGCGCGTCATGCGCCTGAACAACATCGTTCCAGGTTTTATTGAATGCAGTAAGGTCGATAGCACCTCGGATACGCACACCACCCTGAATAATGTAATTTTTTGCGGTCGGATCGAGCTGCCAGAGAAACCAAAGATGTTCTTGCACTCGCGTCAGGGGCGCTCGTCTGAGCTTCCCACAAGCAGGAAGCACGTTCTGTGTCGCCTCGGATTGTCTTGATATCGACGATGCGAGCGAACTGATGGTCCCATTCAGGACAACCCTGAAATCCGCATTTGCTCCGAGCTGTCTCTGAATCTGAGCCAATATAAGTACCGCGCGGAGCGAGTCGCCCCCGAGATCCATGAATTGGTCATTGACGCCGATGCCTTCGATCCGAAGAACGCTGGACCAAATATCTCGTAGTGTGCTTTCAAGCTCCGTCTTTGGTTGCTCGAGCGGACCCAGCTGCTCCGGGCGAACCGTTGTCGGATCTGGCAGTAACGCGAGATCTATCTTCCCGTTTCGGGTGATCGGCATTCGCTCGACACGAATGATCCGCTCCGGAAGCATGTAGCCGGGAAGCGTTTCGGCAGCAAAGCTCCGGAGTTCAGCCTCTGAAAGTTCGGCAGGAGCCGACACATAGGCCAGTATTCGTCTTGGCCCAGTTTCTCGGTCGGTGTTGGTTATTTCCCGAGCCGTGAGCTTCACGCTCTCGTGGACGGGTGCGATAGCAACGGCGGCACTTACCAAAGGATGAGCGCAGAGGCGAGATTCGATTTCTCCAAGTTCGATCCGGTGCCCCCGGATCTTGATCTGACGATCTCGTCTGCCAAGACATTCCAGCAGGCCATCTGCCCTGATGCGTCCGAGATCGCCGGTTTTGTAGAGCTGCCGATAGGATGGATCGTCCGAGAACGGGTTCGACAAAAAGACGTCTTTGGTGCGCACGCCATCGTTGATGTATCCATCAGCGACACCGACGCCGCTAACACAGATCTCGCCAATTTCTCCCGTCTTGCACAGACGCGATCCATTGGCGACATAAACCCTAAGATTGGCAATAGGTTTGCCAATGGGCAAATAGGTGTCAGCTGTGCTGGGCGGGAGAGATATCAAATGGTGTGTAACCCCATCCGCACATTCGGTCGGTCCGTAGTGATTGAGAATTGGGACTCGAGGATGAAGTGTCAGCCACCCGTGCGCCAAGGCAGGCGTCAGCGGCTCGCCGACCGTGGAGACGATGCGCAACGCACGAAGAAGCCGCTTCTTGACTGAGAGTGTCTGGAGATACTCAACGAAGACGGCGAGCACCGATGGAACGAATTGGGCAATTGTGACGCGATTTGCCTGCAGTGCCTCAAGAAGGGCCATCGGTGATCTTACTGTCGAATCATCTATGATCGCGACGCAACTGCCGACACATAACCCGGCCAGAAGCTGCCACAGCGAGATGTCAAAGCTATGCGAGGCAGTTTGTGCGACACAGTCCTTCTGACTTAGCTCGAGCGCATCTATCTTGGCCCTCAAGTGGTTGTTCAGGCCTGCGCGCTTGACCATCACCCCCTTCGGTCTCCCCGTCGAACCGGACGTAAACAGAATGTAAGCGAGATGGCCCTCAGCCGCAGCTGGCATTCCAGGAGAGGCACGGCCACCGCGTAGCGCCGTCTGCACCGTCAAGAATTGTCGACCGGTGCTGTTTTCCTGAAAGAGGTCAAGCTCCTCCGGTCTTTCCGGGCCGATAATCAGAGTGCATCCACTCTGCTCGATCATGAAAGAAACGCGGGAGGCCGGCAAAGATGGATCGAGCGGCAGATATGTTGAGCCGCTTTTCAATATTGCAATTACCGTGGCTGCCCAATGGGGGTTTCGGTCACCGAAATACCCCACGATTTTACCCTCTGCGCCGCGCTCTCGCAGCGTGCTCGCAATTCTGTCCGACAGCAGTTGCAGCTCACCATATGTGAGTTCTTCCGCGCCATGTTTAATCGCTATCCTGTCCGGACACGACGCCGCAATTTCATCGATAGCCGTAACTACATCGATGAGCTGACTTCCGACAAATTCGGACTTCACAGTCCGGCCTTCGTTGAGCATGAGTTTTCCTCGTAGGCGAGACAATCACCAGGTCAGGGTGCGGTTATGATATCGGTGTGGGTGTCCATCTGGGGGCCTGGCCTGAGCCGGCGCGAGGCAGAAAACATCGTAGGATAGGGAGCATCGATCCAGGACCGCCGCGACACCGAAGTGTACCCCGAACCGGAGTGGGACCCGCATTCTGGAAAGGCGAGCATTCGACTGTGGAGGTGTCAGGGCCAAGCCAATGTCGTTGGTCGTCCCGTTGGTGCATGTGACGGGGAGGGCGGTCGCGGCGTCGGCGACCGCGCTTAGGACGCCAGACGAGCTGAAGTCCGGATCGATCGCGGAATAGTTCGCGGCGATCGTCGTCTGGCGTTGAGCTTCGTGGTGGCAGTTTGTCGGCATGTGGAGCCGAGGAAGAGCGCCGGTAAGCGTCGCAACCGCGTTCAAAACCCAAGTAGCGTGTTTGCACTGCGTCCGTCCGAGATGCTTCCGAAATGGAATGTTTATTGATGTTGTCATCCACGACATGAAAATCGGTTGGCAGCTCCTGCCGCCTCGCGGCAAGGGAGTTTCAAAAGTCGTGCCAACTACGCGGGGGAAGGAACAGGAGCAATTCTCTACATGTTATCAAAGGCGTAGGAATCGAACAGCATCGTGTCGCGGACTCAACAAACCGACAAGTAGGTGTCGGATAATCTGATCGATCTCTGGTCGAAGTGCCGCCGCCAGCCGCTTGCCGAAGCAATCGACGACACTTTTGACTAGAGGCCGAACCCCCCGGGCGCACCTTGGGCGACACTCGGTAGCCAAAGGCCATCGGCGCCACGCCAGCCGACAATCGGAATGTCGCACTTGCGATCGAACTTGCCAATCGGCGCCTGGCGTACACAATTCACCGCAGTCCGGAACTTGTGGCCGGGAATCTGGATGGTGCCATCCTTCGAATAGGCGACGTCGCAAAATAGGAGGGCGAGGGCGATCAGGGCGCATAGGCTACACTTTGGCATAGTGAGTCCCACCTCATTTCAGCAAATTCTGATTTTACGTCGGGCGGAGGAGTTTGGCCCTTAGCCTTTCCGAACTAGCTCGGGCGGACGAGTCCGCGAGGCGCATTGCCGTCAAGGCGGCGCAGGCAAAAAAGGGCGCAATCTGGAAAACCAGACCGCGCCAAACCGCACTTACCGTGCGTTTCGGCGGGCTGGACGGCCGACGGGACGGTTACGACCGGCACTTCACCCGCAAGTGCCGCGGAGAGCTGCGCCCGGTCGAGCTCTCCTTCCCACCTCGCCACGACCAGCGTCGCAGCCGCATTACCGATAATATTGGTGAGCGCGCGGCATTCCGACATGAAGCGGTCGATGCCGAGGATCAGCGCCATGCCGGCGACCGGTACCGAGGGGACGACCGAGAGCGTTGCGGCAAGGGTGATGAAGCCCGCGCCGGTGATGCCGGCAGCGCCCTTCGAGCTCAGCATTGCGACAAGCAGGAGCAGGATCTGGTCACCAAGCGACAGCGGGATATCGGTCGCCTGCGCGATAAAGAGCGCGGCAAGCGTCATGTAGATGTTGGTGCCGTCGAGGTTGAAGGAATAGCCGGTCGGGATGACGAGGCCGACGACCGAGCGCTTGCAGCCTGCCTTCTCCATCTTGTTCATCAGGCCCGGCAGCGCCGCTTCCGAAGAGGACGTGCCGAGCACGAGCAGCAGCTCTTCCTTGATGTAGCGGATGAGCGCGACGATCGAGAAGCCGTTGTAGCGCGCGACCGCACCAAGCACGATGAAGACGAAGAGGAACGACGTGAGATAGAAGGTGCCGATCAGCATCGCGAGATTGGCGATCGACGCCACGCCGTACTTGCCGATGGTGAAGGCCATCGCGCCGAAGGCGCCGATCGGAGCGGCCTTCATCAGGATCGCCACCAGGCGGAAAATCGGCAGCGTCAACGCATGCAGGAAATCGACCACCGGCTGGCCTTTTTCGCCGACCATGGCAAGCGCGATGCCGAAGAGGACCGAGATGAACAGCACCTGCAGGATGTCGCCCTCGGCGAAAGCACTGACCAACGTCGTCGGAATGATGTTCATGAGAAAGCCGGTGACCGACTGTTCATGCGCCTTTTCGGTATAGGTGGAGACCGCCTTCATATCGAGCGAGGCCGGATCGATATGCATGCCGGAACCAGGCTGCACCACATTCGCGACGATCAGACCGACGACGAGCGCGAGCGTCGAGAAGGTCAGGAAGTAGATCATCGCCTTGCCGGCGACGCGCCCGACCTTGGCAAGATCGGTCATGCCGGCAATACCGGTCGCGACCGTCAGGAAGATGACCGGCGCGATGATCATCTTGACGAGCTTGATGAAGGCATCGCCCAGCGGTTTGAGTTCGGTGCCGACATCCGGATAGAAATGCCCGAGCAGGATGCCTGCGGCGATCGCCGCGAGGACCTGGACATAGAGATGCCGATAGAGCGGTGTCTTGCCGCGGACCTCCGCGGAATGTTGTGCGATCATGATATCCTCCACGCGGGCCTAGTCCGGCGACGGGCCGGGCCTCCCAGGCCACTTTTCCGAAGAACGACAGCACCCGGCTGCCTTGTAGAGATATCGAGCAAATGGCATGCCAACCGACGGCGGATCGATTAACGCTCTGAAAGAGTGAGGCATTTTTCTTCGAGCGCCGGAGCGCAACACAATCGTGTGCGGAAATCCGCAAGATCGACCGGGGCAATAGGCGAAAACATACACAATGCTGTCATATTCAGACCGGCCATGGACGACCTTTGCGCATCGCGCACTCGCGTGCGGCAGGGACGGTCCCGACCCATGCTTGTGTGACGCGGGCCGGCAGGCCATAGAAGACGAAATCCCGGGCAGAGGGAGCCTTGCCGACGTAACCGAAGAATTCCAAGTAGGATCAAATAGGACATGACGACTCCGAAGACTCAGCCACGCTTCACGTCGTTATCCTTCCTTCCAGCGTTGACGTTGCCCGGCCTGCGACCCCGCGGCGTATAGCCGTTCGTCTCGCTATCGGTCCCTGACCTTCGATGACGCCTGCTGCTGCCGCTCATTGAGGTGGGCCAACACATCGGAAGGCCGTTGGTTGTCGGTGATGGCTGCACAGGTCACGCGCTGATCCCTATCGAACACGCGGTAGGGCAGGCATGCCCTTTCCAGCGCACGTCGAGCCGGCGATTCGGGCCATTTCGATTCCAGCTGTATGCGTTCGGTCCAGATTGACCGCACGGCCGGTTCCTGGTCGGTTATGGGGCCGCTCGAATACCCTGATGCCACGATCGCGTGTGCCTGTACTTCGCCGAGGGCGAGGGGAGACTTTCCCGTGCGAGCAGCAGTGCAGACGAAGAGCGCGCGCCTTGAGCGCTTCACAACTTGCGCGGTCGCCTACGTGAGATCCTGCCCAAGTGCAGGACAGCCCGTGTGTCCATGGTCGATCAAGCCGAGAGCGCTATAGGTTGGCCAAGCACGGTTGCGGACCTCAACTGAGGGACACTCGCCGGACCACTGCCGAAAGTTCACTCGGCGCACGGGGAGAAGTGCGCCGTTTTCTCTGTACTAAGAGAACGTTTGTTCCTCATTCATTTGAGCTATTTCGACCGCGTTCCGTGCGCGAAGCGTTCCGCAACTGTTCGAGATTATTTCAGGTCTTGCTGGATTTTTGCCTAGCCCACATGGGTCGCGATGCCGATCGAGATAGCCTTAGTGGCTGGCCGGCATGATTGGCGGTACGGGGGTGGCGCCTCATCCGCTGGTTTGATCGCAAGAATACTCATCAAGATGACAATGAGAATGCCTATGAGCGCGAGAAAGCCGATTCCAGATTTATCCATGCCCCATCATGGTGAGGCGAATGAGAGCAAAACGGGGCGGCCGACGGTGCAGACCTTTACCAATCCCTGTCATGGTGAATTTTGCCTCAAACCCCGACTCGTTGTTCCGCCTCCAAATGATGTCGCGTAGGGCAGCCGTCCGAAAAACCGGACCTAACGTGTGTCTCGTGGTCGAAGCGACGGGCGTACCGCCGGAAGGGCGTATGGTTGTGCCGGCTGTGGACTGATGCCAAGGCCGAGGCTTTCGTGTGATGCTCACGCGCTATTTCGTTGGCAGTGACGCAATAACAACCGCTCAACTCAGCCACCTGCGGATTGACAAAAGCGCTGACCCCTTCGATTTTCTTCTCTATAGATCGTCCATGAGGCCTTCGACTGCCAGTCGTTGTTGCGGAGAAGGCGGCAAAGCGGCTGAACCGATCCATGGAGGCGCGTTGGAACTCGCGATGGTGGGCGTCCGCTAATCAGTTGATTAAATCCAGTGCCTGCCGCTCAAATAGGCGGCGGTAGATGCCGCCGTCGAGACGGATCAGCGCGGCATGATCGCCCTCCTCGATGATGCGGCCGCGTTCGAAGACGAGCAGCCGGTCTAGCCCGCGCACCGTCGAGAGTCGGTGCGCGATGATCAGCGTGGTGCGTCCGACCATGAGCCGTTCCATCGCCTTCTGGATCAGCGCCTCGGATTCCGAGTCTAGGCTTGATGTCGCCTCGTCGAGGATTAGGATCGGTGCATTTGTCAGGAAGGCGCGCGCGATCGCCACCCGCTGGCGCTCGCCGCCGGAAAGCTTCACGCCGCGTTCGCCGACCAGAGTGCTGTAACCCTCCGGCAGGCGGGCGATGAACTCGTGCGCGCTGGCGAGCCGCGCCGCTTGTTCGATCTCAGCCTGGCCGGCGCCGGGACGGCCATAGGCGATGTTCTCGGCCAGAGACCGATGGAAAAGGAGGGGCTCCTGCTGCACGATCGCGATTTGCGAACGCAGCGAAGCCTGCGTCACCTTCGAAATGTCTTGGCCATCGATCAGGATTCGGCCGCCGGTCAGCTCGTAAAGCCGCTGGATGAGCTTCACAAAGGTGGTCTTGCCTGAGCCGGACGGACCGACCAGACCAACCTGTTCGCCGGCCCTAATCGACACCGAAAAGTCTTTGTAGAGCGGCAGCCCATGGCTGCCATAGTGGAAATGAACGTTCTCGAAATCGATGCGGCCCTTCGTGATCCGGATCGGCTTGGCATCCGGGCGATCAGCGATGCCGAGCGGCTGGCTCTGGAGATCGACCAGCTCCTCCATATCATTGATCGAGCGCTGCAGGTTGCGGACGTGCATGGCGACGTCGCGCAGATAGCCTTGCAGCATGGAGAACGAGGTGAGCACGAAGGCGACATCGCCGGGGGTTGCCTGACCGCGTGACCATAGAAGCAGCGCATAGCCGATGACTGCCGCCCTGAGCGCGAGCAGAGTTATGCTTTGCGTTGTGCCGTTGATCGTACCCCGCGTCCAGGTCTGGTGCATCCGGCGCCGCCATTTGGCAATGACCTTCGCGAGGCGCTCGTCTTCCCGTTGCTCGGCTCCGAAGCCTTTAACCACCGCGTTGCAGCTAATCGCGTCCGCGAGTACGCCGCCAAGCCGGGTATCCCAGCTGTTAGCAAGGCTCGCCAAGGGCGCAACATAGCCGAGCGACAGCGTGATCGTCAGGGCCACGTATACAAAGGAGCCGCAGGCAATGATCAGGCCCGTTATCGGCCAGTACCGGCCGAGCAGCACGGCCGAGCCGATTAGCATGCTGAGCGAGGAAAGCAACGCGATGAGAATCGTGTCGTTCAAGATATCGAGCGCCCGCGCGCCGCGCGTGATCATGCGCACCGTCGAACCAGAAAAGCCTTTTGCATGCCAATCCGTCGAAAAGCGTTGGACGCGATGAAACGCATCGATCGAGATGTCGGACATCATCTTCAGCGTTAGATCGGTGATGCGAAAGAAAGCAACGTGACGCATGACGATGGCGCCGAGCGCGAGGGCAATCAGCATAGAGAAGGCCGCGAGCGCTGCATCCCACGCTATGGCCTCCGTTGCGGCTCCCTTCGCGACGGCGTCCACCAGCCGGCCTGAATAGAGCGGTGCCAGCACGTCAGCCAGCGTGCAGGTGAGCACAGCGGTGATGATGATCGCGAGCCGGGCCGGCTGCGTGCTCCAGTGGCGAACAGTGAAAGCGAGAACGTTGCGAAAAGCGCCGCCGCGCAGATCCATACGGAAGCGATTCATGTTCTTATACGAGCGCACCAAGACGCCCGGCCCCAAGAAGGCTGAAATACAAACTCTGCGTGACGGCGAAAACATCGCGCGAATGCGAGTATCTGACGCAGACCTGACACGGGCCTTCTTTCCATTCGTTCCAGCGATAGTGATGTCACCTATGACATGAATAACGGTTGCCAGCTCCTATCGCCTCGCGACAAAGGAGCTTCAAAAGTCATGCCAACTACGCAGAAAGAGCCTCAGAGCGAGTTTCCGGCCCGTCATTCAGTGGCTTAATGAGAATGCAGCAAAAAGCAAGCCGAACACCACTGTGCTGCCGACGCGACAAAACCGACAGCAGGTGTAGGTGCCCCGCGCTAGGGTAGGGCATACCCCGCAATCGCGCATATGTGGCATGAACACTGCCAAGGGCTTAGAAGTCCTGCCGCGCCGCTGGGTCGTGGAGCTTACGTTCGCATGGCTCGGCAAGGAAGTCAGCCTCGACGAGGACCCTATCGACTACGCTCAGCATGAGGCGAAGAGGGTCGATTCCCCGGTTTTTTGACCGATGAACCTGTCGATGATGCGGCAGATGCTTGAGAGCGATCCGCAATTGAACGGCCGATTGACAGCGCGTTCAATTGTCGGACGCCCGGCAAATGTCGGACAAGTGACATAGCAGTGTTAGGGCTATCATATTGTTTGAGAACGATTTCTCCTTTGGCACGGCCCATGCGTAGGCCTCGACAAAGGCGCATGAACTGAGGAGAAGTCGACCGGTTGCTGATCGGCAGTTTCAGCCCGAGAGCGCCGACCAGCAATGTTGTACCTGAAGACCACGGCAACGCGATGGCGAGCGAATAACTTTCCGCGACCGCGCCAGCAATACCGCCATATGTGAACGCGCTATAGATCGAGATGGTGCGACCGGTGATCCAGCGTGGACTTGCCAGCTGAACAATCATGCTAAGGCCGGACCACGCCGTCACCCAGCCGGCGCCGGCGGCAGCCAGCGAGACCGTTGCGATCACAAGCGACGAGGTCAACGTGATCGAAAACGAGCATATCGCACAAGCAAGGCAGGCGAGGACTATCAAGCGCTCCTGCGTGAGCGTCCCCCTGAGCGATGCGTTTGTAAGGCCCGCCAACAGGGCGCCGGCGCCGAAGCCCCCATCAGAATGCCATAGGCGATGGGACCGCCCTTCAAATGGTCACGGGCCACCAGGGGCAGGAGTGCCAATATCGAAATGCTGGCAAGACCGAACAGGGCTCCCCGCGCGATGGTCGCCTTGATTTCCGAAGAGATGGCCGTGAAACGCAGCCCGTCATAGATCGCGGTCGCCAGGGATTCGCGGGGCAGGGGTGAGGAGCGGACCTTCCAGCTGTTGCGCCACAGAGCGGCGAGCGGGGGAACAAAGCCGAGGGTCGTAAGCCCAAAGGCGACCAGCGGCCCGAAGGAGGCGACGACGATACCGCCCAGTGCCGGACCTACGCTTCGGATCGTATTGAACCCGACGGACATAAGGGTAACGGCGGATGGCAGGTCTCGCCGCTCGACAATGTCGCCAATGGAGGCCTGCCAGGTCGGATCGTTGAGCGCGATCCCGCATAAAACTGAAGCCGAGTATGATCCACGGGTCCGTCACGCCGAGGGCCATGAGAACAGTCAGCACCGCGGAAGCCGTCATCATCAGGCTGCGGCCGATAATCATGATCGTGCGCCGGCTGAAATTGTCGGCTATGGCTCCGACAAAGATAGCCATGAAGAACGCCGGTAAGGTCGATGAGGCCTGAACCAACGCGACCAATGTGTCTGACGTCGAGATTGTCGCCATGAGCCAGCTTAGCGCCACCGTCTCCATCAGCCAGTCGAGGCTCGACACTTGGGTCGCCAGCAGATCGACCGGAAGGTCGCATTCTTCAGGGGCGCCATTAGCGTTGTGGAGTCTTCCTTGGCCGCCATGGTCATTTGTCGGGCTCGCTCTGGATCTATGGGCTCAACTGATAGCGCCGCTGTGGGGGTGAGTAAGCCGCAGGTGTGCCGCCTTGAAGCTGCGGCAGACCGGCATCCCCAGTTTGAAGTGTGCGGATCTGAGGAATAGCGGATTGCCCGGCGAGAGTTTCGGATTCGCGGCGGTCATCGGGAAACGCCGCCAGACACTAGAAACTTCCCGAAACTCGGTAATTTTGGTCCATTTCTTCCAATCCATCATGCCGGATCCTGTATTCGTCCGCCATGATCTTTGCTGTGCATGAGCAAGACATGGATCAATGTGAACAACCGACGGGCGGTATCGGCGTCAACGGCAACCTTTGACGACTGGCGCTCTTTCAGCAGTTCCGCAGCCTCGTTGTGAATGGCTCGCCGTCCCATATCGATCGCCTCGAGCCTTTCAGGGTTCGCGCGCGCCATGGCGTCGTAGTGGCTGTCGCAGACAAGCGCGTAGTCCTTGAGCAACCGGCGGAATTGCGTAAGCGACAAGTGGTGACTCGCGACATGCTCCCCTTTGTCGGTCATGATGGTCATCACCAGGCGCGCGTTCGCCAGGGCAAGGCAAAGGCGATAGGGTCCACCGCCATGTCCGACTGGCGTGAATGTGTTCTTGTCCAGAAGATCGAAGATGGCCTGTTCCCACTTCAGCTGCGGATTGGCCTGACTGTTCAAGTCACCATCAAGCGACACGGCACACAGTCGCAAGCCCGTAGTACTGGCAGTAGAAACCGTCGCCGCTGCGCGTCACGCCTCATGCGATTGCTGTAGAGTCCGCAGCCGCACCTTGTGCGGCATTGAGAAAAAGGTGGCTGCCGCCGAAGCGTGTTCGACGACAGCCAGGTCGCCCTGGGAGGGGTCGGGCGACGGAAAGGTCCTGGCGCTCCCGGGACCCGCCGCGGTATCGCTGTCCGATCCGGCCGATCTGGCACACACGCCATTTCATTGACACACGCAGAAATTGGAGAAAAAGCGGCTGCCGTTGAAACAGGTTCAACGACAGCCGAATGACCCTGAGAGGACGGGGAAAGAGTCGCCACACTTAGGGTCGAAGTATGTTCAGGATCAATCGGTTGCTCGGCATGGATCATTTTGCCGGTATGTAACGAACACTTGCACGTCTCGACCGAAGAGACCTCGGTCGTGCGCTTCACTGCAATCGGCTTCCACATAGCGAGATCCAGGTCCGTCTTTTTTCATCAGCGTTCATCGCTTTCAGCATTCTCCATCTTGCCCTCATCGCGTGCGAAGCGCAGGGCGGAGGAGGGACTGCAGCCGTAGGCGCTCCTGTAGAGAACCGAGAAACGACTGGGATTGGAAAACTGAAGGCTCATCGCCAAATCGGTTATGCTCGCCGTTCGGCCGGCCTTGATTGCGCCATGCGCTGCAGCCAGCCTGTAGCTGCAGAGAATGCCAATGGCCGAGTCGCCGCGATGGCTGCGGAACATCCTCTGCAGCGCCCGCGGGCTGCAGCCTGCAGCGACCGCGAGATCGTCGATGGTTATCGGATTGGACAAGTTCTCCCGCATGAAGGCTTCGGCCTTGAGGAGTTGCC
Organism: Sinorhizobium sp. P24N7; assembly: GCF_042436655.1. Taxonomy (NCBI): domain Bacteria; kingdom Pseudomonadati; phylum Pseudomonadota; class Alphaproteobacteria; order Hyphomicrobiales; family Rhizobiaceae; genus Sinorhizobium; species Sinorhizobium sp. P24N7. Next base: position 17,582 of record NZ_JBHMIW010000002.1, on the reverse strand, counting down.
TTGGTGCATCCGACAGAGTTCCGCGCCGGAATGCCTCGGCGAGGTTGTGCGGCGTCTTCGCAAACAGCTTCGCCAGCGCCAACTGTTGATAGGCTTTTGCCAACATCGGTCTCTCTTCGGGAGACGCGGAAGAAAGATCCTCTGCTGCCTGTCGGAGGGTTTGATAAAGGCCCTGCCCATCGCCCTCGCAAAAATTGGTCGGCGGCAGCACGAATTCCTGCATAAATGGCCGACCGGTCAGGTCCTCAAAGTGTCGCCGCAGAGTAGGCTCGGGAATGTGGAACGCCAACCACGAACTGTGAGCTTCGATAGTCAGTCGTTTTCCTGAACTTTCGCAGACACTTGCAACGTGGTTCGCGTGGATGGATAGAATCTTGCGCGCCGTGCGATCACGAATTTCCATCGCGCCTGTGAGCACGAAATAGATGCTGACGCGCGCCATGTTTCGTCTGGCCACGGCGCCGATGTTGACGGAATGGTCGGCGGTCGCAATCGAGCTTGTGTGAAGATCTTGCCGGCTGAACCTGAGTGAGCAATCCTCATCCGAATGGGTAGGGATCGTCCACCGCCAATTCGGTTCGACAGCGTGAAGATTGCGCAGGATCGCATCACGCATATCGGCTTCGAAGCTAATACTTCTGAGCACACTCATCCGCTATGCTCCCTTTTAGTCAATCCGAGACTCGGTCCCAATTGATGGCGTGGGGCTGCGCCTTCGTTGTCATTATTGGAGGGTGCGCCCGGCGATCGTCGCATGAGCAGCACGTAGATCAGCGTGAACAGCCGTCGGGCGGTGTCTTTGTCGACGATCACCTTGGCCGAGAGCCGCCCTCTCAGCACTTCGGCGGCGTCGTTGTGAATGGCACGACGGCCCATGTCGATTGCTTCGAACCTGGCGGGGCTCGCGCCCGGCATGGCGTCGTAGAAACTCTCGCAGGTCAGGATGTAGTCCTTGAGCAGCCCGCGGAAGGGAGCGAGCGACAGAAAATGGCTCATGACATGCGCTCCCGTCTCGGTTGAGATATGCAATGCTAGCTGCGCCCCCGCCAAGGCGAGGCTGAGGCGATAGGGCCCGCCGTCATGACCGACCGGAATGAAGGTGTTCTTCTCGAGCAGTTCGTAGACGGCAATGGCGCGTTCCCTCTCGAAGTGGGGATTGCGGCTGCTGAACGAGCCGTCAAGCGTCACATGGCCCAGTCGAAACGCGGCGGCACTCATCGACGTTGCTCCGCTCGCGAGGCTTCAATGCCGATGGCGACGCCCACTCCAGCACCGGTGCAGAGCTTCCTCAGGCCGGGCTGTGGCACTTCCGGAACCGCTGCCGGGTGGCGTTCTGCAAAGAGCGCATAGATCAACGTGAACAGCCGCCGAGCGGTGCTTTTGTCAACTGCAACCTTCGGTGCGAGCCGCGCTCGAAGTAGGTCCGAGGCATCGTCATGAATTACCCGACGGCCCCTGTCGATTGCTTCGAGCCTTTGCGCGTTCGGGTGTGTCAAGGCGTCGTCATAGCTTTCGCAGATCAGGAAGTAGTCCTTGAACAGCCGACGGAACGAAGTGAGCGACAAGGAGTGCCTCACCACATGCGCGCCGTTCTCCGTCGAGATATGCAGCGCCAGGCGTTCATCTGCCAATGCAAGGCTGAGACGATAGGGCCCGCCCTCATGACCGACGGGAACAAAGGTGTTGTACTCCAACAAGTCATCGACGGCGATCGCCTGTTCGCGCTCTAGGTGCGACTTGCGGCCGCTCAACGAACCATCAAGCGACACGTCGTAAAGCCGGAACATGGTGGCGATCATCGCCGCTGCTCCGGTCGCAAGTATTCAATGCACACGACGATGCCTATTCTGCGGCCAGTGCAGAGCTTTGCCAGACACGATTGCGGCGCTTCATTCTTTTTCGGTTGAAAAGTGTCAAAATTGAGTAGCTGTCTGCGCATGGTTTCATAAACCTTCTGAGCACGTTCTTCCGGCATGTTTCCGAACTTGCGGCTGACTTGGGAAGTATCGTTATGTTATAACGTCGCATAATCTATCTTATGGAACTCCGGCCGTCATCTAGCATTTTGCGAACATCGCCCTGCTGCCGGTGGTAGGGGCACCGGCAGGGCGCGCCCCGCTTAGGTCGCTGCTGCGTGGCGACCAGACGGCTGCGGCAGGGTATGGGCTTGAGAGCGAGCTCGCTCTGGATTCCGTCAGATTATACCGCGCCCTCCGCCTTCAGCTCCCGATAGGTAGTATCGACCGATTTCGCAGTCGCATCGACGATGATGTCGATCTCTTTTCGGGTAATGATCAGTGGTGGGGCATAGCCGAGGATATCGCCATGTGGCATAGCCCGGCCGATTACACCATTCTCAAACAGAGCAGCGGCGGCGCGCACGCCGACCTGAAGTCCGGGTCCAAATGGTACCCGCCCTTTAGGATCCCGCATCAGCTCCACCGCGGATAAAATGCCGACGCCGCGAACCTCGCCAACAATGGGATGTCCCTCCAGTTCGGCTTTCATGCGGGCATGCCAGTACGGTCCGACATCCCGAACATGCTCCAAGATGTTTCTTTCCTTTAGTAATTTGATATTGGCAAGTGCGGCCGCCGCGCAAAGCGTGTGACCGGAATATGTCCAGCCATGGCCGAGTGGGCCGTGCTTCTCCGTTCCTTCTTCCAGGACCGACCAGACGCGGTCGCCGATAATTGACCCGGAGATGGGCAGGTAGGCTGAACTCAAGCCCTTGGCGATCGTTACGAAATCCGGACGCATGCCATAGAGATGGGAACCGAATTTCTCACCGGTTCGCCCGAAGCCGCAGACCACTTCATCCGCGATTAGCAGAATATCGTATTTGTCAAGGATCTCCTGTATGGCGGCCCAGTATCCCGTTGGAGGTGGCACGATGCCCCCGGTCCCAAGTACCGGCTCTCCGATGAAAGCTGCAACCGTCTCCGGATCTTCAGCGAGGATGAGAGCTTCAAGTTCGTTGGCACAGCGCCTCGAGAACGCTTCCTCGCTCTCGCCATCATGCGCCTGGCGGTAATGGTGCGGCGTCGTCGTATGGCGCACCAAATCCAGAGGCAGGTCGAAGAAATCGTGAAAGAACGGAAGGCCTGTCAGACTGCCGGTGACCAGCCCGGACCCGTGATATCCGCGACGCCGCGAGATGATTTTCTTTTTTTCAGGGCGACCAAGAATGTTGTTGTAGTACCAGACGAGCTTGATATTAGTTTCGTTGGCGTCGGACCCTGAGAGGCCAAAATAGACCCTCCGCATGTTCTGTCCGAAATATTCGACCACGGCCTCTGCCAAGAGGGCGACCGGCTCGGTTCCTTGGCTCGCATAGACATGGGCGAACGGCAACTCGTGCGCTTGCCGCGCGATGGTCTCAGCAATCTCCGTGCATCCATACCCCATATTGACGCAGTACAGCCCGCCGAAACCGTCAAGGCTCTTTCGGCCGTCCGTATCCCAGATGTACACGCCTTCTGCACCTGCCATAATCCGGTTTGGCGTCTCGCCGCGGCTATGCTTGGCTAAGTGCGTGGACGGATGAAATACGAAGCTTCGATCCTTCTCCCGGAGTTGCTCCGTTCCCAAATTGCTCAACCCCATCGTTCCTCTCCTCGCGATCTGTCGGCTGAGAACACTCGGCCAGCCGTCCCTTTAATAATTAACATACCGGCAAATACCTCTCGAGTTTCGCGGAAATGCACCTCCTTAGCCGACGAATTCGCGGAATCGGCGCCGATCGCCGTGGAAACCAAGGCTTCGGGAGTTTACCGCTGTCTTAATGCGGACAGGGGGATTGGTGAATTGGATTTCACTGGTTTCGTGACGACAAGGCTGTAGTATTGATTGACACCCAAGCCTGCCTGCAGCAGTCCCTCCATGAAATCCTGATACGCAGCCATAGAAGAAGACGCGACGCGCATCAGATAATCAATGCGCCCCCCTATAGCCCAGCAGTCGAGGATTTCCGGAATGTGTTGGATCGCAGCCTCGAAGTGTCGTTGGTCCTCGAGACGATGGCGATCCAGCACCACCTCCACAATCACAAAAGCCATGCCTCCGACGAGGGCTGGACTTAATCGCGCGTAGAACCCCTCAATAATCCCTGCGGCCTGGAGCACACGGAGCCGCTCTGAACAGGCCGAAGCTGAAAGGTGAACACGTTTTGCGAGCTCGCTTTTCGAAATCCGACCGTCTGACTGAATCTCTGAGAGAATACGGACGTCCCAAGCGTCTAGTCGCACAGCGTCGGGTTTCGCCTTCATGACCTATTGCTCTCAAGCGGTGGTCGACAGCAATTGGTGCCAACCGATTCTATAATCGAAGCGACCGAATATAGTGGATGGCATCCATTCTACCGCAGTTCGCCAGAGGGGCTGTCGAAGTGAGAGAGCTCGAACCATGTTGGCTGTCGCCCGTCGCCTAACGGAGCGGCGATGACACAACTGAAGAGATATCGTGGCCTTCGGCGGCGACCTGGTCGTAAATAGATAGCGCATTTTTCTGACGCTCCGCTGCTCTACCTGATTGGCACCCCCGACAGCACCTGAGCATCGATCGCGTGGAACAGCATGATCGATTCAGTGTTTACATCGGCGCATTTGGCTTCGAGATGAATTGAAGGCTTTTTTCTCTGGTTCGCCGAGCAGCTGGCACCAAAAAATGCCGCTCGTGTTACCGTTATCGCCCTTAATCCAGCGCTCAGCCCGATGTCGCGACATGCGTTCTGGGTTGATGCTAAGGCTGGAATACTCAAACGCCGATGTTGCGTGCGATGCTGTCGGCCGCCATGCGTTTACGCCACTCAAGAGGCCCAGAATTGTGAATGGAGTTTCCCTTAACATCGACAGCCATAATGACCGGCATGTCCTGCACCTCGAATTCATAGATGGCTTCCATGTCCAAGTCTTCAAAGGCAACGATCCGCGCCGCTTTGATCGATTTTGAAATCAGATACGCAGCACCACCCACTGCTATGAGATAGGGCGCTTTGTGTCTAACAATCGACTCGATGGCCGCTGGTCCCCTCTCCGCCTTACCCACCATCGCAAAGAGCCCCGTTCCAGCGAGCATCTTTTCAGTAAAACCGTCCATGCGGGTGGAGGTTGTCGGGCCAGCCGGCCCAACGACCTCATCGCTCACCGCGCGCACTGGACCGACATAGTAGATCACGCGTCCCCGCAGATCGACTGGAAGCGGCTTACCAGCATCGATCAGGTCGACCATTCGTTTGTGGGCGGCATCGCGGCCCGTCAGCATCCTCCCGGACAAAAGAAGAGTTTCCCCGCAGCGCCACGATGCCGTCTCTTCTTTCGTAAGCGTATCGAGATTAACCCGTCGGACCCCGGCTGGGTTCAAGTCCTCGGTCCTAATCTCGGGCCATTCGCGCAAGTCGGGCGGCTCAAGCCTGATGGGTGCAGAGCCGTCCAAGGTAAACTTCAAATGCCGATTGGCGGCGCATTGCGGGATGAGTGCCACGGGCATGGACGCCGCATGCGTAGGATAGGTCGCAACCTTGACATCAACGACTGTCGTCAAACCACCAAGACCCTGCGCGCCGATGCCTAGCGCGTTTATCCGTTCATAAAGCTCAATCCGCAGTGCATCCTCCGCGCTTGAAGGCCCCCTGGCGATCAGTTCCGACATATCAATGGGCTCGTTCATGGCCTCCTTCGCCAGCAGCATGGCCTTTTCAGCGCTGCCACCGATGCCGATCGAGATCAGGCCGGGCGGACACCATCCGCTGCCAAGGCTCGAAACGGTGTCGACCACCCAGTCGGCAACGGAGGCACTGGGGTTCAAGGTGGTAAAACGCGCCTTGTTTTCCGACCCACCGCCTTTTGCGGCAATGGTAATCTCGATCCGGTTACCGGGCACGAGGTCCACGTGGATGACCGCCGGCGTATTGTCACGGGTGTTGACCCGCCCGGAGAGCGGATCCGCAACGATCGATGCCCGAAGGGGGTTGTCCGGATTAAGGTATGCCCGACGGACGCCATCATTCACGAGGTCTGCGAAACTGGCCGATGACTTGATGCGGACATCCATACCGACCTTTGCGAAGACCACCACGAGGCCGGTGTCCTGGCAGATAGGGCGCCGCCCGAAGGCCGCCATGCGGGAATTCAGCAAGATTTGCCTGATGGCGTTCTTCGCCGCTGGGCTCTGTTCGCGCGCGTATGCCTGCGAAAGGTAGCGGATATAGTCTGCAGGGTGATAATACGAGATGTACTGAAGAGCGTCGGCGACGCTCCTTGTGATGTCCTTGCCTGCAATGGTACGTGTTCTCCTATTCACCAGATCTTATCCGAATGACCCGAGTCCGTTGACCAGTTTCAGGTTCTGGAAGCCCCGCACCCCCTGCTCGCCCCCTTCATATCCATAGCCGCTTTGTTTGACGCCTCCATAAGGCGCATCTGCGGAAACCCCTTTCAGGTAATTTACACTGACAGCGCCTACCGAAAGACCGCCGACTAGCGCCCGTTTCGCATCGGAGGTGCCAGCGAAGAAGTAGGCGGCCAGGCCATATTCGGTGGCGTTGGCCTCTTCGATCGCCTCCTCGATCGTGTCGAACGGCGCCACGGTCAGGATTGGCCCGAAAGGCTCCTCATGAAGCACTTTCGCATCCTTTGGCACGCCTGTCAGGATGGTTGGCGGCCAGTAGAAACCCGGCCGATCGAGGCGGGTGCCACCGGTCTCGATGCGGGCGCCGCGATCGACCGCATTCTCGGTTAAGCGTTGCATTGCCTCTATTCGCCGCGCGTTTGCCATCGGCCCCATCTCCGTCTCCGGGTCGTCCGGTGGGCCGACCCTGATCTTTCGGGTGGTTTCCGTCATCCGGGCCAGGAATTCCTTGTAAAGTGCTCGCGCGACCAGAATCCTGCTGGGCGCGTTGCAGCTCTGGCCCGCGCACTCGAACTTGTATTCCGAGATCGCCGGTATGGCTTTTGCGAGGTCAGCACCCTCGCATACAACGACCGGAGAGTGCCCCCCGAGTTCAAGGATGCACCGCTGCAAGTTATTCGCGGCGAGCTTGGCGAGCTGTCTTCCAACCTCTGTGGAGCCCGTGAAAGTCAAGACCTTCACAATCGGCGAGCTGAGTAGATGCCGGGATATTTGGACCGGCACGCCAAAGACGAGATTGACCACGCCGGCCGGGATACCCGCTTGGCGCAGCGCTTCGACGATATGGACAGCCGCGCTTGGCGTCTCTTCAGCCCCTTTGAGGATCACCGGGCAGCCTGCCGCCAAAGCAGGGGCGAGCTTACGGGCGACGAGAACGGCGGGATAGTTCCAAGGCGTCAGGGCAGCAACGACGCCAAGGGGCTCCGGTACAATCATCCGGTTCGGACCCATCGGAATAGTGGCCGACAGCGCTTCGGCGTGCGTGCCGTTCCACTCCAGTGTTTCGACAGCTCGTGCGTACTCACCTGTCGCTTCGGCGATCGTCTTTCCCTGTTCGGCCGACAAGTCCCTGGCTGCCGTTCCAAGCTTTGCTGCCAAGATCCCTGCAGCTGCTACAAGGATCTCACCACGATCTTTTGCAGGGCGTGAAGACCAAGCCCTGCGGCTGCGTTCTGCCGAAGCGAGGGCCTCATCAAGATCCGATACCGTCGCCGAGGCTACCGAGGCAAATACCTTCTCCGTCGCCGGATTGATTACTGGCAGAGTGATTCCGTCACCACCGGCTCTCCACACACCGTTGATAAAGAGCTCGTAGCTCGTGGCGTCGGACATCGCATGCTCCAGCTGTATGAACTTTTGCCCATCCGAGCGCCGTGCAAACCCAAACCGCTACGCTCGTTCTTCCGTCAATTTCGCCCCGATGGCGGGGCGGGTCAAATATGGAATATTGTCGGGGTCCATCTAGATTTTAGATTGATACGGCTCCCGCAGCCGCGGAAGAGCGAGTGCATTCCAACTTGATTGAAAGACGTGCTGCCCAAGCCTAGTCCGGAGCCGCGACTGACCCGTGCCTACTCTCGATCGTGTCCTGGCGATTTTGGGATCAGCTGGCGGACCGCAGACGCGGCTGGAGAGCGCTCATCCTTCGAACCGACGACAAGCACATCGGAACGGGTAATCGCTGCTCAATGATTTTCACCGTACGGACTTGGCCGACGGGGTAAGAATAGAATACGCCTTTTCTCCATTCGAAACCACAACTGAGTGCCCTGGCTGGATGTTGAGATATGCATAACCCCTGAAGCCAATCCCGCGGTCTTCTGTTCGGCAGGGGTGCGCGCCGCGCGCTCTCAAGCGTCTCGCTTTTTTGACCGGCGGGGTGCCTTTTGAATCAGTGCCTCCGTCGATAACGACACGCTTCTGCGCGGCGCCTGCAGGACGTAGGTATCGAAAGCCGCGAGATGCGCTTCGTTCGCCGCCAAGGTTTCAAGCGCGGGGCTGCCGCGCTTGGCTGCAATCAGTTCAACGAGACACTCCGCCGCCGCGAATGCGGGAGTCATGGTATGAAAGAACGAAGGCGTCTCGGTGTGAACACAAACCAGCACTTCGGAAAGCTTTGCTATTGGCGATAGCTCGCTGTCGGTCAAGGCCACCAACTTCGCACCGCGCGAGACTGCAAACTCGGCTGCCTGCAATGTGTAGCGGGTGTAGGGGCTAACTGTAACCGCAAGTAAAACGTCTCCAGGACCGACAGACCGGAGCACATCACTGGCCGTGCCGCCCACCCCGTCAATCAGCACCGTAGTCGAGCCTAGCAATGAGCCGACATAATGCACGAGATAAGCTACAGGAAAACTAGAGCGCAGGCCGAGACAAAAAATGTGTCGCGCCTCCACCATGAGATCGGCGGCGGCTGCCAGCGCCGAAATTGTGGACGGCTGCGCGAGATCCGCGAGATGGCCGTGCAAGGCATTGATTGTATCGCCGATTAGGGCGGCATCGCCCTCGGCCTCTCGCCGTGCCAGTAGTTCCTCTGCACGCCCCGAGAAGCTTTCCGGCCGTTCCCTGATGGCACCCGCAAATATTTCCTTCAAGCCGTCAAAGCCATCGAAGCCCAGGCGCTTTGCAAGCCGTGTTAGCGTCGCCGCCGGTACTCCTGCTCTGCGCGCCTGCTCCCTCATAGACAACAATGCGACCTCTGTCGGATGATCAACCAACCAACGTGCGGCGACCTTCATTTGCCGCGGCATGTGCTCGTAGTTGTCTTTGATGACATTTGCTATGGGCAAATCCATTGCGTTCATGTCCTACGGTCAAGCGGATAAGCACTGGAAAACAGCTTATATGGCTGTTTCTCCCACGAGGCTAGATCAGTTTCGGCGGCTTCCACACCAGGCACCTGTCGGCCGGAGCTTCGGATGAACCTTCCGCCTGACCCCCACTATTTGCCAGACGATGATTGAATGCCTTCGGAAACAACGTCGGACGGGTTGCCAGATGCCCCAAGCTGAATCATTTTTCATGCTCGGCGATGTGCTTCATCGGTTTGCGGCGATGACGCGATAATCGCTCGACGTCGATCGATCAAGGCATCGCTCCGCGATAAGGCGCCGAAGAACTCCGTGTCGAACACGCCGGGCGCAGTGTCATCGTGCTCCACTTTCGGGTCCTCTTCTCCATCGGCTTGGGTTGAGTCATGAGAAGAGCTGCAGGCAAGCGAACATCAGCGCCCAAAGATCGCGCGGACGCGTGAACTGTGGCTCCGACGACGCCGGTGCTTCTTCAACAAGGCATTGTCGCGACTGATCTCTATCGACGAGACCTCGACTATTACCAAGCTGACCACGCGCCGCGGGTGGTCACCAAAGGGCAGCACTATCGCAGCCACGCCTCCTTCGGCGCGTGAAAGACGCAGACCTTTATCGCCGGCCTGAGGTCGCATGGATTGCTCGCGCCCCTTATCCTCTGCGCCAATGACAGGCGCATCTTCGAGACCTGGATCGAACGCAGCTCACGCCGACGCTGGCGCCTGGCGACGTCGTCATTCTCGACCGCGTCGCCTTTCACAAAAGCCAGCCGAACAGATGGTCAAGGCGAAAGGCGCGTCTCTCTCTTCCTGCCGCCCTAATCACCCGACCTCAACCCGATCGAGACCGCCTTCTCCAAGCTCAAGGCGCTGCTGCGCAAGCGGCGGCCCGCAGTTTCGACGCCATCGCCGACGCTCTCGGTGACATCTGCAATCGCTTCTCCGTCTCAGAACGCAGGAACTACTTCAATACGGCCGGTTATGGGACCGACTAAACGCAACCCGCTCTAAAATCAAAGGGGAACCGGATGAACATTTCAATGTCGATATTTTTTCGATCTATCTCTGTGATCCAATAATTGTCTGTTATCACGGCGTAGTGTTCCTTGCTAGCGGCGCGCCAGATGAGCACCGGAACTCTTTGCGTAGTGCCTCAGAATGCGCTCCGAGAGCGGGCACGGCTTGAAACGTTGGCGCTTTTTCTCCATTGAAAATCGCAGCTGGTGCAATTACCTGAATGTCCCCTTCCGGCGTAGACACTGGCACTCGTCTCAGATGGGGATGCGTCGAGACATCCTCAACTTGATTGAGACGACCGTACGCAAGTCCCGCCATTTCGAGTTCATTCATGGCCTCCTCGCTCGACATTTGCGTGAACCGATCAGAAACAATCTCGTCCAAACCAGCTCTGTGACTGAGACGCTCCATATTGTCAGCGAAACCCGGACGGCGCGTGAGTTCAGGCCGCTTCAAGAATTTTGTACAGAAGTTCACCCATTCGCGATCGTTTTGGACGGAGAAGACGACGTCCTTTCCGTCAGCGCAGCGGTAGGCTCCGTAAGGAGCCAGGGAGGGGTGGTTGACCCCTGCCCTCGCTGTGGCGTAGGCGCTGTAGTCGAATTGCAGCACCGGGACATTCATCCAATCGGCAACAGCATCGAACAGTGAGACTTGGATACTCGTCCCCTGTCCGGTACGCTCACGTTCGAACAGTGCCTGCAGGATGGCGTTGTGGGCGGTCATGCCGGCCGAAATATCACAGACCGAGACGCCAACGCGCGCTGGTCCGTGTGATGTCCCAGTGATCGCGCAAAGCCCGGTCTCAGCCTGCACGATAAGATCATACGCCTTGAGATGCGACAGGGCGCCGCCATCGCCAAAACCGGAAATATCACAAGTTATCAACCGGTGAAAACGCTTGCGAAGATCGGCGGAACCGAACCCAAGCTTTTTGATGCTGCCAGGTTTGAGGTTCTGGATGAAGACATCAGCCGCAGCAATCATTGCCTCGAGAAGTGCTCGATCGTGTTCTACCGTGAGGTCGAGGCAGATCGATTCCTTTCCGCGGTTCAACCACACGAAATACGCACTCTGTCCCTTAACGAGCTTATCGTAGTTACGTGCAAAGTCGCCCTCGGGTCGTTCGATTTTAATGACGCGCGCGCCAGCATCGGCGAGCCGAGAAGAAGCGTAGGGCGCCGCCACGGCCTGCTCGACAGCAACAACAGTAATACCTTCGAGAGCCTTGCTCATGCGGATGGTGCCTCAAACACTCTGAATGAAACTCTGAGAGCGTCGGTAGGTAAGAATGGAGAGCAGCCTGTTCTGTTCATTGCCGACGATGGAGATACCCTCATCAACGCCCATCCCGGGCTTTGCGAGGATCATGTCAGCTTGGGTAGCGACCGCGACGTTCACCGCAGCCCTCGCCGACAAGTCTGTTTCGGTGCAGCTTCCGCCAACATAGGCTCCTATACCTTCTTCCTTGCAGGCCAACACGCCCCGCGCTGTATCGGCAATAGATCCGACGTCAGGCATCTTGATCTGAATTAGATGAGCGGCCCTCGCTTCCGCGAAGACCCGAATGTCGTCAAGCGTATTGCAATGCTCATCGACGACAATGCGTGCATTCGAGCCGCGGGAGTCGAGAAGCGATACGATATCCGCATACGCATCGAGTTGCGTATCGGTTGATCCGAAATCTGCTGGGCATTCGATATGAAGGCGGTACCCTGGGACGTCGTCTGCAACCCTGCAGACAAAATCGGCGATTTTCTCCGCCTCCATCCCGATTTCGAGGCCGATCCAGCCATAGACGTCAAAGTGTAGGATTGGATGATAGCCTGGTTCTCCAATTTCCTTAATGCGCTTGGCAACCCATTTGACGAACTCACGAAACCTCTCCCCTGAAGGGCCGAACTTTTCGCGCGAGTTGATCAGACCATGAGGAAGCACGTCCACCGACTTGAGGATCATCTTATCGACGTTGATCTCCCTTGCGTCTCCGCTCTGGGCATAGATAGGGACCGGCCTCACTGGCAAAGGCAGGCAGAATTCTGAGCAGATCACTTCGGCGAGCGTTGTGCGTGCGACGTGCGCAGCGGCGCTAAGCAGCGCTTGGCTCACGCCGTACTCGATCGCAAGCGGAAGCCGTTTGCCCCTGTGATAGGCGAGGACATGGCCGCAGGCTTCAACAAACCTCGACACGTTGACAGTCAGAAGCCGGGGGATGATGACGGATCGAGTGAATGCTTCGATCGCATCAATCTGGAAAAGCGAATCGCGCCCGCCTGCGCCTGAATACTGCACGCTCATCATATCGCCCCAGACGATCGCACCGTCCGACAACACGAGGCCGATGCCAAGCGATCGTGAAGGCATTCGGATAGTGGTGAAGCCGGGTGTCAAAGGCGTCCCGATGTAACGAAAACCGTCACTGGCGACGCCGGCTCTTATCGCCGCTTGATCGTCATAAAAGAAGCTACCGTTCCCCGGTGCGAGAATAACGTCTTTTACTGTCGGGACCGTTGCTATCATTGCGCGCTCATTTGTTCATCGTCGTCACGTGGATGGCAGCGACTTCAAGGAAATCGCGTAACTCTTCCACTCGATGGCCTATCGCTCAGCCCTCGCGCTGCAGTATGCCCAACGACGTCGCGTACGCTCCAATACATTTTTTGCTTTTCAGCCATCTCTTTTCGAGATAATGGTTGGAGTTAACGCTGGAAAACACAGCGGTTCGGGATCCCGTACCTGGGGGCTCCCGCAAGGGGAATGCATAAGTGGACTTTAGACAACTTAAATATTTCGTTGGCGTGGTGGACGCAGGTAGCTTCACCAAAGCTGCAGCAAATCTCAATGTTGCGCAGAGTGCGCTCAGCCTTCATGTCCGACAGATGGAAGAAGGTTTTGGCACGCAACTATTGATCCGCGACCGAACGGGAGTGACGCTTACGGCCGCTGGCACGAAGCTTCTGCATCACGCGCACATCATTTTGCGGCAGGCAAGCCTGGCGGAAGAGGAATTGTCTAACAAGAAGAAATCGCCCTCCGGGGAAGTTACGATCGGCATACCATCGGGCGCAGCTCGCGTTATGGTGACCGAGCTTCTCGCCTTGGCCAAAGAACGGCTTCCAAAGGTTTCGCTCAAGATTGTCGAAGGCATGAGTGGCCCGATCGAGGAGTGGATGACTGCTGGTCGCTTCAACCTCGCGATCCTCTACAGGACCAGCGAAAGTCCGGGCAGTTCCACCGTACTAGCTCGAGAAGAGCTTTGCCTTATCGTGCCCCCCAACCAGCCCCCGTTCGAAAGCTCCATTCGTTTAGCTGATCTGCACGCCTATCCGCTGGCTGTTCCGATGCGTGTCAACAACGTTCGGCGCTCTGTGGCCGACGTGGTCTCTCAGCATGGATGCACGATTGATGTGCGATTTGAGGTAGATTCTCTGTCGACGATCATCAGCATGGTGATGGATGGAAAAGCCTACTCGATCCTCGCGCCGTCGGCCATTCAACGCGAGGCTTCTCTTGGCGAAGTTCGAATCGTGAGGATTGTCGACCCAGTCATAACGCGGACCGTCGTCCTTGCAGTGAATCCGAGAGACGAGCGGTCGATCGAAGTGGCTGCGGTGCGGGCGCTGGTTCCGGAGGTCGTACAAAAACTTGCGCAAGATGGGAAATGGCGGGCGATTCTTCCTGAACCTGAGCCTGCCCTCTAATTTTATCTGGGTCGGCGGCCAGCGATCGCTGCCGCCATTCGGCTGGACCGCTTTTGTGGATAAAGTTGCATTCTGACAGCCATCTTCACCGGCATGTCCTGGACCTCGAACACATGGATCGCCTCCATGCCAAGGTCCTCAAAAGTGACGACGCGGGCGATTGATCACCTTTGAATCAGAGACATGCCGCGGCGGCTATTGCGAACATGCGGAGCGCGGTGTTTCTCAATGGCGCCGGGAGGGAAAAGTCGCAACCGTCACGTCCCCGACCGTCGTGAGCCTTCCCTACCCCGGCGCACCGATCCCCAGTGCATTGATCCGTTGGTAGACTCCGGTGCGGAGCTCCTCTTCCGGGCTCGACGAACCACGAGCGAGCAACGCGAATATGTCGATTGGCTCGTTCAGGACTTCTTCGGTCATCAGTCGGAGACGGAGCCGCTAGGGTTTAGCGTTGTGAAACGAACCTTGTTCTCTGAACCGCCCCCCCTTGGCGGCAACGATGAATGTGATGCTGTTACCCGGGACGAGCTCCACATGCACGATCGCCCGGGCGTTGTCCCTTGTAGTTGTTCGAGTCGATAACGGGTCCAAAAGACCGACGTCCGCAACGAATTGTTCGGCTCGAGGTAGGCTTGGCGAACGCCCTCGCTGACCAGATCGGTTAGGCTCTGAGCGTTATCGATTCATGCGAACATGCCGATCTTGGCAAACTGTACGAGTCCGGTGTCCTAACAGATCGGTCGCCGACCGAAGGCTGCAATCCGCGAGTTCGCGGGGGTTTGCGCCATCGCATTTCTTGCCGCCGCGCCCTCTTGCTGGGGTGATGGGTCAAATATCGTCTATTGTCCTCAGCATTTCGTTACTAGATCGCCATGAGCAGCGTTCGCGCTCCATCTGGGAACCAGATGGTTGGTCGCGACAAACCATATTTGACGATCGCCGAAGGTAAATGAACAATACCGCGGATTTTGACGCGCGACGAGGACTTGAGAAAAACAATGGCGACGAACCATGTTGACGACGCCTTCTGGCGCTCACTTCTTTTCGTTCCAGCAAATAATGCGCGTTACGCGGAAAAAGCGCGCTCTTCTCGAGCCGATGCCATCATTCTCGACCTTGAGGACGCTGTTCTCGAAGCCCAAAAGGCTGAAGCGCGCTCTGCCGTTCAAGGAGTGGCCGCGAGCCTGTGTATTGGCTCGCGAGACGTCCTTGTTCGTATCAATCGACCCTTGTCGTTGGCCGTCCGCGATATCGAGGCCGCAGTTTGTGAGCATGTCAAAGCGATCGTTGTGGCGAAATCTGCCAGCGCAGAGCATCTGTCCTTTCTCAGTGAGGTGATCGAAGAACGAGAAGCGTTGTTGGGTTTGTCTGCGGGCTACACAAAGCTATTGCCTCTCATCGAAACAGCAAACGCCGTTGCCCGACTGGACGAGATCGCATCCTCTCCGCGCGTGATCGCGATCGCATGCGGTGATGAAGACCTCGCTGCAGATCTCGGCTGCGATCCCCGCTCCGAAACCGTCGTCGCAGTGAAGTATCGGCTTATCCTTGCTGCAGCGCTGCGCGGCGTCCGGCCCCTCGGCCTCTTGGGATCAATTGCAGAGTTTCGCGATACCGAGAAATACCGCTCTTTTGTCAATCGATCGAATGACGCAGGGTTAAGAGGGACGCTGTGCATCCATCCCAATCAGGTGGACGTCGCGAATAGAGGCTTTGCTCCGTCCAAGGAGCAGCTCGAGTGGGCTGCACAGGTCGTCAAAGCGGCTGAAACTGCTCGCGAGAGTGGGGCCGGAGCCCTCGGTTTGGACGGAGAGATGATTGACGCTCCTGTGTTGCGTCGCGCCGAGAACATACTCAAAGCTGGAGAGCTGTAAGGGGACTGCAAGCTCGGCGACAGGGACGATCGCTGGCGCCGTCCTCATTTCAAGCGGCCCTAAATGGGGCGGCGCAGGTGGGCGTATTCTTCCCGGCGATACCTACTGCGGCTACCCGATCCGCTCGCAAACGCGGAAATCGAAATCGTCGAAAGGGAAAGCTTAGCCACGCCACAAGCGCAGTTGAATATCACTTCCAAGAGCAGTTACACGCGACGTTGCGCAACGGTCGAGCGTCGATGGCGGCTCGCCTGACCTCATGGATGGCGCCGGCTGGTCAAGGAGGTTTTGATCATCTTTGGTGAACAGGTCGGCTGCGGACATGTATACGGCGTCTGAATGTGCAGCGGATCGTTGCGCACCCTGATGAATGTCCGCTTGGCGGAACAGGTCCCGCTCAATCGAGCGCACTCCGGGTGCCTCGTGTTAATCGGGATGCCCTGAGCTCTTTGCCTCCGTTAGTTCGCCATCTGACCCTTCCTTGAGCGATCAGGAGGCGACGGGCACCTGCGGTTTATAGCTTGTTCCATCCCAGAGGACGGCGAAGATCGTTCTTGCATGTGGTGAGCAAGAGTAATGGCGACGATATTCATTTTTTCCTCGTCAGCATGTCCCACAACCAGTCCGATCCCGGCCCGCGCATCCGTCTGACCCTCTGCTTGCCACCTGTAAAGTGCGGCTTCGCCGTGAGGCCGAGCCAGGCGCCGTAGTCCTTCGCAGAAGCGCAGTTACCAACGTCAGGGCCTCGCCGCTGCGATATTTTCGTAGTGAGACGCCGCCCCCTGGAATCGTGGCCAGCCGCTGACCCGCCTCGCTCCGCTGGTTGGCCACTTCGATTTCGCCGGACAATTGTTCGTTACGCCCGTTCGTCTCGTCCAGCTGAGCAAAAAGCAGGCGTAACGGCACGCGGGCGGCTCTCTCAGCTGATCGACGTTCTGGGCGCCGTTCGCTGCAATAAGACCGCCAGGATCGCGTTGCCGAAACCAGGAAATCTCGCGTGCGATGCAGGACGAGAACCGATGAGCATTCCTCACTCATAACTTCGGCAGCCCGGATGGAGAGCCTGTCACAGCTTCACATATGGCGGCCGCGTCCGCAGCGTCAGTCTTTCCGCGCTTCACGTAAGGCTTGACGTAGGATGGCGGCACCCGCCGAAGGTCATGCTCCATCTCCTTAAGCCTGCGACCCCAACGATGTGAGCGCGCGCAAGCTTCCATGCCGATCAGGCAGCGGGACGCTTTCGAAGAAGGGAAGCAACTAGCCGCGGCACAATTGACGACGCGCGAGAATTCGCCCGTTCTCATCAACGCCGTGGACCTGAAAGACTGTCTTGGCGAGGTCGACACGAAACTGTGGGACGATGACATCCCAACGCTATGCGACGCCGCGGAGCCATCCACACGATCAATCGAAAGGCGTTCTCCAAGCTCAAGGCGCTCCTGCGCAAGCAGGCCGCCCGCATTTTCGACACGATTGCAGATGTCCTCGGCGACATCTGCAATCTCTTCTCCGTCACAGAATGCCGGAACTACTTCAGTACGGCCGGATATGAGGCCGATTGAACGCGACACGCTTCAGAGATGTGCTGCCGGGTGAAACGGTCCGGTGGCGCCGCCATATGTCCGAGCGAAGGATTGGCCGCTACAGCAGGGAATGTCAGTAGCCGGCGCGCGCACATGACAGGCGACGAGGCGTCCGTCTGGCATTGGCACCAAAGGCGGCACGTCGATGCGGCAGCGCTCGACGGCGAGCGGGCAGCGCGGGTGAAACGCGCAG